>NZ_CP112932.1:1052500-1337838 GCF_034366785.1 Candidatus Trichorickettsia mobilis
ATTTTTATGGAATTGCACTGACCGAATGAGTCCCATAAATTAATAATGTTAGCAATAACTTTTCCCTTTGTAATTTGAGAATTTGTTTTTTGGGTTAGTAAAAAATTACCTATACATCTTTTGTTGCGAGAATTCTGCGACTCGACCAAAGCTCTTTTGCCATAGCCCTATTTTTTATGGAATGCATATTACGCTACTTGTATATTTTATATATTAGACCTCTTGCATAACCTAGAGACGGTTGGTAATTTTGTTGTCAAAACGCAGTCGAAGTTCCGCAACAAACAAGGGTACGCTACGGTACTCGATTTCGTTTTTCTTAAAAATTCCTCAACCGTCTCTAGGTTATGCAAGAGTCTAATGTCTTATCTAGATTCAATGCGGTTATGAGCTTTATTGCAAAACAATTTGATCTTGATCGATACCCTCGAAAATAGATCGCTTAAATGACCGAAGTTCGGTATGGGGATTTTTATACCGTATGCCTTCCATAAATCTTCTATATATCCGCTAATCTGTCTCAATCCCCAGTCAAATATACGATATAGCATGTAAATGAATTCTACATAAGCTTGTCATAGGTAGCCTGCCTCCCGGATAATCCTTGTTCATAAGGTCTGTCGTTGATAAATATCGATTCTATATCCTCCTTAGGAAAATAAAGACTAATTTTATCCCTTCCGAACAAAGCCTTTCTACGGAATAATCCTATTCGAGTTAGCTATAACGCTTCTCTAAAATTTTCTAGTAAAAAAATCTATAGTTGCATTTAAATTTTTATTGTATTAATTTGCACTCTCAATTATAACCCTAAACAGATAATCAATCTAAGGTTAAATTAAGATGAATTTTAATATAGATATAGATATAGCAATCTTTTTTATCTTCTTGGCTGTAAACCTCATAGCAGGATTGTGGCATGGTAGAGGAGTAAGAACTATAGAAGATTACTCACTTGGCGGTAGAAATTTTTCTACTGGTACTATTTCTGCAACTTTGACTGCAACCTGGATTGGTGGTGGTTTTTTTTCTTTCTTAATTTCTAAAACCTATAGTAATGGAATTTATTCTATAATCCCAATATTGATAGATTATTCAGTAACATTTTTTATTATTGGTTTTTTCTTATCTGCGCGAATGGGAGAGTTTTTAGGTAGTGTTTCAGTAGCAGAGGCAATGGGATCTTTATACGGCAAGGCTGTTAGAGTAATAACTGCAATAGCTGGGATATTAGCAATTAGCGGTTTAATTGGAATACAGTTTAAAATTTCCTCATCATTATTTAGTCATTTTCTAAATATATCGACTAATTGGGCAATGTTTGCTAGCAGTATGGTAGTAGTATTATATTCGGCTTTTGGTGGTATTAGATCAATAACCTTTACGGATATTCTGCAATTTTTTACTTTTGGCACGGTAATTCCAATAATTGGGCTAATAATTTGGCAAGATGTTGCCAGTATGGATGATATTTTAACGGTGCTAGCCGAGGATAAAAATTTCCATTTTACTAATATGGAGTTTACCAATCCACAATTTTTGGAAATGATTCAATTAAGTTTGATATTTGTGATTCCAGCACTGCACCCATCAATTTTTCAACGAATATCAATGGCTAAAAATGTTCGTCAAATAAAGAATTCTTTCGTTTTATCTTCGATTTCTGCAATGCTAATGGTGTTAGTGACGTGTTGGGTAGGTATTCTAATGTTGGTTGTGGATCCCAATTTAAAACCAGAGGGTTTATGGTTTCACATTATTGATCAATATACTAGTCCGGGTATCAGAGGATTAATTATTATTGGAGTTACAGCGATGATTATGTCTACTGCTGACTCGTATATTAATTCTTCTTCCATTCTTGCTTCTCATGATATTTATGCAGTTTTCTACCAAAAAATAACCAAAAAAAATGAATTATTGTTTTCTAAAGGAATGTCTTTTTTTATAGGTATCCTTTCTATTATATTGGCAATGACTACTACTGATATGTTGAGCCTTATGCTTTTAGCTAATAATTTTTATATACCGGTAGTGACAGTGCCACTGTTATTCACAGTTTACGGTTTTCGTAGTAGTACAAAATCTGTGTTAATAGGTATGGGAGCAGGGAGCGTTACTGTTATAATATGGCGCATATTTTTCATGGATAGTACAGGAATAGATAGTATTGTTCCTGGAACTTTAGCCAACGTATTGTTTTTATTGAGTACTCACTATTTATTAGATCAACCAGGGGGGTGGGTAGGGATAAAAGATCGTAAAGTATTAGATGAATTGAAAAAAGAACGTAAAAGAGCCTACTACAATATTTTTCATACTATTAAAAACTTTAATTTTATAACATTTTGTTGCAAAAATAGTCCTAAACAAGAAGTTACTTATCCTGTTTGTGGTTTATTCTATATAATTTCTACTTTTTCTTCAATGTACTCAATGCCACATGAATTACAGCAGGAATATGCTGAAGTATTAGAAATTATTTATCATTCTGTTTTGTTTGTTGCAAGTTGTTTCCTAACTTATCCAATCTGGCCAGTCACTTTTAAACAAGAAAAATTCATCTCTGTATTTTGGATACTAGGTACCTTTTATATTTTAGTTTTTAGCAGTACCTTGTTGATGATGATTAGTAATTTTGGGCAGTTGCAGCTAATGATTTTTATGGTTGATCTAATAATAATGGCGACTTTGTTAAGGTGGTATATAACTTTATTTATGATTATTAGTGGGATATGCATAAGTTTTGAGGTATATCAGTACGTATGTACCCATATTAGCATTGCTAACGGAACAACGCATATGGAGAACTTGCAGTTTAAAGTAATATATTTTCTGCTGTTAACTAGTAGTGTTTTATTAATTTTTCTTAAACCAAAAGAAGAAAAATATTTATTGACTGAAGAACAAAATTTACATCTTACAAAGAACGTAATGGATATCAAAGAAGAACTGTCGAAAATGATGGAAATAAGGAATGAGTTCTTGCGTAATCTGCAACATGAAGCTGTTACTCCTATTACAGGGATTACTAGCATGGGGCAGGTTCTGCATGAGAATTATGATAAATTTAATGAACAACAAAGACGCATAGCAGTAGCAGAAATATCTAAAAGCTCTGAAAGGTTAAATAGTCTTATTACTAACTTAGTTGATCTATCCAAATTATCTAGTATGGGATATCAGTTAAACCCAGAACAAGTTAATATTAGTAAATTGATCTATGAAAGAATAGATAAATGTAAGAAGTTATATGTGGAGTATAAAAATGAAGATTCACAAGAATTCATTACTGATATTGAAGATAATGTAAGTATAAATTGCGACCAGTACTACATAGC
This sequence comes from Candidatus Trichorickettsia mobilis, assembly GCF_034366785.1. NCBI lineage: Bacteria > Pseudomonadati > Pseudomonadota > Alphaproteobacteria > Rickettsiales > Rickettsiaceae > Candidatus Trichorickettsia > Candidatus Trichorickettsia mobilis. The sequence continues at coordinate 1,055,842 of NZ_CP112932.1, forward strand.
TAAAACAATCGATAATATAATAATTAACGCAATCCAGTATTGTAAAAGTGGTAGGATTACAATTAAATTAAAAAAAATAACAAATTTAGAAATAGAATTTGCTGTTTGTGACGAAGGTATAGGTATACCTAAAGAAGAATTATACGACGTTTTCGGTACTTTTGTTGTAAGTTCTAGAACAAAAACTTCCGCTGGAGGGCGTGGTATAGGTCTTGCAGTATGTAAAAAGGTAATTGAAGCTCACGGTGGTAGAATATGGGCAGAACAAAATATGAATGGTAAAGGAACTACCATTAAATTTATTTTGTCTAGCGTCTCTCTTTGAGTAGTTAATAAGTATAGTTAGTCAATGGTGATGACAGTAAATTTTAAAGATAAGAAAAAAGAAGCGCAGTTGGATTGCATAACTGAATCTTAAGAGCCTGTCAGATCAGTAGATATATAAGGGGTAATTTTGCTCACTCAAAACGCAGTCGAAGTTCCGAAACAAACCAAAAGACTGCTTGCGGTACTCGACTTCGTTTTTCCTAAAACTTCCTCTCTTATATCTACTGATCTGACAGGCTCTAAGAAATTGATTGTCATTATGTAATCATACGCATCAAGCTAAAGAAAGGAAACAATACGAACCGCCTTGCTTGGGCACTTTTTATCGGCTTTGAAGCAATCTAGAAAATAGCGAACTATTTATAAAAGCCCTTCTGGCTCTGTATTGCCACAGCAGCTATCTGCCTCGTAATGACAATTTTTAAAATTTGCGAACGCTCACCTTCTCTCGTAAAATCATTCTGGCTGGTGATTTTGTCGTTGAAACTTGTCTTCGATCCTCACGTACGTTTATGTACGTTGCAGTCCTTGCAAAAATATCTCAACCATTTTTGAGTTTGTGAGAGCCTATCAGATCAGTAGATGTAAGAGAGGAATTTTTAGAAAAAACAAAACCGAGTACCGCAAGCAATCCCTTTGTTTGCTGCAGAACGGAGACGAGTTTTAACGATAAAATTACCTCTTAGATGCGCGTGTCAGACAGGCTTCTGAGAGAAGTATATTATAAATTTAGTAGTAACCGCTCCGGATTCTCTATTGCTTCTTTTACTTTAATTAAGAAAGTTACTGCCTCTTTACCATCAATTATTCTATGATCATAGGATAGTGCAATATACATCATCTGTCTTATTTCTACTTTACCACCTATTGCCACAGGCCTTTCCTGGGTTTTGTGCAACCCTAAAATACCTGATTGCGGTGGATTAATAATAGGTGTAGATAATAATGAGCCATATACTCCACCATTAGATATAGTAAAGGTACCTCCAGATAAATCAGCCATTGATAACTTACCAGCTTTGGCTTTTTTACTTAAATTAACTATTTCGGTTTCTACTCCAGCAAAGCTTAAATCACTAGCGTTACGTACTACTGGAACCACTAATCCCTGTTCCGTGCCAACAGCTACTCCTATATCATAGTAATTCTTATAAACTATATCATCACCATCAATTTCTGCATTTACCGAAGGAATAGCTTTTAACGCCTCAACAGTAGCTTTAACAAAGAAAGACATAAAGCCCAGCTTTATCCCGTGTTTTTTTTCAAACTCTTCTCGATATTTTTGTCGAAGCGTGATGACATTGGTCATGTCAATTTCATTGAAGGTCGTTAGAATTGCGGCAGTATTTTGTGAATCTTTCAAACGTTGCGCTATAGTTTTACGTAGCCTTGACATTTTAACTCGTTCAACAGCTTTATTATTAGTAGTACTTGCTGATGATGGCATCGGTGATGAAGCAACTGGCGTAGGCACAGATAGAGCTTCAATAGCATCTCCCTTAGTAATTCTTCCACCTTTACCAGACCCACTTATATTTGCTGGATCAAGGTTATTTTCTGTAACTATTTTTTGCACAGATGGAGGTAAGGTATTTGCAGGATTTATTTTTTGCATGTTAACTTCAGCTATTTTATTATCGATATTCTGAGTTGTAACATTTTTAGTGGTAGCTGCTCCCACTGCACCCTCTGTAATATGTCCGACAATTTCTCCCATTGCTACCACATCACCCTGATTTTTGACAATTTTAGATAATACTCCTGATGCTGGACTACTAACTTCTAGGGTTACTTTTTCTGTTTCAAGTTCTAACAATAACTCATCGACGGCAACTGATTCTCCTGGCTGTTTATGCCATTTAGCAATTGTTGCTTCTGTTACAGACTCTCCTAAGCTTGGTACAATAATATTAATACTCATAAAACTCAACTCCTTATTCTTTCCTTGATTTTCTCTAAACATTGCACTAAAGCAGGGGTTAGTGTATGCATTATATTTAAATATTTAGCTGTAATTTCCGGCTGATCAGGATATTCGTGGGTTAGATGATTCCTAATCTCTGTCATCGATTGCCAATCATAAGCATTAGACCTTTCCCCAAACTCTACTTCTGCGGAAGATTTGTACGTCGAGCCGGTACTTAAATCCTCGCGTACCCAAAAGTACGCTGCGGTTTTGTGTTCCGTATCTCCTTCAAATCCTCTCTCAGAAGCGAGTTTTGAAAAAGGTCTATCTATAATCGCTAGTTTTTGTAACTCATTTATCTTATCGATAAGGCTCATTTGTTCAACATTTTTTCCCATTTGCTCTAAAAATAATGTAAAAATCTTATTACCTAGTATATACTTAGAATCGGCAATTCTTCTTCAGTGATATGCTCTAACAGCTTTACAGATATAGGAAAATATGAGGATAGCTTTAATCTGGCATAGTTTATTCTGATTACATGAATTTGGGCAATTTTAATACACTCAGTCAAAATCTTCATACTAGCTTTATACCTACCTTAGCAACTTCATATATGGGTAAATTATAATCCAACTTAAGTATATTGAGTATAATATCTATTTTTTGCTCACCTAGTAATTCCTGAAGTTCTGAGCAAAATGCAATTTTGCTATCAACAGCTATAGACACATCCTTATAAGTTGTTTCAATATAGAGATCAATATCACCACCACGTTTACTAGGATCAGCTCGTGAACCAAAAATCCATAAATGATCTTTATCAAGAAAATATTTAATAAATGATTGTTTTATAATCTCTAAATCTTGATCAGATAATCTGATACCTCTACTATTATGCATGTCTTACTTAACTACTTACATAACAAATTAAAGATGTAGACGAAGGTCAAAATTGAAGAAGTGCTAGGAGCATCGCAGATTCTTCAAGAACGACAACGCAATTCTCAATTTTAACCTAGTATACTTAATAGCTCTTCCTGCTGCTGATTATGCACTGATAAATAACCAACTGCCGGTGAAGAGGCTGGTTTGCGTCCAACATATTTAAACTGATGCATGATTTTCGCTTTGCGCAAACTATTATTCAAATACTCTTGGATATAATTCCAAGCACCCATATTTTGAGGCTCTTCTTGACACCATATAAATTCTGATACATTAGTATACCTACTTAAAATCGCTACTACATCTTCCTCTATAAATGGGTATAGCTGTTCCAATCTAATAATTGCTATATCTCTAATATTTTTTGCGCTGCGCCTTTCCAGTAAATCATAATATACTTTACCGCTACAAAATATCAGCCGTTTAATTTGACCATTTTTTATAGCATCATCAATTTCATCCAAAACCGGTAAAAATTTAGTGCCAGTATCCATATCCACAAACTTTGATACCGCTAATTTGTGTCTTAGTAGAGATTTTGGCGTCATCACTATCAATGGTTTACGAGTATTTCTTACTATTTGACGACGCAACAAATGGAAAAATGAAGCTGGCGTAGTAGGGTATGCTATAATCATATTTTCTTCAGCTGCCAGCGATAAAAATCTTTCTAGTCTGGCTGAGCTATGTTCTGGTCCTTGACCTTCAAAACCATGAGGCAGTAACACTACCAAACCACTAAACTGCAACCATTTAGTTTCACTACTAGAAATAAACTGGTCAAAAATAATTTGCGCACCATTACAAAAATCACCAAATTGCGCTTCCCATAATATTAAATGCTTTGGGTTGACTAAAGAATAACCATATTCAAAACCTAGCACCCCATATTCTGATAAATTACTGTCGGCAACAAAATACTTGCTTTGAGTTGCAGTTAAATTGTTTAATGGTATATACTTAGTGTCATCAACTTGGCTATGTAATACTGAATGACGATGAGAAAATGTGCCTCGTCCACTATCTTGCCCCGTTAGGCGTATCGGAATACCTTCAACTAACAAGCTGGCAAAAGCAAGTTGTTCTGCTGTTGCCCAATCTATATGAGTGCCATTATTTAAATTCGCTACACGTGCTTCAAACAATTTTTCTAATTTTGGATTTAAGGCAAAATCAGTTGGTATATTACATAATTTCAAACCCAACTCCTGTAACTGCTTGATCGCCACTCCTGTAGCTACCGGAGCAGCTCCAGTCCTAACATAGCCAGCCCACAACCCTTGCACCCACTTATTTTCTGGCTGATAATCTTTTACTAAGGAATATTCAAGATCAAGTTTAGTTTTAAATTCAGCTCGTAACTTGTCTGCATAACCTTGATCAATAATTCCTTGATCTATTAAAGATTGTGCGTAATAACTTGCTGGTGATTGTTTGTTTTTTATAATATTATACATAGCACTTTGAGTATACATCGGCTCATCGCCTTCATTATGCCCATATTTGCGGTAACATATTATCTCAATTACCACATCCTTACCAAAAGTTCGTTGATAATGTGTAGCAATATAAGTTGCGCGTAACACTGCTTCAATATCATCACCATTAACATGTAAAATTGGTGCGTCTATTAATTTTGCTATTTCAGTAGAATATCGACCAGTGCGTGTATCATCAGCATTTGCTGTAAATCCTACTTGATTATTAATAACAAAATGGATAATTCCACCGATCGTATAAGGGCGCAAGCTTGACATCGCTAAACATTCTGCAACTATACCCTGCCCACAAAAAGCAGCATCACCATGAATCAAAACCCCTAATACTTTCTTGCGTTCAAAATCGTTTATTAAATCTTGCTTTGCTCTAACTTTACCTGCTACTACTGGATTCACTGCTTCCAGATGAGAGGGATTAGGAGTTAAAGACAAATGTATTTTATTACCATTAATATCATGATCAGATGAATAACCCATGTGATACTTAACATCGCCTGAAACATCCATTCCTAGAGTAAAAGCACTATTACCCATAAATTCTGAAAATACAGCACGGTAAGGCTTATGCATCACTTTGGTTAAAGTACTTAACCTGCCGCGATGAGCCATGCCGATTACTACTTCTCTTACTCCGCAATTTGCTACGATATTTATTAGTTGATTTAAGGCTACTACTGAGCTATCACCACCTTCAATGGAAAATCTTTTGGCTCCTGGAAATTTAGTATGTAAATAATGTTCAAAACCTTCTACTTCTATCAACTCATTTAAAATGGATCGTTTATCTTGTGCCGTTATAGTAGAATTTAACTGACTATTTTCTATAGTTGTAAATAGCCACTGTAATTCTGATAGATTCTGTAGGCGTCCTATCTCAATAGCAATAGTGCTACAATAAATTTTATCTAGAGCATCAACAAATTCTTTTAAAGTACAATCAGGATAATTAATAACATTTTTATCAATATTAAGGTTATTTCCTAACTCTTCAGTAGTAAAACCAAAATGTTCAATATTTAAGTTCAACTCAGCTTTAGTACGAGCTTTTTCCATTCCTAGTGGGTCAAGTTTAGCAAGATAATGCCCTCGACTACGATAAGCATAAATCATAGCAGCTATCTTGAAATGATTATCACTTTTTGCTTCAATTATCTTCTTAGAGCTTTGACAATCTTGCTTTTTTTCTTCTGGTAAAATAACTTTTGCAGTAGTCTTAACTGATGATTGTGATAGATTTGATTCTTGAAAACTCTGAAAGAAACTATGCCAATTACTATCGACCGCAGTAGGGTTAGTCAAATAAATTCGATACAGCTCTTCTATGAATACTGCATTACCGGAAAATAATAGACTTGTTTGCGTAAAATCTTTGGTCATAATATATTCTCCTAACAAAAATCCAACTTGATTAGAGACCTAAATATTGAGAGTGTTCGCTGAATTGTGTATAAAATAAGATTTGTCATTGCAAGGACTGAAGCTCGAAATATAACCATAATTCAATCCGGCGATGGCCTAGTTCTATAGTCATGATTTTATAATTTAAGTTCGGGTTTTGGCGGAATAACTTTAATTTGCTCCATTAGACGATCTAACTCTATCTGACTACAGATGCCTAATAATACTGGATCACGTGGCCTAATATTTTTGATATTCCAATGACTACGGTCACGAATTGCAGCAATGGTAGATTTAGTAGTACCAAGTAATTTTATAATCTGATTATCTTGAATATCTGAACAATTTTTTAATAGCCAGTAAATAGCATCTGGTTTATCTTGCCGTCTGGCTATTGGAGTGTATTTGGATGGTTTCTTCTTTTTTGTTACCAACTCATACGCTACACTTGACGATATCTTCAACTTTGCATTTGGATCTTTGCTACAACGCTCGATTTCCTCTCTAGTTAATTGATTACTGACAGATACCGGATCAACTCCCATAATCCCTCCAGCTACGTCTCCATCAGCTATGCCTTTTACTTCAAGTTCATGAACTCCACAAAAATCAGCTATCTGCTTAAAAGTAAGAGTTGTATGTTCAACAAGCCATATAGCTGTTGCTTTTGGTAATATTGGTACTTTAGGATTTTGTTGCATGTGCATAACTTTAATTTTGAATATTTAAAACTTCAATAACGATATTCAGTTTCAATGCAAAAGTCAATAGACCTCTAATCTTCATGTAGTTGCTTAACAATCTCTTCTACTACTTTCTTAGCATCGCCAAACAACATTAACGTATTATCGTGGTAAAATAATTCATTTTCTATACCAGCATAACCAACAGCCATTGACCTTTTGATAAACAAAATAGTTTTTGCTTTTTCTACATCCAATATTGGCATACCGTAGATAGGACTATTGGGATCATTCTTGGCTGCTGGGTTAGTAACATCATTTGCTCCAATTACTAACACTATATCAGTATTAATAAAATCACGATTTATCTCTTCAAGTTCTAAAACTTTCTCATAATCAATATTTGCTTCAGCAAGCAAAACATTCATATGACCAGGCATTCTTCCAGCTACTGGATGTATTGCGAATCTAACTTCTATATTTCGACGCTCCAGTATATCCACCATCTCTTTAATTGCATGTTGAGACTGCGCGACAGCCATTCCATAACCAGGAACGATTATTACTGAATTTGCATTTTGCAGCATATAAGCAGCATCCTCTGGACTACTGCTTTTTGCTACTTTATCATGCTCTTGCTTAACATTACTATTTCCTTGTACTTGTAAAAATGCTCCAAAAATTACTTTAATCAACGAACGATTCATCGCTTTGCACATTATATAGCTAAGTATAGCACCACTACTACCAACTAAAGCTCCAGTAATAATTAATAAACTATTACCCAGAGTAAAACCAATACCTGCTGCTGCAAAGCCAGAGTAAGAGTTTAACATTGAGACTACAACTGGCATATCAGCTCCACCGACAGGTATAATCAACAACACTCCGAGCAACAACGACAAGAGTACTAACAAATTAAAATATAAAGCACTCTCTGTTTTTACAAAGAACATTATTAATACCAGTAATATTAGACCAAGGATCATACAAACATAATGTTGTCCTTTAAATTTCATTGGCGCAGATGTCATCAAACCTTGTAATTTCGCAAACGCTACTATCGAACCACTAAAAGTTACTGCACCAATTGCTGCCCCTAGTGACATTTCTATTAATGCAGCAGCTGCTACTTCGCCGCTAACGCCTACTCCAAAATTTTCAGGAGATAACATTGCTGCATAAGCAACCAATACTGCTGCCAATCCAACCAAGGAATGAAATCCTGCAACCAATTGTGGCATCGCAGTCATAGCAATCTTTTTAGCCATATATCCTCCGATTACACCGCCGGCTATAATTACCACCAACAAAGGAATCTTGTGAATAAAATTCGGTAAATAAAAAGTTACTAATAAAGAAACCGCCATCCCAAGGATGCCGATCATACTACCTTTACGTGCTGCTTTAGGCGAAGACAAACCTTTTAGCGCTAGGATAAAGCAGATCGCCGCTGCTAGATAAGATAATTGAATGAATTGTAATGACATATTATATTCCATCTGTTTCAGAATTATTTTTTCTTAAACATTTCTAGCATTCTTTCTGTAACAATAAAGCCGCCAAAAATATTTATTGCTGCCAGGAAAGCGGCAAAATATCCGCACACGCTGGACAAACTAAAACCTTCTGGGCTAGCTGCAATCATCCCACCAATAATTATAATACCCGAGATAGCATTAGTAATGGACATTAAAGGAGTATGTAATGCCGGAGTTACTTTCCAAACCACATAATATCCAACAAAACATGCTAATATGAATATCGTAATTGCAAAAACAAAAGGATCAACTCCAACATTGATTTGGTCGCTACCTTGCAACGCAATGTCTTTTAATATATCAGATAGATTTTGCGCTTGTTCAGCAATAGAGGATGCTTGTTTTACAGCTATAGGTAATTGGCTCATTTTAGGCTTTGCTCCAGTTAAGTGACTAAAAGTATTTTTAAAAAATATTTTAAAAGCGTTGTGTCATATAGTTCAGTTCTTTCGAGATAAATTTATAACTGTACAAAATAACAAACATTATGCATCTCAATGTCATCCTTGCATTAAACGTTACCGAACATCCCTAAGGTCATTCCGAACTTGTTTCGGGATCTCATCAGAACTTCATAAGATCCCGAAACAAGTTCGGAATGACCTTAGTTTATTCAGGATGATATTCTATGTTTGAGGACTGTAACTAGCCCTTCACCAACATTTGCTTTACTATCTCATCATCAAAATCAAATTTGCCATTTTTTATTGCATGTTCAAGAAAATTATAAAGATTTTTAGCATATAATTTCGAGCTATCAGCAGCAATTTTGCCGGCTAAATTAGACCAACCTATAATTTTCACTCCTTTACGAACCATAACTTCGTCTAGCTTCGATCCATCAACATTGCCTCCACTAGCAGTTGCCATGTCGACAATAACTGATCCTGGTTTTATCAAATCAAGCATCTCTGAGGTAATAAGACGTGGTGCCGGTTTTCCTGGTATTTGAGCAGTAGTAATAATAATGTCATAATTTCTAATAACACTAGCTAGAAATTGTTCCTGATCAACCTTATCCGCATCCGATCTTTCTTTGGCATAACCAGATTTATCTTCCATATCAGAGACCTGAATATCTGGAGCTATAAATTTCGCCCCTAAACTTTCTACCTGCTCACGAGTTGCACTTCTAACATCATAAGCAAATACCGCAGCACCTAGTCTCTTTGCTGTTGCTATAGCTTGTAGACCAGCAACACCAACTCCTAAAATCAAAACCTTAGCTGGTGATATAGTACCCGCTGCTGTCATCATCATTGGAAATATTCGATCAAAATTATACGCCGCTTCTAATACTGCCCTATAACCAGCAAGATTGCTTTGTGAAGATAGTACATCCATATTCTGAGCTCTGGTAATACGCGGCACTAATTCCATGGCAATTCCACACATCTCTTTAGCGGTCATTTTTTTTAAATAATCAAAGTTAGTGTGAGGTGATAACATTCCTAGAATAATTGCTCCAGCTCTTGCGTAATCTGTTTCGTTAATTTCACTTGATAATGGTGACGGTTGTACTTTTAGAATGATATCAGCATCCGCTAAAATCTCAAGTGCTGCTGATATTTGAGCTCCTGCATCAATATATGATTGATCAGCAAAGCCAGCACTAGTGCCTATATCTTTTTCTACTAAAACTACATGCCCTTTTTTAATGTATAATTTCGCTACTTCAGGCGTTATCGCTACACGCCTTTCTGATTTGGCACGTTCTTTTAATGCTACAATTTTCATATTATTTATTTTATAAAATTTTATCTAACAGTAGATTATGAGGTCTATTTGAAAAGAAGTCGATTGAAATTATAATTTTCTGCGACTAGTATGTAAAACAAAAAATATAACCAATGCTTAAACTAGTTTTATTTCAGTTGATCTTTTTGTATTTTGGTATAGCTACAGCTTGTGCCGGAAACAAAGAACAATCCACAATAAATCAATTTAAATCTTACTTACAGACAATAAAATCGATAGCAGTTGATTTCGATCAAACCGACTCAAATGGCACCAGTAGCAAAGGAAAACTACTAATTAGCAAACCTTATAAATTTCGCTGTAATTATTATCCACCATTTCCAATATTAATAATAGGCAACAAAAACTATGTTTCAGTTTATGATTATGACATGGAAACTGTTAGCCGTATTAAGCCCAAGGATAATATTTTTAATTTCTTACTAACTGATGATACAGATTTTGAGCAGCATTTTCAAGTATCGTCAGTTACTGAACAAGGTCGTCTATTGACTGTGAAACTTTATCATATAATTTCTGATCGTTACAGCAATATTACATTTAACAAAGATACTCAACAATTGCAGAAAATTGAGGTGTTTGAGGATGATAATATAATTACTTTAAAATTTGATCAAATGTATAAAGTATCAAATTTTGCTGAGGAATTATTTGAATTTAAAAATCCAGATATCTTTGGTCCACCTGATAGAATGACTAAAGATGAACTAGAAAAGCATATCGTACTACAACAATAAATATCATCCCTCAAATTTTATAACCCACTTAACCAATTTGTGATACTCTGACACTATGTCGACCGCCCTCAAATTTTGTACTTAGGAACTTATCAACCATTTCTAAAGCTAATTGCTCATCAGTGATTTTAGCGCCAAGTATAAGAATATTCGCATCGTTATGTGATCTTGCTCTTTCTGACATAAATAAATTAACACATAATGCTGCTCGAATACCAGAACTTCTATTGGCAGTAATAGACATACCAATCCCAGTGCCGCAAATCAAAATACCTAAGGAAGCAGTATCTTCTAGAATGCAAGTGACAACTTTTTTTGCATATATTGGGTAATCTACGGTATCTGTATTATGTGTACCAAGGTCATTTACTGAAATATTTTGATTAGTTAAATGATGAACTATTTTATCTTTTAGTGTATATCCAGAATGATCACTTGCAATTACAATATTATAAAGTTTCATGATAAAAGTTTTTGATAAAAATATGGTCAGATATATACTAAGGTTCTACGAATTCGTGAAACCTATAACAAACATTGTATTTGAATACTCTAATTTTTCTTTATTTAAACGCAAATAGGTGTTAAGTAAACTAAAACTCTTGTACATATATTTTATTCTTTAGAGATAGAGGTAATTTTGTTGTAAAAATTTAGTTGATAGCTGCAGTACTTTCAAAGTTGGTAAAAAAACTGATAAATAAAATAGCTTAAGGATAATAGTAATTATGAATAATATCTTGCTGTCATTACTTTTAATTTTCATGATTTGTGGTTGTGTCACTCAACAGCCAGCTCCTATTGAATACAAAAATACTAATAGTTATAATAAGGATAATCAAACTATTAATGCTAGTGATTGGAGTGGTGATCAAGACAAAACTATTGGAGCGATTAAAACTGAGAATGCAGTAATAAGCCAACCACTACCAATAAAACAAGAAGAATATGAGAAAATATCAGGTGAGTTGCATGACCCTTATCATGATGATGAAAGTATAGTCATGCCACAAAATTTGCCGGATCATAAACTTGATGGAACAGATAAACTTGCGCAAGAACAAAAACAGAATCTTACTAATAACGAATCTAATGATACTGGATATGACTATTTAAGGCCTGTAAAAGGTGAAATAATTACAAAATTTGGTGAAATTACTAATGGTAAGAAAAGTAACGGTATCGATATAGCGGCTGCACAGGGGAGTGCTATAGTATCTGTGGCTGCTGGAGAAATAGTATATGCAGGTTTCGATGAAAAGTTTGGTAATTTGGTGATAGTAAAATTAAATAATAATAATTTGTATGTTGCATATGCTCATATGAACGATTTGATGTTTAGTAAAGGAGAAATGGTAAAACAAGGTGATCTGATTGGTCATGTAGGTAGCACTGGTCATACTGATATGCCTAAACTTCATTTTGCAATAAGAGAAGGCAAGACGGCGGTAAATCCATTAAAATATATCCCTGAATAAAATCACAAGCTAATACTTGATTTTTTATTAAAATTATTTTATCATGGCAATGTATGTTAGAATATTTATGGTTAATCAATAAAATTAATCGTTAAGAGTTAAGCAAAAGGTGGGGTTAGCCCACCTTTTTTGTTTGTGTGGTATACTGGTAAAAATTGAGAATTGCGTTGTCGTTACTGGAAATCTGCGGTGCTCACGTATAAGCAACTGCTTGCGCTCATCGGTTCTATGACTCTTAGCACTTTTTCAATTTTGACCTTCATCTACTCAATATCTTTAACTTGTACGAAGTGTAAAAAAGTCTAAATTTTTAAGTTTGTTTGTATGAAATTTCAATGATGCAAAATCTAGAACAAAAATTATTTAATATCATTGAGGGTACAATAAACCAGCTTGGCTTTGAATTAGTGAAAATCACTTTGCAAAATCAGCCCAAAATGTTTGAAATTTTGATTGATAAGTATGATAATCAAAAAGTAAGTGTTGGTGATTGTCAATTGGTGAGTAAAAATATATCCATTTTACTTGATGTGCAGGATGTCATTAAAGATAAGTATTATCTAGTAGTCTCTTCTGCCGGTCTTGAAAGACCATTAATTACGTTTAAAGATTATCATAAATTTTTAGGTTCTGAGATTAAAATGAGGCTGAAATCAACGATTAGTGGCTGTAGTCATTATAGAGGCAAAATAATTAAAGCAGAAAATAATATAGTGTACTTAAAGAGTGATGATAAAGAAGTAGAAGTACCATTTGACTTAATTAAGAGTGCTAATTTAGTTCTTACTGACGATATGTTTAGAAAGTTATTAAACAAATGAAATATAGCTTCCCCAGTTGAATTATGGTACGCCAAATATGCTGCGCCTCGGCTGTGCGAAACAAAGTAATCACTGCTTGTGCAGCCGAAGCAAAAAATTAACGTACCATAATTCAACTGAGCGACGCTATAGTGTTTTGGTAGGAACGTTTAATAAACTGTCTATTAATAAACGCATACTCTGTGAACTACTTATTATGCTAGGCTTTTGAGCGTGACAAAGATCAATAAACTAGTGAATTACTTGATAATTTACAGATTTAACCAAGTATTATATACTTAGGTTGTTATTTAGAGGATTAAGGTATATGATTAATGTTGGTAATGTAAACGTAGAAATTTTACAAATAGTTGAAGCAGTATCGCGAGAAAAAGGTATTTCTAAAGATCATTTAATTACGGCTATGGAACAAGCGGTGCAAGTTGCAGGTCGTAGAAAATACGGTAATGAGCATAATATACGAGCAGAAATTAGTAGAAAAAATGGTGAAATTAAATTATTTAGAGTATTAGAGGTAGTGGAATTACCTGAGAATTATTTTACACAAATTTCATTGGCAGATGCACGTGAACGGAAGTCAGATGCTAAGCTAGGTGATGAAATTTATGAAAGTTTACCACCTATCGATTTAGGTAGAGTAGCAGCACAAACAGCTAAGCAAGTTATTATTCAACGGGTTAATGAAGCAGAGCGAGAAAAGCAATATCAGGATTTTAAAGATAGAAAAGGTGAGATTCTGAGTGGGACAGTTAAGAGAATAGAGTTTGGTAATGTTATAGTTGATCTTGGTGGCCGAGCTGAGGCAATCATCAAAAAAGATCAATTGATTAAAACTGAAAATCTTAAAGTTAATGACCGAATTAAAGCGTATGTGCAAGATGTTAAATTTGAACCAAAAGGACCGCAAATTTTTCTTTCTAGAGTAGATGATAACATGTTAGCCAAATTATTTGAGCTAGAGGTGCCTGAAATTTATGATGGTATTATTGAAATTAAAAATATTGCACGTGATCCTGGTTCAAAAGCAAAAATTGCCGTCTTTGCTGCGGATTCTAGCGTAGATCCTATTGGTTCATGTGTTGGTATACGTGGTGGTAGGGTAAGAGCAATCACTAATGAATTAGGTGGAGAAAAGATAGACATAATACTTTGGAGCAAAAATATCGCTCAATTTGTTATGAATGCTATGGCTCCCGTGGAAATTTCAAAAATTGTTATTGATGAAGATCGTGGTCGAGTCGAAATTGTAGTGCCAACCGAGCAGTTAAGTGTGGCCATTGGCAGACGAGGACAAAATGTACGTCTTGCGTCCAGGCTTACAGGATGGCATATTGATGTAATGACTGAGGAGCAAGAGTCAAAACGTCGTACTGATGAATTTAATTCGACTACAGAGTTATATATGGCGGCTCTAGATGTTGAAGAAGTGATAGCGCAGCTTTTATCGGTTGAAGGTTTTATTAGTATTGAACAAATAGCGGCTGCAGATATTAACGATTTAACTGCTATTGATGGATTTGAAGAAGAATTGGCCTCTGAACTTAAGAAGCGTGCAGTAGATTATATTGATGGAAAAAACAATGAAATCATTAGTAAATTAGAACAACTAGGGGTTGTACAGGAATTAATAGATATGTTGGCTCTCTCTCCAGAACACATATTAACACTTGCTGAGTATGGTATCAAAACTATTGAAGATTTAGCTGAAATGACAGTGGATGAATTTAAAGTACTAGTGCCAAATACAAATTTGTCGCATCAAGATATTGGAGTGTTAATTAAGATTGCTAGAGAGCAAAGCTAAAGATATAGACTATGCAACCTAGTTTATGATTATAATAGGTTACAGCTATTTTGAATGCTGCTCCTAGACCAATATATAGGTATTAAAGATTTATGACTGACATTCAAGACAATAAACCAAAGAAACTAACGCTTGATAGAACCAAATTATCATTTGGTAAATCTATTGATCATGCAAATGTTAGTCGTAGTGTAATTGGTTCTAAATCGAATACAATTGTAGAGGTTAAAAAAAGTAAAGTTATTGGAAGTACAACAAGCTCGCCTGTTGCTACAACAGATTCTGATCATGAAGAATTTAATAAGCGTTTAAGTTTATTAAAAAGAGCGGCGGATGATAAGATAAGAGATTCAGAATCTAAAATTAGTACTTTAAGTAAGCTTGTTGCAATGAATCAGCTTAAAGTTGAACAAGTAATAACCAATGAGCGGTCAGATAGCACACCAAAGCAGCCTGCAGTTGCTGCATCAATAGATGTTGAAGATAGTGGTGATAAAAAACTTCAAACAATAGCGCCTGAGCGTAGTGGTGGAATAGGGCGGCCTTTAGTTAATGAGGTGTTTGAAGAAGAAAATGGTGTTAAAAAGAAGATTGGTGATACTAAAGCAGCGCCACAAAAAGCTAAGGTTGAAGAACCAAAGAAACTGAAAAAGTCTGATATCTTTCATATGCTTGAAGGTGAAGAAGGAGCTGGAGCAAATAAAGGGCGTAGTCTAGCTTCAATTCGTCGAGCAAAAGAAAAAGCAAAGCGTAAGCAGGAAATACTGCAGAAACACGACAAAATTTATAGAGAAGTAATTATTCCTGAGGTGATTACTGTAAGTGAGTTAGCCGGACGTATGGCAGAACGCGTTGCCGATGTAATTCGTGAACTGATGAAACTCGGTGTCATGGCTACTGCGCTTCAGTCAATTGATGCAGATACTGCAGAATTGATTGTTACAGCTTTTGGTCACAGTGCAAAAAGAGTGCAAGAGTCTGATGTTGAAAATATCTTGATTCAAGAGATAGATACCGCTGAAAATCTTCAACCAAGAGCGCCAGTAGTTACAGTCATGGGTCATGTTGATCATGGCAAAACCTCATTACTAGATGCATTAAAATCAACCGATATTGTAAGTTATGAGGCTGGGGGTATTACTCAGCATATAGGAGCTTATCGAGTTACTTTAGCTAATGGTAAAGCCATTACTTTTATTGATACTCCAGGTCATGAAGCTTTTACTGAAATGAGAATCAGAGGCGCTCAGGTAACTGACATAGTAATTCTGGTAGTTGCTGCTGATGATGGTATTAAAGCTCAGACTATTGAAGCGATTAATCATGCTAAGGCTGCTGGTGTTCCTATAGTTGTAGCAATTAATAAGATTGATAAGCCGGATATTAACCTCGATCGAGTAAAAAATGAGTTATTAATGCATGAATTAGTAGCTGAAGATCTTGGAGGAGATACTATGGTTATCCCAGTATCAGCTCTTAAAAAAATTAATCTCGATAAACTAGAAGAAGCAGTGTTGTTGCTAGCAGAGATGCAGGATCTTAAGGCAAATCCAGCAGCACCGGCTTCTGGTATAGTCATTGAATCAAGAATAGATAAAGGTAAGGGTATAATTGCTACAATATTAATTCAACGTGGAACACTTAAGAATAGTGATTTGATGGTAGCTGGTAGTACTTATGGTAGAATAAAGCGTATTAATAATGATAAAGGCATCGATATACTGAGTGCTGGCCCTACTGAACCTGTAGAAATTTATGGATTGAATGAAGCGCCACGTGCCGGAGACCGATTTGATGTAATTTTGAATGAAAAACATGCTCGTGATATTACCGAGTATCGTATGCGTTTGCTAAAAGAGAAGAAGGTGGCGGTTACGAAAGGCAGTAGTTTAGAAGATTTATTTATGAAAGCTTCTGGCGTCGGAGGCATCAAAGAATTAGCGATAATAATAAAAGGGGACGTGCAGGGGTCGGTTGAAGCAATTGCTACTAGCTTATTAAAATTACCTAATGATGAAGTGCGTGTAAAAATTCTACATCAGGCTGTTGGCGGTATCACAGAATCAGATGTAACCTTAGCTAGAGCTTCAAATGCAATAATTTTGGGTTTTAATGTCAGGTCTAACGCTAATGCGGCAAGCATGGCAGAAAAAGATAAAGCGGATATACGTTATTATTCCATTATCTATAACTTAATTGATGACATGAAAGCAATAATGAATGGTATGTTATCGCCAATTATGCGTGAACAATTTATCGGTTCAGTGGTAATCAGACAAATATTTAATATTACTAAAATTGGTAAAGTGGCTGGTAGTTATGTTACCAAGGGGGTAATTAAGAGAGGCGCTGGTGTGCGATTATTGCGTGATGATATCGTAATACATGAAGGTAAACTTAAAACGCTTAAACGTTTTAAAGAGGATGTTAAAGAAGTTAAAGAAGGTTTTGAGTGTGGTATTGCATTTGAGAATTATGATGATATAAAAGTTACTGATACTGTGGAAGTGTTTGAAGTTATTGAAGAGAAGAAACAATTATTTTAAGCACATTGCCGGCAGCAAATTTAATCCAATTATTTGGAGTCGCTTATGGATAGATCAGAATCATATAGACAACAAAGAGTTGCAAGTTTAATTAATATGGCGATAGTTGAGTGTTTGGGGCGTGGTAAAAAACTGGATATCAGATTAATAGACTCTCCTCTTACTATTACTAAAGTAGTAGTAACTGGTGATCTTAAGCTTGCAAAATGTTATTTTATGCCATTTAATACCAAACTTAGTGAAGTTGAGCTTTTAGAAGCATTAAATAATTCCAAATATGCAATTAGAGATTTTGTAACTCATAAAATAGATCTTAAATATTCGCCAGATATTCGGTTTTTCTATGACCATGGCTTTGATAATGAACGTATAGTGAATCAGCTATTAGATAAGTTATAGATTAAAGAAGAGTGTTCGTTGAGCACCTCTCGGTTAGTGTTATAAGTTTAAAATATAGATATAATAAATAAGATTTATATTGATTAAAAAATATTAGTTAGATAAAAGAAATAGCAAAGAACTCTCGCGTCTCAGTTTTGTGCCCTTTATGGTGGTTCCTTTTGTCTAGACAAAAATTCAGCTATTTTGAGATGTAATTCTCATAAATTAAATTCTCAGAGTTAGGCTGTTATATTGT
Source organism: Candidatus Trichorickettsia mobilis (assembly GCF_034366785.1). Lineage (NCBI taxonomy): Bacteria > Pseudomonadati > Pseudomonadota > Alphaproteobacteria > Rickettsiales > Rickettsiaceae > Candidatus Trichorickettsia > Candidatus Trichorickettsia mobilis. Next base: position 1,073,928 of record NZ_CP112932.1, read on the forward strand.
TTGCAAAATACACAAACTCTATACCAATCGATAATCGCGACTAAATAAACAAATCCTTGGCTAAGTCTTATATACGTTATATCAGCACTCCACACTTGATTTGCTGATATTATATCGAGCCCATTTAATAGATAATGATATACTTTATGCGCCTGATTCCTCTTGCTTAAATTCATTTTAGGGTAAACAGCTTCAAGTCCTATAATTTGGTAATAACATCTAACAGCTTTACGACCTACTACAAACCCTTGCTTTTGCAAATATTTTGCCATCCGCCACATCCCATAATATAGGTGCATAATATAAGTCTCATCGATTAGATGCATAATCTTTATCGTGCTCATCTATGACAGCAGGCTTATAATAATATGTTGATCTATTAACATTCAGCAGCTCACATTGCTTTATAACTGTTAACTACTCAAAATTGAGATCTATCATGCTACTGATCTTGTACTAGTTTACCGGACACTGAATCATGCGATTGATAATAAATTTTGTATGAATAATACAGGTATGTTGTAAGCGATAGTAGAGTGTCTACGTTTACGGTTATAATAACATTCGATATATTCGACAATTGAAGATTTGGCTATTTCTCTAGTTTGGTACCTCATATCATTAATTAATTCAACTTTTATGGTGTGAAAAAAAGATTCCATATCAGCATTATCATAACAACAACCTTTAGCACTCATGCTACACTGAAGGTTATAGCGCTTTATTAAAGCTTGGTATGCGCTGGAACAATACTGAGATCCACGATCAGAATGAACAATAACTCTTTGCGGCAACTTACGTCTAAACATCGCCATTAATAGAGCATCAGTGACAAGAGTTGCACGCAGAGTTTTGCTCATTGCCACCCTATTACTGCTTTGGAATATAAATCATATTCCTTTAGGCATCTTTTTTCTTACTCCTTTTTTTCAGATGCACTGTCCAGAAAACTAGTGCAAGATCAGAACAACAAGCACTACTAAGTGGATATACAAAGATATTAATGAATTTTAATATCCCATCGTCTGCTTATGAAGCAATTAAATCATTTAAAGAACTTACTCAATCTATGGGACGTAATTTTCAAGAAGAGTTAATAAAATGTGCAGAAAAAAAGGTCAAGGCTTAATTGCTGATGTGTTGTCCAATGCAATTTATAATGCTAGTACTGGTAACGATGAAGCCAGAGAATTAGCAATTGAAGTCATATCTACCGGTATAGTGGATTTAAAAAGTACGTTCTATAATCTGTATGCACCCAACGGGCAAGCAACGTTAAAGTTTTATGCAACTTTAAAAGGAGAGTACGGTGTTGTAGAAGCTATAGAGCGCCAAGAACATAATTTACATAATTTAGAAGTAGAAGTATCTGGTGACGCACTTGATATAGTATAATAGACTAAAAATTTGGATCAAAGAATTGCGCTGGATGGAGATGGAGTTTCCAAAATCCAGCGCATAATAATCTCCATAAAATTTGTATGCAATGCCTAGATATTGAAGTAAATCTTTTAGTACGATCAGAGCATGTTCAACTACTCAACTAAAGTCCAATTTTACGAGAGTGTTTGATGACGATTTGACGCAGTCCGTTGAACACCCTCAGTAATACCATTAATCAAAATAAATTAGCAGCTAAATTATTTCTAACTTAACGGTCTCGCAATGACAATTTGGTGTTTAGCATATGTGATACTACGTTAAGTAGTGTAGTAAAGGCTATTTTGTCAAAATTTTTCTTAGGAATAAAAATGAGGCCCAGATTGGCGTTTAAAGAATTAGAGCACGCAATAGTTCTTATTAAGTGTCTAACGCGACGTTTTATTTTGTTACGTATTACCGCATTACCTAGCTTTTTACTTACTTTCATGCCTAAGGAAATATGATCAGTATATTTAGGAAGAAATGCAGAAACATTTTCTAATATTACTATAGTACAGTAAGGAGAATGTAGCCTTTGACCTTTCTGATTTATTTTATCAAAAGCAGCTTGTTTTTTTAAAGAAGAGATGGCCAAGTTAAGCTGATAATTTTGTTCGGCCTTTAGCCCTGCGTCTTCTTAGTATCTCTCTACCACCGACGGTAGCCATACGTGCTCTAAAACCATGTCTTCTTTTTCTTACTAAATTGCTTGGTTGAAATGTACGTTTCATAACACTACTTGTATTTTCATTTTAAATGAACTACCATTTCTACTCAAATTATCTTTGATTGTCAATAATAAAAATGGATAAAGAGGGTGCCTAGATGATTGTCGTTTTAATATTAATTTGTTTAACAATGTTAGTTTTAGTTACAGGGGTAGTTTTAATGGCTGTAGGCGGCAATTTAAACAATAAATTAAGGACTAAACTGATGTTTTTAAGAGTAGCGTTGCAGGGAATGGCGGTGTGTTTACTTTTTATGCTATGTTTATTACATATACCTTTTTAATCTTAGGGAAAAGAAGCGAGCCAGTACTTGTCATTGTGACGGCATTGTTGAAGCAATCCAGAATAATCATTGACTGGATTGCTTTGACCACTAATGTGGTCTCGCAATGACGAGATTTATTTTTAATTGACGCGGTTCATTGAATACTATCTTATTTTTGGATTGCAAGGGCAGCCGCGCTCCTTCAAGCAATGACAGTTGGAACTGGCCTCTATGGTTTTAACAAAATATTTTAATTGGCAATTGGCGGTTGTTAGATATTGATATTATATGGCATCATAAATTGCAATCATTTCCGGTAAATGACCGCTACCGTGTAATACAAAATGACAGCCAGCAGCAAAAGATTGATGAGTAACTTCTATTAAGCTGTTAATAAATGTTTGATGTAAATGCTTATGTTGTTCATTGGTTAGCTCTTCAAGGTTTTTATGGGTAAGAGTTTGATTGATGCCAAGGTGACTATGCAAGGCAAACATACAAATATCATCTGAGACTAGCTTTCCAGAAAAACCTATTTCCTGTTTTATAAATTCTATTGCTGTATTGGATAATGTTACCGGTGCCTTGGAATCAAGAGCGTGAAATATTATATGAGCAGTCATTGCCCATTCTATTTTTGGATGTTTAGATAATTGTTGGAATACTGCGAAATCAGTATCCATTAAATCTTTGAGTGCAGTTGTAACAATAGGCAATTCCTGGTGACTATCACAAGTAGCTCTGCCGTGACCAGGTATATGTTTAATTATTGCTATACCACCAGCGTTAGCAATGCCGTCAATTGCTGCTGAACATAAATCTACCAACTGTTGTACGTCACTACCAAAGCTGCGATCTCCAATTACGGCATCAGTATACGGATAACGCAAGTCAGCTACAGGAGCACAAGGAGAATCAATGCCTAAGCGTTTAAGATCTTGCATTAATATAGTATAATTAGCTCGTACCGTCTGTAGTGCTAGAGCTTTGTCATGATGGTATAACTTGGCAAAATATTCTGCTGCTGGATATTTGGTATCAATGATTGGTGGCTGTAGTCTAGCTACTCTTCCACCTTCTTGATCAATAAAAATTATTGGTTTATAATTAGAATATAAATTTTTTAATTCAGTAATTAGTGATATTAATTGAGCAGTAGATACTATATTACGTTTAAATAAAATAAATCCTGAAATGGGGTGGTTGCTCAAAAATTCTTTTTCTTGTTGAGTTAATATAGGGCCAGAGATACCAAATATTAGTAGTTTTTTTTGCATTAGACCTCCTGCATAACCTATTCTGGTTGATAATTTTCTCGTCAAAATTTAACTCCGGTGCTCATGTGCTATAAGTATACTGCGATCCTCATTTGCATTTTTGTCTGAAAAATTCCTCAACCATTTTTAGGTTATGCAAGAGGTCTATTAAGACCTATGTAATTTATCTAGGTTACTAAATTTGGAATAATGACTATCATAATAAATACGGACATTACCAATGGGCCCATTACGATGTTTAGCTACTATAATTTCGGTAACATTTTTTATTTGCTCAAGTTTACTTTGCCAATCAAAATATTTCTCACTTCCAGGAGTCGGTTCTTGCCTAGTCAAATAATATTCTTCTCGATAAAGAAACATTACGATGTCGGCATCTTGTTCAATACTGCCTGATTCTCTGAGATCTGAAAGCATCGGTTTTTTGTCTTCACGTTGTTCTACAGCTCTTGATAATTGCGATAAGGCAATTACCGGTATATTGAGTTCTTTAGCAATTGCTTTTAAACCTTGAGTAATTTCTGAAACTTCAAGCACTCGGTTTTCAATTTTAGCCGAACCTCTGATTAATTGTAAATAATCTATAAATAATATGGCGAGATTATGTTTGCGTTTTAGCCGCCTTGCTCGAGTACGAATTGCTGAGATTGTTAGAGCTGGTGTATCGTCAATGAAGAATGGTAACTCAGATAGTGCAATAGCAGCTTTGCGTATGTCATTATACTGTTCTTCTTTGATAAATCCAGAACGTAAACTTGCGGAATCAATCGCAGTATAACTTGAGAGTAAACGATTAGCTAGTTGTTCTGAAGACATTTCCAGAGAAAAGAAGCCAACAGCTGCTTTTGATGCAGGATCATTAGCTTTGCTGTTCATGGCTTTACAAGCATTAATAGCTAGGTTAATTGCAAATGCAGTTTTACCCATTGATGGTCTGCCGGCTATAATAATCAGATCTGAATTATGAAAGCCAGAAAGTTTCATATCAAGATCAAGTAAACCGGTGGTAATTCCAGTGACATGACTGGCATTTTTCATGGCACGATTTATGCTAGCTAATGAATCTGACACCGAATTTGCGATTTTAACAAAACTACGCTCATTAAATCCTTCAGTCGCTAGATGATACAAGTTGTTTTCGGCTTGCTCAATTTGAGTGCTAGCCTCATTGGTGATAGCCTGGTCGTAGGCAGTATTAACTATATCTTCGCCAATTTTTATTAAATTACGTTTTATGGCTAGATCGTAGATTAGTCGACCATAATCATATGGATTAATCACCATAATAGCGAGTGTTGCCAATTTAGTCAGATATTCTGATCCTCCTGAGGTTTGAAAATCTTCTTCGCGATCAAGTATAGTTCTAATTGCTAATTGAGTGGGAGTTAAGCTTTTATCAGTAATAGCTATAATGGCTTGATAGATCTTTTGATGCAATATTTTAAAAAAATGTTCTGTTTTTAAAAACTCTACGACTTGGTTAAGCAAATCTGGATTAATTAAAATAGCTCCAAGCAGCATTTGTTCTGCTTGTAAGTTATAAGGTAAAGTACGATGAAGAATTTGCTTGTCTGATGGTTCGTTTGTCATGTTATAGGTTGTATGATTATGCTGCTTAACAATGAAGTCCACTCAGATATTTTTCGGCCTCAAGAGCAGCCATACAACCAGTGCCGGCTGCAGTTACCGCCTGTCTAAATATTTTATCCTGGACGTCACCAGCAGCAAATACACCTTCAATATTAGTTCTTGTTGAATCAGGTTGGGTAATAATATAACCCTCATTATCAATTGTAAGCTGCCCTTTAAATAAATCAGTATTTGGTTTATGTCCGATTGCAATAAAAATACCATCACAATTGAGTTCGCTAATCACTCCACTAATAGTATTCTGAATTTTTGCTCCGGTTACTATTTTAGGATTGGTATTACCTATAGCTTCAATTAATGTATGATTCCAGATTACAGAAATTTTAGGATGCTTAAATAAGCGTTCTTGCAAAATCTTTTCAGCTCTAAAACTATCTCTTCGATGAATAATGGTAACCTTACTGGCATGATTCGTTAGATATAATGCTTCTTCAACAGCACTATTGCCACCACCAACAACCAACACCTCTTTACCTTTAAAAAAAAATCCATCGCAAGTTGCGCAACCAGAAATGCCATGTCCTTGAAAAAATTTTTCTGATTCAATACCCAACCATTTTGCTGAAGCGCCAGTACAAATAATAACACTCTCTGCTTGGTAATGGTTGCCGGAATCGGTAATGGCAATAAAAGGCTTCTTTAATAAATCAATTTTGGTGACATGTTCATATATAACTTTTGTACCAACATGTTCTGCTTGTTTGGTCATTTGTTCCATTAGCCATGGTCCTTGAATAATATCGGCAAAACCGGGGTAATTTTCTACATCAGTAGTGATGGTAAGTTGTCCACCAGGTTGTGATCCTTGAAATAATATTGGTTCAAGCCCCGCCCTTGCTGTATAAATTGCGGCGCTAAGTCCTGCTGGTCCGGAGCCAATAATAAGTACTTTGGTTGAAATAGTCATAATCTTAATTTAATTTTTTAAAATAAAGAATTGTATAGACGAAGGTCAAAATTGAAGAAGTGCTAGGAGCATCGAAGTCTGCGAAGCACAGTGTATTTTTGTTTGTTTTGCATCGCGGATTTTTTAAGAACGACAACGCAATTCTCAATTTTCACCGAATATTATATAGTATTTTGTTAATCCATGATCTTATAACCAATATCTGATCATTTGTCATTAATGCTGGTGCATGCCCAGCATAATACACTGTATAAAGGTCAAAATCACGTGATTTTTGCATCTCTTTAATAGTACTATTTTGTAGAATATTTGATAGTGCTCCGTGAATAACTAGCAAAGGACATTCAATATTGTGCCATATTGGCCACATAGTAACATCTTTTAGTTTATTGGAATCAGTATCTACTCCATGCACTATCATAGGATCATAGTTCATTTGGTATTTGCCATCTATATTTAGTTTAAAACTATGCTGAGTTAAATAATCCCAATCTGCTTCATCAGAAATACCGAATTGGTCATAAATTATTTTTAAATGCTGTTTTGCGCTATCAAGATCGTCAAAATAAACCACCTGACTAGCATATTTAATAATCCGGAGTAAAACTTCAGCAGGCAGGAAAGGTCCGATGTCGTTAAGAATCATTCCTTTAAAAATATCTTTATATTTGCTTGCCAGAGTCATTCCTATAATGCCGCCCATGGAAGTGCCAAGCCATATAATATTATGAAGATTGTTTTTAATATTGAGTTTTTCTAGCACTAATAAAGTATCTTGCATATATACTTGGTAATTATAGTGATTTTTATCAGTAAAAAAATCACTGTCACCACGACCTGGATAGCAGAGAGCAATTACGCGGTAAGTATCTCCTAAAGCAGTCCCTAATTTAGCAAAGTCATAGGCATTTCTGGTTAAACCATGAGCGCAAATTAAAATATTTTGGTTGTTTGGATCGCCAAATTCAAGGTAAGATATTCGGTGTTTAGGAATTGATTGCGGGTTGAGCCAAGTAGTGTACGGACCAATTTCAACTGACTGTTTTTGTAATTTCATCTGATTTTAATTATTTATAGTGAGTCACTAACCATTTACATATCTTATTTTAATTTAAATCACCTAAGAAGATACCAACCATCACCGGCATGTATATTAATACAAATAATAATGATAGTAGCACAGTAGCAGCAACTCTTTCGGGATGAAATTTTTGTAAACTAGCAATTACGATTATATTGGCAGCCATTGGTGCTGTGGATAGTAATTGCAAGGCATTATAATAGTTTTCATCATACCACTTCATTATAAATCGATCTAAAACAATAAAAATATTGATTGCAATTGGATAAAAAACAAATTTTGCAGTAAAAGTAGCCAGAGTAAATTTTAAATCTATTTCAAATTTATGCAATTTTGAAATACCTAGTCCTACCATAATCATCCCTAGTATTGAATATGCACCACGCATACTATAGATAAAATCATCGAGGAAGTCTGGTAGTTCAAGGTTAGCAAAGCTAAAGCAACATCCCAGAAAAAAGCTGTTTAAAGTAGGTAATTTAAATATTTTTATAATACTGTCTTTAGTTGAGCTGAAGCTTCTGGCGCAAAAATAATAACCTATAGAAGATTCATAAATAGTTATACCGATGATAGCCATCATATAAATACTTAAGGTATAATCGTCAAAAAGTGCTGCAGCAATTGGTAACATAAAATATCCGACATTGGCATTGCCAGCTGAGAATGCAATGATATTTTTAGTATGATCCTGCCAATATCTACCAAAAAAATGATAAGAAAATACAGAGAGCCCGCTAGCTATCAGGAATGTTACTAAAGTTATACTTAAAGCAGAAAAAGTAAGAGTGGTGCTTGCCGGAATTGCAAAAAATACTATTGGCGAGATAAAATAAAATAAAAGTGAAGCTATGCTTTCTTTTTCAACATTGGAATATCTTCCTGCCAAAAATCCTATAACTACACTTAGTAATACAGAAACAGTTTTTAAGAAAACTATGCTTATAATTGACATGAAATAGGTAGCTTTTGCAAAAAAGTTTAAATTGCTGATTAATCTATTTAATATATCTGTACCATAATAGCAATCAAATTCTTTTTGATGGAATTTTTATGATTAAATTTAAAGAAATCAATCTCATGTCCGCTTGATTTTAACAATAAAATCATCTCTCAAGAACAGTAAGGCAAGAAGTCTATTGAACTTAGGATGATTTAATATTATAATGCGCTTTTAAAACTGGAGAAAATGATGAGTGAGATCTTAACTCTCCCGGCTGAAACCCGAGAACAACTTGGTACTGGTGCAGCTAGGGCGTTACGTAGGAATGGAATGGTTCCTGCGATTATTTATGGTGTTGGTAAAAAAAACCTGGCAATAGCAATTCTAGAAAAAGAAATTACTAAACTTTACCGAAAACCTAATTTTATCTCAACGGTTATTCAGCTTGAAGTGGGTGGTAAAAAACATAAAATTTTACCTAAAGCAATTGAACTGCATCCCGTAACTGATATGGTTAGACATGTGGATTTTATCTATCTGGATAGCAAGGTACAAAAATTGGAAGTGCCGATAGTATTCGAAGGAAAAGAACGTTCTGTGGGTGTTAAGCGCGGAGGATTTTTCAATATAGTTAAAAGAACAATTACTTTAGAGTGTGAAGTAAATCATATCCCAGCTTGTGTTACTATTGACGTAAGCGAGATGAGAGTAGGAGCTTCTTTGAAAGCCAAGAATATTGAATTGCCGAAAGGGTGTAAGTTATTTTGTAAGCCAGACCTGATCATAGCTTCGATAATTGGTAATAGAGGTGCTAAGGCTGATGATGAGAATGCTGCCGCCGCCAAGGCATAGTCTGAAATGCGGCTAATTGTAGGGCTTGGCAATTATGGTAGAGAATATTTGAATACTCGCCACAATGCAGGTTTTATAGTGGTTGATTATTTAAGTGATAGTTTAAGGTTTTCTTGGAGTGGTGATAAAAAAATGCAAGCTAATATAGCTTGTGGCATATTTGATAATAGCAAGTTAATTTTTTGTAAGCCTAATACTTATATGAATTGTTCTGGTGTTGCGGTGCTTGCTATTGTAAGTTACTACAGGATTAGGCCAGAAGATATATTAGTGATTCATGATGATATAGATCTGGAGTTAGGGAAGATCAAAGTAAAATTTGCTGGTGGTAATGGTGGCCATAACGGATTAAGATCGATAGATCATTTGTTAGGTAAAGATTATTATCGCTTACGAATAGGTATAGGCCGACCAGGCAATAGCGAATTTTCAGTATCTGATTATGTATTAGGTAATTTCACTAATGATGAATATAATTGTATTCTTAACTCTACAAAAATAGTTAGCGATAATTTTAGTTTATTAGTGCATGGCCAGATCGAGGATTTTAAACACAAAATTTGATATATATTACATGCCAAAATTTATGCTGATTTAAGTTTCTCTATAATCTTTTACAGAAATTTGTTGTTATCCCGAACTAATGATGGTCATCTTGGCTAACAATGGTTAGCTCGAACTAACGATAGTCATCCCGAACTTGTTTCGGGATCTAGTCAGGATTTTACAAGATCTTGAAATAAATTCAGGATGACGGTTTGTGTTATCTCTTTTTCTTAACTTGACCTGTATGGCTTGATATTAGTTCGAAATGACTATTTCAGTTCAGGATAACTAAAGATTTAAGGTCTATCAAAAATATCTGAGAATAAACTTATGACATTAAAGTGCGGTATTGTTGGACTACCAAATGTGGGTAAATCAACTTTGTTTAATGCTTTGACTGCCAGTCAAGCAGCTGCAGCAGCTAATTACCCATTTTGTACTATCGAACCAAATACTGGCATTACAGTTGTTCCAGATGACCGCTTGGAGCAACTAGCTACTATTGCTGGTTCAGGTAAGATAATTCCTGCTTATATAGAATTTGTTGATATTGCGGGACTAGTAAAAGGGGCTAGTAAAGGAGAGGGGTTAGGTAATAAGTTTTTATCTCATATTAGGGAGGTTGATGCAATTTTACACGTACTACGTTGTTTTGAGGATGATGATATTACTCATGTACACGGTGCAATTGATCCGCTGCATGATGCAGAAATAATAGAAACTGAGCTTATACTTGCTGATCTTGAGTCAGTCGAGCGTCGTTTAGCTGCTACTCAAAAACGTGTGAAAACAGGTGATAAAACTTTGAACGCAGAACTAGATTTACTGCAGGCTGTATACCAGCTTTTAAGCTCAGGAAAGCCAGCACGAGATTTGATAGGCAAGGGGTATGACAAGGGTGAGATCAGTAGATTGCAATTATTAACTGCAAAACCAGTATTATATGTTTGTAATGTTTTAGAGCAGGAAGCGTGTAGTGGTAATGAATTTACCAATAATATTGCTGATAAAACGAAAAAAGAACAAGCAGAATCTATTATTATTTCATCAAAGATTGAAGCAGAAATAGCGAATCTTACTAGTGTGCAAGAAAAAATTGAATTTTTAGATAGCATAGGATTAGCTGAAACAGGATTAAGCAAGATTATCAAAGCTTCATATAATCTACTAAATTTACAAAGTTTCTTTACTGTTGGCCCAAAAGAGGTGCATGCTTGGACTTTTAAGATTGGTACGTTTGCACCAGAAGCTGCTGGAATTATTCATACTGATTTTGAAAAAGGTTTTATCCGTGCGGAGGTGATATCATATAATGATTATATCTCTTGTAAAGGAGAGGTACGAGCTAAAGAAACTGGTAAAATGCGTTTAGAAGGTAAAGAGTATAGAGTACAGGACGGTGATATAGTGCATTTCAGATTTAACCTCTAATATGATATACTCGGTGAAAATCTGCGTATTGCATCGTCATGTCTAAAGATCTGCGCTCCTCGCGTATTTAAGTATACGCTACGGTGCTTGACTTTGACAATTCCTAGCACTCCTTGATTTTGACCTTCGTCTATCTCGAACCCAAATTTGTTCAATGAACTAATTAAAGTAAGATTCGTCATTGCGAGACTACGATAGTAGTCGAAGCAATCCAGTAAAACGTGTTCGTTTATTCACGGAATATATATGAAAATTATTGGGCAGATTCCACTTTGGATGCTACTTTGTTTATTTGCGTTATCGCATACTACTGAGCTGGTGTATACGGCTGCGCTTCCAGATATCTCCAGTTACTTCAATATTAGTGGTGGGGTAGCGCAAGTTAGTTCAAGTATATATTTTTTAGGTTTTGCTTTAGGTATATTATCGCTAGGCAGAGTGTCTGATATTTTTGGTAGGAGACCTGTAGTGCTGGGTGGTATGACCTTATATTTGATGTCAATAATTTGTAGTATTTTTGTAAGTGATATTCAGACATTAATGGTATTGCGATTTACTACCGCATTTGGAGCGAGCGTCGGTTCGGTGATAGGTCAGGCCATGGCTAGAGATTCTTACGAGGGAGCTGCTTTATCGTATGTTTATGCTAGCGTATCAATGTGGTTAGCATTGGCGCCATCGCTTGGTTCTGCAATTGGCGGATATGTAGTAGAATATTTTGGTTGGCGTTATATTTTTGTATTTTTGAGCATGGTATCTTGTTCATTACTATTATCTTATATCAAATATTTACCGGAAACTAATCCTTATATTGGGGTTGCGCAACGTAGTAAATATTCTATGGTGTTTAAGGTAGTTATAAGAGACCGAATAGTATTATTATACGCTTTTATTATTGGTGCTTTTAATGGCATGGCTTTTGGTTTTTATATGGAAGCACCGTTTGTATTTATCAATAAAATTGGCATGTTACCATCACAATATGGGTGTTTAGCATTCTTGCTTAGTTTTGCAATGGCATTTGGTAGTTTTAACGGTAAATACTGGATCAATAAGGGAGTTGGCGGTACTAAAATTATGGTTATCGGCTTATTTTTAAGTATTGTTGGTTGTGGGTTGCTGATAATATCGTCTTATTTAATTTTAGATAAAACCACAAAGTATTTTGTGATACTTATAATCTTTATGCCAATGGTACTACATATGATAGGTCATGGATTACTGATGCCAATGACTTTGCGATATGCTTTAGAAGATTACGCCAAAGTTACGGGAACAGCTGGTTCAATTTTTGGTTCATTATATTACTTGCTTGTCGCTATAATTAGTTTTACAGTATCAAAATTACATAGTGAAGATATTAATAAATTTAGTATATTACTATTTAGTTTGAGTGCTTGTTGTAGTTTATCTTTTTATCTAATTCAAAGATGGAGTTTGAATAAACAGAAATATAACTTTAACTAGACTCTATGAATATTTTTCTTGAGTTTAGTTTAGCCGGTATAGCTCAGTTGGTAGAGCGGCACATTCGTAATGTGTAGGTCGGGGGTTCGAGTCCTCTTACCGGCACCATTTGTAAATTATTGTAAATAAATAGGAACCTTATTATGATCTATTCAATACATTCTAATCAAAATTCATATCCGTTCATTTTACCGAAATTACCTTTTAATCGCGAAGATTTTCTCCCACATTTTACTGCAGAAACGTTTGAATATCATCATGGTAAACATCACCAAGCTTATGTAACAAATTTAAACAATTTACTACAGAATAACCAGGAATTACAGGATAAGAGCTTAGAAGAATTAATAAAGCTAACTTACTCTAAAAATCAGACGATATTTAATAATGCTGCTCAAGTATGGAATCATAGTTTTTTTTGGCATTCAATCAAACCAAATGGTGGCAAGATTCCGGGCGAGAAGATGCTAAATCACATTAACAAAGATTTTGGTAGTTTCGAGAATTTTGTGACTGAATTTAAAGCTGCAGCAGTAAGTCAATTTGGCAGTGGATGGGCTTGGTTTGTCTGTGAACAAGGAAAGCTAAAAATAGTTAAAACTACTAATGCTGATACACCAATTACTCAAGATATTCAGCCTTTACTGGCTTGTGATGTGTGGGAACATGCTTACTATATTGATTATCGAAATAAGCGTCCTGATTATGTTACAACCTATATTGAACATATGATTAATTGGGAATTTGCTGAACTTAATTGTAAAGAATTGCTAAGGTAACGTTGTTATTATTAATATTTATAAATAAAATATTGCTATATTTGTAAATAAATGCTAATATAATATTATAAATATAAATATTGGTATAAGTTATGAAAAGCATTTATGAATATAATCAAGATATAGTTAAGAAAGTACAAGCTGACTTACAGATACAAAAAGCACAGTTGGTTAGTGGTGCTTCTAATGATGATAAGAAAAAAGGATCTTTGCCATTAGATTTTCTAAGTATAAAACATGGTCTAGATGAAGGAGTAGGGCAGAGTAACTTCAATCAGTATAATGCTCAAGGGTTTACAAATTTTGAATTTAAAAAACCTGAGACTACAAAGTCATTTGTTCTGCAACCATTAAGTCAAGTGAATAGTGGATTACTGCAAATTGTTGCCGATGCTTATAGAAGAGGAGATAAGACGATAAAGTTAACAGAAAGTACCTTAAATCAAATAAGAATTGCAGTCCAGGATTCTTCAACTTCAGCAGCGCAGGATGCAATTTTTATCATAAGTAAAGCTGTTGAAAAAGGAGAAAATATTCCTGCAGATTTAATGAACGTAGCATCAATTACTAATAAATTAAATTATGGTAGTAATAATATAATCCCAACTCAAAAGTCATACAATCCTCAGATCATTGCAGCAATAGCTAGTGGTTTTCAAGATGATGAAATTGGTGTTACTAAATTCAATGAAATAACTCTTAATCAACTAAGAGCGGTGTTAACTGATCCATCTGCTGGTTCTAAAGTAAAGCAAGATGCTATTTTTATTGTTACTGAGGCTTTAAAGAAAGCGGGAAAGCCAGGTGCAGAAGAATTAGTAGTTCCTAATGATTTGGTTAAATTAGCTGGTATAGCACCACAAGAACAAAATATTCAAGCACCAATTAATATATATAAGAATTTAGAATCTATAGCAAAGCTATTTGAAAGTGGTAAAAACATCAAATTGACTGCAAAGACTGTGGAGTTAATAAAATCTGCATTACAGCAGAATGCTTTACCACAATCTAAACAATATGCAGCTGATATAGTATTTGCAGCATTTGGTGAAGAAGGGCAAGAGCTGATTACAGAGGAACTGGTAGAACTTGCTCAAAATATTGCATAAAAGCATTTTGGCTATTTTTTAATCAGATTCCAGCTGAAGATACAAGGCGTCATCACGAGCTGATATATCTCCACAAATTTAAAGTGGCTAAAAACATTCCAAAAGCCCGTCATTGCGAGGAATGTGCGTAAGCACACTACGAAGCAATCCAGAAAAAAAATCATAACAGTGACACAGCTTTTACTGTGTTAATCTTTCTGGATTGTCACGGTAGCTGCGCTGCCTCGCAATACAGTTTTAATTGGCAACTTGCTTTATATTTTAACTACACAATTTTTAAATATTCAAAATAAACTTTTCTTACAGCGTAAATCCAAGAAATACATACTAATGTAAAAATTACCATTAATATTGGTGAAATAGAAGTAAAAGTAGCGGCTGGAAAGATTGTAAAGATGATAGATTGTATCAAACCACTTGATGATTTTCCTATTTTGGAACTAACAACATCTACAGCAGCCTTACCTTTGGTTTTTAGCTCATCATCTAAGGGTATATAAAGCATTTGTATGGAGGTATCCCAGATCGAGTATTTGCTACCTTTTGCTAATATATTTTGTAATGCTCCAATTGAGACAGCAAGCGCTAATGGGGTCATTATTATCGCGCCATCAAAAAAGCTCAATATTTGATGATCGAATACTACCAGAAGAAAAAAAGCAATTCCTGTAACCATGATTATAATTGGAGATATTACCGCTGCAGCAAACCAGCTATGGCTACGCATAATATTATTACTGATGATAGTCATGACAATGATTGCAACACCAGTCCAAAGAATATATAAGCTGTTAAATTCAGCATAACTATTTACAGTAGGATATAATTCTTTAATTTTTGCTTTCCACACAGCTTCAACTAGGTTGATTGCAAAGCCAAAAGCTGCCGAACAAATAAGCATTAACCATAGATATTTTGATTTTGCAATATAGCTAAAACTATGCATAATGCTCATTTTTTCTTTTGTAGATCTTGGAGCTTTAGCTCTATTATAAAATGTTGGATTGGTCATTACATTATTGCCAATAAACCTTACCAACAAACATGATAATAGTGCAAAGATTACTACACAAAACACTGATACCTGTATTAAAACTACCTTACTGTTTGCAACATGGATAAAATATTGCATGATTGTACGTTCAGAAGATAAATTCATCATTAATAATCCTACAAATATTAATGATGAATTACCAAATAAAGAAAACAAGGTATAAAATCTTTTTGCTTCTTCGGTAGTAGTAATTTCATTAGCAAACTGCCAAAATAATAAAACATAAAAAATATTCGGCCATAATTCAGCTAAAGTATAAAAAATGATATAGCTCCAATTTCCAGCTAATGCTATATACCACTTTAAATGAGGATGAGCAGACATTATCTGATCTAGTGCAGTGGCATCCATATGAAAGTAGTTAATATTAGGATATAATATAAATGCAAAAATAGCAAAGAACCCTATAAAAACACTAATAAGGTAGTAATAGATTTTTTCAAAACTTAAATGATTAACTAGTTTTGCGTAAATAATTACAAAGATAGCTGCTGTTGGAGTGACACAATAAACTTTAGCAAAACTGGCGACTTCAGCGCTAATTTCAGAGATCAAGATACTGTCCTTAAGAATTCTGAGTATATTTTGATTAAATAAAATACAAAACATTAGCCCAGAGATTGGTATAAATTTTCCAAGTTCATGATGGTGTATTGGCCAAAAAATCTTTCTGAATCGATTTTTAAATAAATATGAATGTACATCCACTGTGAATACGTTCCTTTGTGAGCAACTTAAAGCCTGTCGATCAGTGTATATAAGAGGTGATTTTGCTCACTCAAAACGCAGGCGAAGTTCTGAAACAAACCAAAATACTCTACGGTACTCGATTTCGTTTTTGTCTGAAAAATTCCTCTCTTATATCTAACTGATCTGATAGGCTCTTAAATTAACGGATGTTAAAAAAGATTAGCTATTTTTAGCAGTCGCTTTATAATCTAAAGCTCACAGAGCTCAGTAAAACTAAGCTTCTTCTATGATACCATGCTATCTTTGTCAACAGCAATTTAACTTTACTAATAAAAAAGAATTATGGTACAAGCGGTTTACTATTTTTAATCTTTGTTAAGGCTAAACGTAGTAATGGAGTAATACCGTTTTTGCTAATCGCTGAAATAGCAAATATATCTTTTTGGTTAGTTATTTTTTGTAATAATACAATCTTCTGCTGAATTTCATCATCTAGTAAAGCATCGCATTTATTTAAACAGATAATAGTATCTTTATTCTTAATGGACTCTGAATAAGAAGCTAGTTCATGTCTAATAATTTGGTAATCATTTGCTATATCTTCACTTATTGCATCAATTAAATGAATTAATACACTACAGCGCTCTATATGTTTTAAAAACTTATCTCCTAGACCATAGCCAGTATGAGCTCCTTCAATTAAACCTGGGATATCAGCCAATATAAATTCTTCATCGTCTAGATAAACTACTCCAAGCATTGGCATCAAAGTCGTAAATGGATAGTCGGCAATCTTAGGAGACGCAGCAGTAACTGCCGATAAAAATGTCGATTTGCCGGCATTAGGTAGTCCAACGATGCCTACATCAGATAATATTTTAAGTCGAAGTTGGACAGATAGTTCGCAACCGGCTTCTCCTTCAGTTCTTCGGCGTGGTGCTTGATTGATTGAAGATTTGAAATGACTATTTCCTAATCCTCCGATTCCGCCTTTTAAGATCTCAAAATATTGATTAGTAGTTACTAAATCATATAATAACAAGCCATCATCAGTAAAAATTTGAGTACCTATCGGTACTTTAAGTATTAATGGTTGACCTGATTTACCTGTTTTGTTTGCGCCTTTGCCGTTTTTGCCGTCTTCTGCTTTAAAATGCTGTTTATAGCGAAAATTTACTAAAGTATTTAAATGAGAATCAGCTTCAAATATAATACTGCCGCCATTACCACCATCACCGCCATCAGGCCCGCCCATATCAACATATTTTTCTCGACGAAAACTAACGCAGCCATTACCACCGTCGCCTGCTTTTAAATATATTTTAGCCTCATCAATAAAATGCATAACTTTGTTGTTTCTAGGTTTTTATTTATAATAAAGCTTTTAGATTTTATGTAGTTCTTCATGTCTAGCATTACTTATGACACTATACATCAATAACTGAAAATACTTCAAATTATAATTTCTAATTTTTTGCTTATATCATTACTTTTATCGCTGTGATCTTTGCTCTTTCTGTAGTATTGCTGATTTTTAGGCGATTTAGTTTGGGATTTATGTAATTTAATAATCTTTTTAGCTAATTTAATTACAAATGATGGTTCTATACCGGCTTCAATACATAATTCTTGAAAATATTCACTTCCTCCAAAAATCCAGGCTTTTGCTTCCATTTCTAGTTTTTTTGCTTCGCGAAGATTTGAAGTATTAGTAGCGTCGATGATTGCTTGAGTAATAATTGCTTTTCGCAAACTAATATCAGGGGAAACTTCATATGATTTTAAGCGTTCGAAAGGAGCTTGGAATTTGATTACATTTGACATAATAATATCCGATAATAAATTTAAACAACATTATAATATAGAATCTATGTAATCTATAATGTATTTTTTTAAAAGCAAAACAATCTTTGGTTGTATTGTTTGATAAGATTGAAGTTATAATATAACGATTTTTAGCTTAATGCTAAGAGGATAGATGTATGTAAATAGATGTCTGAGCTTTAATCTTGAGTTAAAGTTGAAAACCTAACTGGTGGTGTTTTGGTAATTGGAGTAAAGAAAAGATAAAAATAGCATGGCTTAAATCGTGAGGTACTAGCTTTTTGATCTGTTTATACGTTAGACCTCTTTCAGAGCTTGTCAGATCAGTAGATATAAAAGGTAATTTTGCTCACTCAAAACGCAGGCGAAGTTCCGAAACAAACTAAAAGACTGCTTGTGGTACTCGAATCAAAGTACGTTGCGGATACTAATACGATATTTTAAACTTTTTTCTTGGAGGAATAAAGACAGTTTTATTTTCTGTTGGCACATCATCATTACTTGGTGCTTTTTCCATAATTCCAACATACCAGTTTGTATTGCGTACTAAACTAATGATATTCCAGCCGTCATCCATATCTTTTTTAATACGTTCTAAATCAGCGGGATTATCGACAAAAGAAATTAATTTTTGTGCAGCACGATTTTTTGATGACATAGGTTTAATCAGTTAAGTTAATTATTATTTAGATATTATCTGCAAATCTTGTTTTTGTCACTTGTTAAATAAAAATAAAAGGCTCTGCCTTTAGCAGCAGAACCTTTTATTTAATAGAGTATTAAATTAATATTCAATAATTAATCTAGTAATCTACCTGTTTCTTGTACTAGTCTATCTGCTAATACTACAGTAGCAATAGCGCCTTTAATACGAGCTACTGACTCTTTAAAGTTATTTGAATCATCTTCGTAATTGGTGTTCAAATAACCATTAGCTGCGTCATCCTGTACTTGAATAGAGTTTGATAAAGCAGCAGAAGCATTTTTCAAGCTTTCAATTTGTCCACCAATTGATGATAAACCATTGGTTACTATGTCACCTACTGTAGTTGCAATAAGAGTTTGAGCTAAAACTTGGTTAGCAGCAGTAGTTAAGTCACCTGCGTTACCAGCATCTAACTTTGTGGTAGCTGCTTTTAGAGCAGGAGCACTGACTTTAATAATATCAGTCATTAATATCCCAACTCTAACGTCTAGTGGAGCAGCTGCTACAGAGGCTGCAACGTTATCATCAAAGAGAATTCTACCATCAAAAGTAGCTCCTACAAACTGACGGTTAAGGTCAGTAGTATTAGCTTGATATAATGCATCTAGAGCAGCTAAAGTTGTAGGGTTTGCGGTATTAGCTTGAGCAATAATATCCTGTAGTCCTACAAGCTGTTGCTTTCCTGCTAATAATATTGACTGAGCAACTTTAAGCAGATTAATACCATAAGAAGCACTTTTAGAAACGCTTTTAAGCACAGATGCTGTATCACGTAACTGAGCACCTACCACATAATCTACGATATTAGCTTTACTTCTATCGCCAGTAGCTAAACGCTCACCGCTTTCACGTAATTTTACGGTAGCTGATTTCATTGCATAGCCAGCGATTTGGCTAATTGGATTAATAAAATCGGTCATATTACCTATTCTCCTTTTAAAGATTTATAATTAAGCTTATTGAGCCATTATAAATTTATTATTATATTTAATAATGAATTTATATTAACTCACTAAGATATATTTGCACTTTCAGTAATCTAAATGATTTTAGATTCTGAGAATGCGTAAATATCTTAATTAATATATTAAGCAAAACTCGTGCCAAACTTCATTATTTTTCGACTAATGATGAAAAGATTTATCCTCAATGTAGTATTTTAGCATACTCATTGTTGATATAAGGAGATAGGGATTATGTGAATGACTATTGTAAGTGAGAGCTATCTTAACTTACCACATTACACCCAGTCATTAACTATAATTCTAATAAAATTTAAATAATCTAGGTTTAAACTTTATCGCTATGAATTGCATTAAATAGTAGGTCAAAAGTAGGTGATAACTTATAAGCAGCCCGCTGTGCTTAACTTTAACTATTTTTTCGACATTTTAATAACCTTTTGAATTTTTTATAATTATGAATATATTTTTCTATATATTTCCATATACATAACATATTTTATTATAAATATCAATAGTTTTTTATATAAATATATAAATAATTTCAAATATTCTTATTTTAATACCTAATGCATGCCAAAATCTTGTGAATTGTGAATGAAGAGTTGGAAGGGGATACTGTAAGGAGTATATTATGATGGTATGAGTTGAGGTGATCACTTTGTCTATACAAAGTTATCACCTTAACTTTAGTCATAGCAGACATAGCTGTTCTATCATCGACATTACCTTTTGTTGGTACTACAGCTTGTATAGTTCAGTCAGTAAGCTTGGGGCGATAAATTTTTATTGAGATAGAATGTTTTTTGCTTGCAGCAATGCGGTGAGTTCGTTGGTATCGTACATTTCCTTGATAATATCGCAGCCGCCGATAAATTCACCTTTAATGTATATTTGGGGGATAGTAGGCCAATTGCTAAAATCTTTGATTGCTTGACGTAAAGCTGGGGAAGTGAGTATATTAATACCTTTGAATGGTACGCCAAGTTTTTTAAATATCGATACTACTACATTAGAGAAACCACATTCTGGAAAATCTGTGGTACCTTTAATAAATAATACTATATCGTTGTTGGTAATTTCATTTTGGATATAATCAAAATTTTCATTTGTTGTCATAATTAAAACCATGATAAAGATTATATCTAATTGCCAGAAATTTTATCATTATGCAAGCTAAAATCGTTGAGCAAATATTTAGTAAGCTCCATGAACATAACCAAAACCCGGCTACAGAATTAAAATATAATAATAATTTTACATTATTAGTTGCAGTGGTATTATCAGCACAAGCTACTGATGTGAGTGTTAATAAGGCGACTAGTGATTTATTTTTATATTATAATAGCCCAGAAAAAATGTTGGCTTTGGGTGAAGATGGACTCAAAAATTATATCAGAACAATAGGTTTGTATCATACTAAGGCGGCAAATATTATAAAAACTTGCCAAGCGCTGATTGAAAGGCATAACGGACAGGTGC
Source organism: Candidatus Trichorickettsia mobilis (assembly GCF_034366785.1). Classification (NCBI taxonomy): domain Bacteria; kingdom Pseudomonadati; phylum Pseudomonadota; class Alphaproteobacteria; order Rickettsiales; family Rickettsiaceae; genus Candidatus Trichorickettsia; species Candidatus Trichorickettsia mobilis. The sequence goes on from NZ_CP112932.1 coordinate 1,095,103, forward strand.
CGGCATCATTTGAGGAATTAATAAAATTGCCTGGTGTCGGAGTTAAAACCGCAAATGTAATTTTAAATTGTGCATTTGATCAACCAACTATTGCGGTGGATACTCATGTATTTCGTGTGTCCAAGAGGCTGGGGTTAACACATGCAAAACAGCATAAGCAAGTGGGAGTAGAGTTATTACAAATAATTCCACTAAAATGGCAAAAAATTGCCCATCATTTATTGATTTTACATGGTCGTTATATTTGCAAAGCACGAAGTCCTGACTGTAAGAATTGTTGTATACAGGAATATTGTGAGTATTATAAAAAAATTTACGGCAAATAATAGACTTCTCTCACAAACTCATTCTGGCTGGTGATTTTGTCGTTGAAACTTGTCTTCGGTCCTCACGTACTTCTGTATGCTGCGGTCCTCGACTGCGTTTCGCCTAAAAATCCCTCAGCCATTTCCAAGTTTGTGAGAGAAGTCTAATTTAAAAAATAAAGGATCGTATGAAACATCTCGAAATTTTGCCATATCCAGAAGTTAAACCTATAACAGATACTGCGAAAAGATTGGTGGTATTTTTGCATGGTCTTGGTTCTGATGGGCATGATCTGATTAGTTTGACACCTTTAATGCAAGATATTTTGCCTGATTGTCATTTTATTTCACCGCATGCAGTACAACCGTTTGACATGGCGCCGTACGGCAGGCAGTGGTTTAGTTTGAATGATCGGACGCTAGAGAAAATGCAGCAATTAATTATTCCTAGTGCTGAATTATTGACAAAAATAATTATTGATAAACAACAACAACTAAATTTAACTAATCGTGAGACCATAATCATTGGTTTTTCGCAAGGTACAATGATTGGTCTATATCTTACCTTAATACAAGAGCAACCTTTTGCCAGCATGATTGGTTTTTCAGGGAAGTTAATCAATCCTGCTGCTTGCATTAATAAAAAAACTCCGATCTGTTTAATTCATGGAGATGCTGATGAGGTAGTAGATATTAGCGAGATGTCAAATATTGTTGATTATCTAGCGCGGCATAATATAAAATACTCAAGCTTAACAGTGCCAAATCTAACGCATTCAATTGATGCTAGTGGGATTGAGTATGCCCTAAAATTTATAAGCGATAGTACGGAAGTATAAATATGAATAACATAAACCAGACTTTACTTGCAGTGGATCCAGCCATTGCTGCGATCATTGATTCAGAATATGCAAGACAGCGTGATTGTATTGAGCTTATCGCTTCAGAAAATTTTGCCAGTGCTGCGGTAAGAGCTGCACAAGGTTCAATCTTAACTAATAAATATGCGGAAGGGTATCCCGGTAAACGTTATTATTGTGGTTGTCAAGAAGTTGATAAAATTGAAAGATTAGCAATTGAACGAGCGAAAAAACTATTTGGTTGTGAATATGCAAATGTTCAGCCGCATTCCGGTTCACAAGCTAATCAAGCAGTATTTTTGGCGTTATTACAACCGGGAGATACAATACTTAGCATGTCTATGGATAGTGGTGGGCATTTAACTCATGGGGCATTGCCTAATATGTCCGGAAAATGGTTTAAAGCAGTCCATTATGGAGTAGATCCTGAATCTGAATTAATCGACTATGATCAAGTCGAGATTTTAGCAAAGCTTCATCGCCCTAAATTAATAATTGCTGGCTATTCTGCTTACACACGTAAATTAGACTTCGCTAAATTTAGGGCTATAGCTGATCTAGTTGGAGCATATTTTATGGCTGATATTGCGCACATAGCGGGATTAGTAGCGGCTGGTTTTCATCAAAGTCCGTTAACTTATGCTGATGTGGTGACTTCTACTACTCATAAAACTTTGCGTGGTCCACGTGGTGGAATTATTTTATCAAATGATCAGGAGATTGCTAAAAAGATTGACTCCGCACTTTTTCCTGGCTTGCAAGGAGGTCCATTGATACATGTAATTGCAGCTAAGGCTGTAGCTTTTGTTGAGGCGTTGCATGATGATTATCGCCAATATATCCAGCAAGTTTTGCTTAATGCAAGAATTTTGGGTGAAACTTTACAAAAGAATGGTTATAAAATATTGACTGGTGGTACTGATAATCACATGGTTATTGTCGATTTACGGAAACAGAATATTACTGGTAAAATTGCCGCTGAATCATTAGATCGAGCTGGAATTGCTTGTAATAAAAATAATATTCCCTTTGATACTACTTCACCCTTTGTTACCTCAGGTATCAGGTTAGGTAGCCCTGCTTGTACGACTAGAGGATTTAAAGAACAGGAATTTATCCAGGTTGGTGAGTTGATTAGCAATATTTTACATGGAATAACTAATAATACTCAGGATAATTCTGCAATAGAACGTCAGGTGCTGGAAAAAGTTTTAACACTTACCAAACAGTTTCAGTTATAGTTTTGGAGAGTGTTTTATGATAGGTTAGAAGTGTTTATAAATTATGATATATGATAATTTAAATTAGTTATTACGATTTAACAGACGCGACATTACTTAAAATCACCAAAATCATCTCGGACTTGGCGTTACTTGAACTCGATCCTCTCCTGGACTTGATCGTCATCCCGAACTGACGATGTTAGTTGAAAATGATAGCATCAGCAATCTATTTAATATATTAAATTATGAAATGTCCATTTTGCCATCAACCAAATACATTTGTTAAAGATTCTCGCGATACTGAAGAAGGAAAAACAGTACGTCGTCGACGTTATTGTGAGTTTTGTAAGGGACGGTTTACTACGTTTGAAAGAATACAATTGCGTGAATTATTAGTAGTCAAAAGAACGGGAGCAAAAAAACCTTTTAATCGTCACAAAATAGAACAATCTATTACTACAGCATTACGTAAACGTAATATATCAAATGACCAGATTATTGCTCTTGCTGATAGAATAGTCCTGGAGCTGGAAAGTAGTAATTTGAGAGAAATTCCAACTCGTAAAATTGGTGAAATTATTATGAATGAGCTAGCTAAAATTGATCAGGTAGCTTATATACGTTTTGCTTCAGTATATAAGGATTTTAGTAGTGCTCGTGATTTCGCCATGTTCATTAGTAAAATAAAACAGAAAACACCTTGAATAATAGTTTTGTATCAGGGCTCTATTGACTATTTTCTGTGATTTTGCTATTCTATAAGCTCCAATGGTGCCTGAAAAACACCATAAGATACACCGGTTTATTCCGAACCGTTACCCCGGACTCCTTAGGCTTTAAGCTGGGAGTCCCTCTACTATACAATAGTGCCTTGAGCATAAAGGTAGCGGGGCATGAGTGTATCCATGGTTTTTCAGCTCCCGGCACCAGATTTTATCAAGATTAGTAAAGGAGTTTTGGGTATGGAGTATAATTTTATTGCTGATTTGTTAGCCAAGTTTGTCATTTGTTCTGATTTTATCAAAGCCGCTATTATTATTGATATTGGAATTATTTCAGTCAGTCTGTTTTATTTTATAAAACAGACTATTACTGAGTCAATTAAGTTAATTAGAATTTCTAACACTCCTGTGACTAGCAAAATTAATTAACGGTTGTCAAAATAATTTTGTATGCAATGCCTAAATATATGGCTTGATTCTTTTGAAAAATTAGTGCATATTCTCTTGTTGTTTATATAGGGCGATTAGCTCAGTTGGTAGAGCGCCTCGTTTACACCGAGGTGGTCGGCAGTTCGAGTCTGTCATCGCCCACCAACCCTATTTAATTTTAGTTATATATTATGAAAACTCAAATAAAACAGTGGCTATTTATTGTTACAGGACTCGCTATTATAGGTGGAGGCGTGTTTTTTGGTAAATTTCAGGTGGTCAACGCTGCCGTCAAAGAAGCCCAGAAATTTGAAGATTGGACTGTTGTTTGTAATAAAGATGAGCAAAAAAAACAGCTTTGTTTTCTGAGTCAGCAAGTAAGTATTACTAAGGATGATAAAGCGCAAGTTATAGCTGTATACCAAGTCGGTTATTTTGACAAAGAAAAGAAGCTGAAAATGATTCAAATATTGCCGTTGGGAGTAAACTTACAAGCTGGTACTTCAATTATTATTGGTAAGGAGAATCTAGTTGCTCCAGGCAAATATAGTTTATGTACTGCTGTTGGTTGTCACGCTGTAGCAGAGTTATCGGATAAAGATTTAAATACCATATTTGGTAGTGCTACTAATATGCTAGGGTTTATGAGTGAAGGTAAACAGGTTAATTTACCTATTTCAATTAAAGGCTTAAAAGATGGCATAGAAGCTTTGAAGAAATAATAAAGTTACAAAGCTTTTAAAGAAGAGCGCCGTTATAAAAATAGAGCACGTCTTACTTGAGACCATTTATGGTCTCGCAATGACGATTTTTGACACAGCTCATTGAACACTCTCAAAAAATTACCGCGAATAAAATTTTCCGAAGAAGTCTAATGAAGGAACCAAGTTCTCTGTGGTATCCATAAATCAGTTGTAGTAAGTGAAGAGTGTGGTATCTCTATTCACGTCCCTGGTAAATCTTTACCGTATCAGGTATACAGATGGTGAGTTTGACAACAAACTGCTTTCACGATGTTCATTCCCAGCAACGGCGGAAATCTAGCGTACATCTAAGAGGCTGTCAGATCAGTCTATATAAGAGAGGAATTTTTAGGAAAAACGAAGTCGAGTACCGCAGCGTACCCTTTGTACGTGAGGAACGGAGACGAGTTTTGACAACAAAATTACCTCTTATATAGACTGATCTGACAGCCTCTAAGCATTTGAGGCTTTTATTCCTAGATTCCCGCCGTTGCTGGGAATGACATCGAGTGCGTTAATAAGACTAGTGTATATAATATCATACATCTGGCGTTTGCCAGACCTCTAAATAGATACGGAGCGTGCCTTATTATATCCAATTTTTAACTTACAACAGTCACGGGTTGCTTAGATTTTTAACATAATCTCAAGCAAGACAACTTTTTCTAAAAACCGTGAACACTTACTTGTAAAATCATAGCAATGCTTACAGAAAGATCAGCATCTTTTTATAGATTACCTGCTTCTATTTCAAGTTTTTCAAAGTGAGATACCGCAAATCCAAATCCGATGCATACTGGAACCATAATGACTAGTAATCCCCAATGACCAAAATATTCTATTAAATATACAAGGCCAAAAGAAGTAATAACATGCATTACAGCACGTGATAAAGCAAACATTAAACCAGCATAAGTAAAACGTCTGAAAATAGGAATATGACTATACATAACAGACATCGCTGAAGCAGCGCTAAGAACGAATAGCATGATAAATGACTGAATTAAAAACAAATCATCAGCACTTTTGATATTAGATAACAAGTATGGACAAATTAAGATAAATATTGAAAAGATGATTAGTTTTACTTTAATAATTTTTAATGGATGAATAATATAGCTTAAATAAGTTATTATTAAATAGCCTAATAAATTCATCATTGAAACTATAAAATTTTGATGAATAACTTGTTCAGCACTATAGCCAAAAGAATCTTTAAGGATATGTCCACAGTGAATATATACAAAATAAAAGCAGACAGGCCAGCTACATTGTATTAGAAACAAGGAAAGCAGTGTGATTTTATTAGCTTTTTCTTGAAAAGTAGGATAATTTAAAACAGCCTCTATATGCTCAGGTGTTCGATTAAGTTCTTCAAGATATTTTTTAGCTTTTCGTTTAAAATCAACAAAATCAGGAGTTTCTCTTAAGCGAGTTCTGGCTATGGCTCCAATAACGGCAACACCTGCTCCAATCCAGAAAGCAATCCGCCAATTAAAACCAAAAGAAGTGACTAAAGAAGCAACTCCTAATGCAACATTTCCTCCTATAACAGAAAAAACCGCAATTATGGTTGTAACCGGATATTGCACTGGCGGTTTAGTAATCTCAGTCATGTAAAGTTCAGCTCCTACTATTTCTCCCATTGAAGACATACCTTGAACAACTCGGCATATCGTTACTATCCAAGCAGCACTAATACCAATTTGTTCGTAAGTTGGGAGATTAGCCATAACAATACACGAACAAGCCATCATTGTTGTTGTGATAATAACAGTGGCTCTACGCCCGATATTGTCTCCTATATAACCAAATAATAGTGCCCCTATTGGTCTGGTAACAAAAACAGAACAAAAAGCAAAAGCTGAGATTAATTTAGCTGCATGAGCATCTGTGGTTGGAAAAAATAGTTCATTTAGAAGGACTGCCATATGTACATAAAGCATGAGATCAAAATATTCTAGAAAAGTACCTATTGATAATAATCCAATACATTCTTTTTGTTCTTTATTTAAACCCAACATATATATGTATTTTATTGGTTATTAAATCATGAGTTTAATATATAAGAAAAAAATAATCTAGAGTAAAAACACATAATGTTAAAAAAGTTAAATAAAATATTGGTACTCTTCCTTGGATAGCAATTAGAGCTGCCTATTCTACAACTTTAAACCATGCACAATATAAAGCTGGTAAAAATACTAACGTAAGTATGGTAGCTACAGCAAGTCCACCCATGATTGCATAGGCCATTGGTCCCCAAAATACCGTAGGAGCAATTGGAATCATTCCTAGAATGGCAGCTGTTGCCGTCAAAATTACCGGACGAAAACGATGCATTGTTGCAGCAACAACGGCATCCCAGCGTGGCAAGCCATGAGCAATTTCAGTTTCAATTTGATCGATAATGATGACTGAATTACGTATAATCATACCAATCAGGGCAATAACTCCTAAAATAGCTACAAATCCTAATGGCTTGTCAGCTACCAACAATATAGCAACTACTCCAATTAAGCCTAGAGGTACCACGCTTAAGACTAGGATGACACGTTGGATACTTTGTAGCTGTATCATCAAAAGAGTCACCATAATTATTGACATTAATGGTACCACAGCTGCAACTGAAGCCTGCGATTTAGCACTCTCTTCAGTTGAACCACCGGTTTTAATATAATATCCAGCTGGCAATTGATCATTAAGTTCTGCAATCTTAGGGTGTAGTCTTTTTACCACAGTTGCCGGTAAAACTGCTGCGGTAGTGTCAGCTTGCACGGTAATAGTAGGTAGACGATCTCGACGCCAGATTAAAGGGTACTCCTGTTCATATTCGACTTTGGCAACTTGCATTAATGGTACTTTGCGTCCACTTGGAGTGGAAATCTGTAATGTACTTAAAGAATCAAGCGAGACACGCTGTGAAGCTTCTGCTCGAATTACTACATCTATTAAATAAATACTATCGCGTATTTGAGTAATTTTCATTCCAGAAACTACGGCATTTAATGCAGTAGCTAGATTTTCTGAACTAATACCAAGAAGTTTGGCTTGATTCTGATCAACTTTAATTCGTAACACTCGAGCTGGTTCGATCCAATCAAAATTAATATCTTGAACTTGTGATTCTGAGCCAATAATTTCAGCAAGGCGATATGCTATATCTCTGACTTGTTCTAAATCATGGCCACTAACTCGATATTGCAATGGCCAACCAATCGGTGGTCCCATTTCCAGAGGCATGATTCGGCTATTTATTGCTGCAAATTTTTCTTTAAATTCTTTTTGTAAATAACTTCGCACACGTTCACGTGCTTCGATATTTTTAGTTACAACTACTGTTTGAGCAAAAGATGGATTTGGTTGAGCGGCATCTAGCGGTAAATAAAAACGGATTGCACCGCGACCAATATAAGAGCTCCAACGCACAATATCAGAATTATTTTCTAATAATTGTTCCAATTTTGCTACTTCTGCAGTGGTAGCAAATATAGAAGAATTTTGTGGTAGTTGCATATTTACTAGTAGTTCCGGGCGATCAGATGATGGAAAAAATTGTTGAGGAATATGTTTCATGCTCGCAATTGAGATTATAAATAATGCTACTGTGATGCAGATGGTTTTTTTAGGAGCGCGCATTGCTAGTAATAAAACAGTATGAAAAAATTGCGATAATTTACTTTGCTGTTGAGCATGGTGTTGCAGTTTATCCGGAAGGATAACCAGACCAATTAGTGGAGTAAATACGACTGCCACAAACCAAGAAGCAATCAAAGCAATGCCTATCACTGCAAATAAAGAGAATACATATTCACCAGCAGAGCTACGAGAAAAACCAATAGGTATAAATCCTACTACTGTAACAAGCGTGCCAGTAAGCATTGGAAAAGCAGTAGAAGTATAAGCAAAAGTAGCCGCGCGAACTTTATCCCAGCCTTCTTCCAGTTTCATAATCATCATTTCAACGGTAATCATTGCATCATCAACAAGTAATCCAAGAGCAATAATCAATGCTCCTAAGGAAATTCTTTGCAGATCAATAGCCATAAATTCCATCACTAGAAAGACTATAGCTAATACTAGTGGAATCGAACAAGCAACTACCGCTCCTGCACGCAGGCCAAGGCTTAAGAAACTTACAAATAGTACGATCATGAAAGCTTCTTCTAATGCTTTCATGAACTCAGCTATGTTTTCTTCTACTACTGTAGGTTGATTAGCGACCAACTGATGTTCGATACCAATTGGGAGGTCGGCGCTAATTTTTTCCATTGCTTCTTTTACATTTTCACCAAGAGCCAAAATATCTCCACCTGCAGTCATAGAAATAGCAAGGCCGATAGCAGTTTTCCCATTAAATTTAAATAAAGTTTGAGGAGGGTCGATATAATCTCTTTTAATTGTTATAATATCACTTAATGGAAATAATTTGCCGTTTATATTAATATTTACCTCACGTAGATCTGCTTCTGACTGGAATCCGCCGGAAACTCGTAATAAGACAGTTTCATTTTCTGTTTGCACTACCCCCGCTGGTTTTACAGAATTTTGTGCTTGCAACATTTGGATAAATTCTATTGGTTTGAGACCAAGACCAGCCAGTCTCCTAGTAGAAAATTCAAGATAAACCTTTTCATCCTGATTCCCTAGAATTTCTATTTTTGATACATCTGCTATTTGTAAAAGTTTGGAGCGTACATCTTCAATATAATCTGTTAGTTCGCGTCCAGAAAAACCATCGGCAGTAAAAGCATAAATAATGCCATAAGTATCACCAAATTCATCATTAAAGAATGGCCCTACTACTCCTTGTGGTAAGGTAACTGCAATATCGTTAATTTTCTTACGCACTTGATACCAGCAATCAGGTACTTTGGCTGCTGGAGTAGAGCCTTTTAAATTAACAAATATAGTTGACGATCCTGGAGTAGTAAAGCTCCGTACAAAATCTATATTAGGAGTTTCCTGTAGTTTTTTTTCTAAACGCTCAGTAATTTGATTCATAGTTTCATCAATAGTGGCTCCAGGCCACTTCGCCTGGATCAACATGGTTTTAATCGAGAAAACAGGATCTTCATTACGGCCAAGACGCTGATAGGACATAATCCCGGCGATTGTTAACATAATCATCAGGTACCACACCAGTTCACGATGATTAATAGCCCACTCTGAGAGATTAAAGCGCTCTTTCATTATATTACTTACTACTGTATAATAATTTAACTTGTTGACCAGGGTATAGTGAGTGAACTCCTGCAGTTACCACGACTTCACCATTTTGTAGACCTTCAGAAACTATAATAGAATTCTGGGTATAACCAATTATTTTAATATTTCTTAAGAGTACTGTGCTAGTTTTAGGATCAACTACCCATACAGCTGGACTTGCATTAGATTTATTCAAAGACATTACTGGCAGCTCAATAGCTGAACCTTTGCTTAACACTACGCTACCAGTAACCGTTGAACCAAGTTTCATTGCTTCTGGGGGATTAGTTAAGCCTACTTTAACAGTAAAGGTGCGAGTAATAGAATCTGCTTGTGGAGAGATTTCTCTGACATGTCCAATAGTTTTAATACGAGGGTCAAGGCTTAAAGATACTTCTACTGATAAATCACCATCAGGCTTACTTTGAAATAATTGTTCTGGCACGTTAAATACAGCGTCTCGTCCTTCATCGGTAGCTACACGCATTATGGCTTGTCCGGTTCTCACTACTTCTCCAGCCTCGGACATAACTGCCGTTATTACCCCAGCTACATCTACTTGTAGGTTAGTATATTCAAGACGGCTCTGTACTTGGTTTAAATTCGCTGTTGCTGCTTCAACTTTTGCCTGTGCAGATTGTAACTGAGTGGCAGCATCTTCGTATTTTGCATTGGTGACTACACCTTTGCTGAGCAAAGTTTTTTGTCGTGCTTCATTGCTAACAGCTTGTGCTAGTAAAGCTTGAGCTGCGCTAAGATTTGATTTAGCGGCAATAAGATTATCTTTGGCATCTTGCGGATCAATACGAGCAACGGTTTGCCCTGGAGTAACCATATCGCCAACTGACACTAAGCGTTCTATTAATTTTCCATCAATACGAAAACCAAGTTCTATTTCATTTTTTGCTAAAATTTCGCCAGTTAAAGATAATGATTGTCCTGCAATTTTATGTTCAACTTTAATAGTACGTACCGGGCGTACAACTTTTATATCAGTTGATTTAGGATTATTATTATTTGAATAAACTATAGCCATTATTATACAAACGAGGAGTATAATAATTTTACGCACGCCTATTTTTTGTACTAACTCATTATTAGTGAATTTATGAATTAAGCTGTAGCCATATTGAAGTAGTGGCATTTTGATAATGATTTTTTGATGATTAACTGATAAAGATATCATTCTGGGGTTGAATTTCATCTTATTTTTTAGTTATATGGGGGTAATTAATAATTTAGGTAAGATAATGGTGGCAGAATTATTACAATAATAACTATTGAAAAGTGGAATCAAAATTTATGCGGTTTTTAAATCTAAGCTTATTTTTAATGTTTGTCTTTAATGCTTTTTATATTAACGCTGCTGACAAATCATACAAAGTAAAAGGATTAGAGTATAAAAAACTACAGCCTCTTACTCATGTAATTCATACTCTTACAATTGATCCAGCTCTTTATCGTCTTGAGTTGGTTAAGGCTCATAATGGGGTATTCGGCAGAGAAACAGTTCCGGCAATAGCGTTGCGCAAAAATGCTGTTGCTGCGATAAATGCAGGATTTTTTGAAATAGGTAATAGTGAAGATGGGCGTCCCAGTGGTAATTTGATTATTAATAATAAAATCTTGAGTGTAGCCAAAAATCCTCATGGTTCACTGATATTAGCTAAGAATGGTATTGATATTGTATTTATCCACTCTAATGTGAGGGTTAAATTTGGTAATCAAGAAATAAAAGTCGATAAAGTAAATCAGTTTGTTAAAAGTAATGATGAAATAGTTTTATATAATTCCCTATGGGGCTTTAGTACGCTAACGCCATATGACCGTAATGAATTTTTAATCAGTAATGAAAATATTATCACTGAAATCTTTAAGCACGGAGATAGTATCATTCCTTCTTCTGGGTGGGTATTATCACTACCTAATACTTATCATTTACCTTTAGTTAAGGTTGGGGATAAAATTGAGTTGAATATTAATTTTGAGCAAGAACAAGAACAAGTTTATTTTACTGACAGTGTTATGGGAATTCCTATATTAATCAATGAAGGAAAAATTGTAGCTGAATTAGAGAAATTTGGTAGTGAAAGCTTTACTTTACGCCCTCATGCTAGAACAGCTATTGGTTTGCGTGCCGATGGGACTATTGTCATAGTGGTAGCAGAACATTTATATGCGCAACCACTGCGAGAAGTTACTTTGGGACAAGTGCAAGATATGCTGAGAAGAGAAGGGTACTATGGTGAAAAATTAGCAACTACAAATGTACTTCAGGCTTTGGCCGTAGTGGAGCAACAACTACAGAGTAAAACAATGGTTATTGGCCTAACTTTGCCAGAATTAGCAAAATTAATGCTAGAATTAGGATGTATTAAAGCGCTTAATCTTGATGGTGGCGGTTCGTCGACAATGTTTTTAAATGGAGCGGTAGTGAATGCTACAGTTGGAGATAGTGATGAAGGAATAGGTAAAGCAGTACTGAGATCTGTTTCAGATGCTTTGGCTATCCTTAAGAGATAAAAGTTCTGTTCGGCTTTGAAAGGTAATTTTGGTGACCCCTACGGGAATCGAACCCGTGTTTTCACCGTGAAAGGGTGACGTCCTAACCGCTAGACGAAGGGGCCTTTAAACACTAAAAAATCAAGATAGTTTTTAGTGAAGGAAAAATATGTTATACATAATTATCAAATTTTTGCAAGCACCAATTTGTTTGTTGAATTATTTTATTTTGGAGAAGAGTAATTGAGATAGCAATATTTTTCTTTAATTCTTGACATATAAAGATAATTGAATAAAATTGGCTCACTCATTGAAAAGACACATATATATTAGCCAGCTTAATGCTATATTTGTTAGGTGTTATTTTTTATAGCTGTGTATATTTATAACCTATAGCTAGAGTCAGTGAGCTAGTTACTTTTAAATTTTAGTGTGAACCTGCGCAAGCAGTATTATAATACGTGAGCACATGTGACACAAAATTTGAGAGTAACTAGCTCACTGACCGACACTATACAGAAGCTATACGATGGGCTTGTAGCTCAGCTGGTTAGAGCGCACGCCTGATAAGCGTGAGGTCGGAAGTTCAAGTCTTCTCAAGCCCACCATTATATAAGAGGTCTATTGACTAATATATAATAATCTTATATAAGAGCTGGTATATGTAATTTCGCTCATTTTAAAACTTAGCTAAATTATAGTTTATGGGGATGTAGCTCAGGGGTAGAGCATCTGCTTTGCACGCAGAGGGTCGGGGGTTCGATTCCCTTCGTCTCCACCATTACCGTTTTTAGGCAGATTTATCAACTAATTGAACGGTAAACGCAAGGTTGGACGGTACTGTCAAGTTGTTTAGAACAGTTAAACGGTGGGAATAATCTTGAGAATTTAGGTGCACTGGTCTTGGGTATTAAGTATATTGTTGTAGATATCGATACTCTTTTTTAATTTTGTCTATAGATAGCGGCTGAATGTTTATAAAGGTTAATCTTGAGTAAGTTATTGCAAGAACTCATAAAAGATAGTAACTTTTGAACTGAAGTAACTGATTTAAACTTACGCATCTGTCGTTCTTTCTCTCTGGTAAGTTGGTAAGATTTTTCAATTAAATTATTAAGTCTTTTGTGCAACCTATGTTCAGTAGACTTCATTAGACTAGTGTATATATCATACATCTGCGGTTTGTCAGATCCCTGAATAGATACCCTTTCCATAGCTTCTGAGCTTATCGATAACCATTGCTCTAGGAGCCTTACCTACAAGCTTTAGAGCCTTTTTAGAAATCTTTTAGCTGCTTTAGCATTTCGGTGTTTTTGCAGTAATATTTCAATCTTCGCTTAGATCTCTTAAGTTAAGCTTATACCTGAAATACTTACTGCGAACCAATAACAGACTTTGGGTACCTATAAGCCTTTATAACACTCTATCATATCACACCTCACTTCTCCTAGGAAACTTAAAATATAATATTGCGTTATAATTCTTATAACAACTTGACGGTACCGTTTTACCTCAAAATCCGATTCATGCAACAAAGCCACCAAAAACGCATACCCCAGGTTAAAGCTCTGAAGAATTTGAAAGGATTACCTTTAGATGCGTTTAGACCAGTATATAAGAAATAATATACATCCTTAAACCTGAATTTAAATAAATTTTTAAAAAAGGCAACACAGCAAAAATCATAGATAGAGCCATTCAGATATTCACTATATTTGGGATATTTTTTTTGTAAAAGCTTAATAGCTTCTATATGCTCTCTTCTATAGCCAGTCATCGTCACAGTAATATTAGTATCATGCTTCTGATATTTATATACAAGTTCTGGCAAGTAATATATTGTGCCGTGCGGCGCTGATAATATCATGATTTCTTTATAAAAAGCTAAATCGGCAGCATGTCTTATGCCTATAAAACTATTTTCTTTTGGAACTAGACTCTTACGAAACATCATTGTTGGAGAATAATAGATGGAGTCACTAAGAGCGACTTCAATCCCACCAGATTTGCTAGGTGATTTATCACTTAAACGATAGAGTTCTTTCTGGGTAGGTGTATAAAAAACAGAAGCATCAGCATAGCAAATGGCAATATCTGGATTATTTTCCATTATAGCAACTTGCCTGGAGATCATATTAGGATAAAACTCATCATCACCACCAAGTCCTATTATATATTTGCCGCTGCAAGCACGTACACATTTAAACCAATTGGCTACAGCTCCCATATTTTTTGCAGCTACTAATAACTTAATCTTATCAGGGTGGCTTTTGGTATATCTTGTAACAATTTTTATTGTATCATCAGTAGATGCATCATCAGAAATTACAATTTCAATATTGGAATAATCTTGTGCAAAAACACTATTAATAGCGCTGCCGATGAATTTTTCGCTATTGCATGTAATTATTGCAATTGATAAGAGCGGTATATCATTTTGCCACATGGTCTTTTATACTTAATAAAAAATAATAGGCTTTTCTTCGTATAGGTTTTGGAATAAGTCTCAATAGACCTATTACAATGTTCCGCAATATAGTTGATTCCTGTATTTGTTTTAATGCCATAAATTGGATATTATGAGTAGGTTTAATAAAGTCTTTAGATTGCAAAAATATTAAATATTTTTTCTGATTATCTACCTGGTTGTGGAGTAAGTTAACTCCAAGAATTTCTGCTAAATTTTTAAACATATGTTCAAATCGACCATGTTCTTCTATTGCCTGCTGAGAAGCTGCTACGATATCTTTACGCCATTCCTCATCTTTTAGTAAATTCTTACATAATTCTCTAGCTTCTTCTGGTGTTTCAAATGTCGGCATCTTGATATAAGGACTCAATTTTGCCAAATCTGCTTTATTTGGCGAAATAAGACATGCATTTGAAGCCATAATATCTGCAACCCGCCAACTGAAACCTGTAACTGCTTGAGAATGATAAAGATTAACACCTATTTTGGTGGAGTTAAATACATTTTCAGTATCAGCCATTGATATTATAGGTGTATAGTCAAAACAAAAGGCCAAATCCATTGAATATGGCACTACATCAAAAAAGTTATTTGGATAGCCGTGTACTTTTAAACCCATATCTGCTAATGCATCTAATGTTTTTATTCTATTATTGGAAGTTAAAGTATAAAAATAGTCTGAAACTTTTAATGTTGTATTAGAAAAATTAGCCTCTACAAAATCAAAAGGTAATTCTCTAATTTTTTTGTAGACATGATATAAATTCTCAAGTTCTACATTATTACAACGGTGTTTTAAATAATTTGTCATATTGTAAGGATAACCTATAGTTCCAACAAACTTTATATTAGCATCTATAGGCAAAGCTTTAGATTGTACTGTAGTTGCATAGCCAACACAAAAATTTTGATTGGCTTTAGCACCAAATATTTCTTGGCAAACTTTTACATGAGCATCATCCCAACCATGATAAATAAATTTGTATCTATCAATGTTATGTTTAATGTAATCCTTACTAGAATACCAAACAGGGCTATCAGCATTCCATATTAATACTGGGCAATTAGTATTTTTTAATATAATTTCTGGTATATGATGATTAGCTGTAATGATAAATTCTGGATCAAACTTACTTATTACATCTTTTAAATGATTACCATTAATATAATCAAATAAAGAATTACTAATCGCATCGGATAAAAAATTGTTTGTTCTAAGTAACACTACTTCATTACCATGCTTATTCAAACTATTTATAAACCCCTCATAAAAAGGATCAATCTTTGAATCATCTAACCAGTTAATATTAGAAAATAAAGAAAACAAAATTCTAGCCATAAATTAGCAGGATTCTATATTTAATTCAAAAAAATTGTGCACTACCGTGCGTCCACCAAATTCTTCTTTTTGTGTTATAAGACCATTGTTTAGAACTTTACCTTGTGATTCTGTTGATATTCCAAAATCAAAAAATTTCTTATGGGTATAGATATTATGAATTAATTCATAAAAAAGTAGGTCCAAAGCTCCAACCTCTCTACCTTGCTCAGAAGAAACTATATACTGAGCATGCGCCCAATGGTTCATCTCAAACATCAAGACTGCTGCAAGTAATTGTCCCACTTGATTAATAGTAACATACAAGGAAATGTTGTCTGGAAATCTGCTTGCTAAAAGCTCTATTTCAGCTAAAGAATGTGTAGGGGTGGTACTGTGCTTTATCTTAAGAGTTTCGACGAGAATTAGGTAAAAAGCTTCATAATTATTGCTTTTAATAACGCTTAAGTTAGTTTTTAAAGCTTTTTTAACACCTCTTTTTCTTCTACTAGAAAATTCAATTCTATCTTCTAAGTTTATGGTAGATGACACATCAATTCTATATAATTTTGCACCTTTATTACATAATGCATACAAATCTTCTTGGGCTGGCAGTATAGAGTAAATATAGGGTATATGTTTATATACTAATTTTTTAATTAGAGAGTTTTTAAGATATGTGATTAACTTATCAACAATATTAACCATTAACAACGATGTCATGTGACTATTGGAAATTATTCCTCCAAAGGTTAACCCTTGATGTGAATAAAGTACATTATCAGCTATATTTGCAGGCAACAAAGCTTGTATGTGTCCTTCAATAGAAAATATTAGAGAATTATCCACGAATCTATCTGAATGGTAATCCATGTACTTTCTGCAAAACATGAAATGTCCATTTTTTGCAGAAAGTACAAAATCATCCCATGCTTGATTATGACGGGTAGGCTGAAATAATTCTATTTGAATCATTCTAGAACCTTAAATAACTTTGTAGCCATCACATTTGTAGCAATAGCTGGATTGCCTTTATAAATATTGTTTTGTTCAGTGTTTTTAGTAATTACACTACCTATTCCTATTAAACAATCATCTGCAATTATGATATTATTAGATATAGTAGAATTAACCCCCATAAAACAATTTTTACCAATATCGCAGTGCCCAGAAATCACTACATGAGAAGAAATAAAGCAATTATCTCTTATGATAGAGTGATGTCCAATGTGATTGCCACTCCATAAAACTACATTATTACCAATCTCTACAAAAGGTTGCAGCGTATTGTCTTCAAATATAAAAACGTGCTCACCAAGCTTCACATTGCCCCAACAAAAAGCTCTAGAACTCACATAACTGGCCATTTTATAGCCTTTATTTTTTGCTTCTAAGTATAATCTAGTTCTGACTCGATTGAGTTGAACATAGGTAACTGCAACAAATACTTCATGGTTTTTATTTGGAAAATATAACTCTATTTTTTCAAAATCAATTACAGGTATATTAAATAACGAATCTTGCTTACGAAACTTACTTTCAACTGCAAAACCTACTACTTGATATGGAGAATCATTGTTGAAATACTCAAAAGCTATCTGAGCAAAACTACTATCTCCAATAATAACCACTTTTTTTATATCGCTCATTGCTATGGTCTTACAATTAAAATATCATCGCGTCTATTTGACATGCCTAGTTCTTTTCTTTGTGGTAATAGATAAGCATCAAAACCTGCTGCTTGAGCTCTCATCATCAGCGACATTAAAATTGCATCATCAATTTTTGTCATTTCGATTTTATTGTAAATAACTTCTGGGGCTTCATTCGTATTCATGAATTGTTTGTGATAATTTACACCTGATTCACTTGAAAAAAACCTTTTTCTTTTAGAAATATTAGGTATATCACCTATGAGAAACTGCCCACCTGGTTTCAGAAGACTCATACAATGATCAACAAAATCCCACACATTAGTATCCACCATAATATAATGAAATACGCTGTAACATAATATAACATCATATTTTGGTTCAACTTTGCAAACTTCCTCATAAGTTTTAGGAAACATGCCAGATACTTTGAACAAAAATCCTTTATCATCATGAAATGATAACATCTCTTCAGAATCACAAAAAACTAGCTTATGCTTTTGGCGTTCACATAAATCTATTAGAAATTTTGGTAATTCACTACAACCTGGGCCAATATCTAGCACTATTTTTTGATCTTGTTTCAAATTAGTTAATTTACTTAGCAGGTCCTCAAAAATAATATGTTCTAAGCCTTTTCTATAGTTATCTGGAAAACCAATTTTTTCATATTGGCTAAGAGCCTCATTTTTTGCTAATTCTCTAAAAACTTCATAGTTAACTCTCATATTCGCCAAATCTATGTTTTCTTTGTTTTTTTTGTTCATTAAAATGTCCTGACATCAACTAGATTTTTGAAATGCACAGCAAACTCCTGTTTCTCCAAAATTATTACCATTATAAAACATATAATTGCCGTATTTTGTTTTAATTATCGCTGCAAATCCTTGCATCTCATTCTCGTAAGAATTTGTATCTTGCGTAAATGAATCTAATTGATTATCTAATCTTATCCATTTTTGTAAATCAGCTGACTCAGCATAACCTAACGTATATTTTTTATCAAATTTTCTAATGCTATACCACATTTTATACATCTCATTCTCATATATAACAAATGGACGACCAAAACCATACTCTGTTGCTATTTCTGGTATTAAAACTTCTTGTGGAGTCGTACACCAGTTAATACCATCATTTGAGGTTAAATATTTTAATGAATAAGAAGGAACTGTTTTGTTGTTCTCTAATAAGATAGTCTTATTTCCACCAGAATAGATCATATGCCATTTCTCATCCTGCTTAAATACCCCGGGAGCAGTTCGTACTAAAAACTCTTGATCAGTTCGCTCCAAGATCGGCACATTTTTTACCCTTTTAAAACTATTGCCCATGTCTGAACTTATTGCTAATCCTGCAAATAAAAAATATCTTACTTTATCTGATAATTGCCATCCTGCGTAATATAAATACAAATTACCATTCTCATTGACTACAGATATAGGAGTCACCCCGTTATCGTCAAAAGTTCCTGGCATTCCAACGTCTAAGCAAGGAGTCTGCGACACTGATATTACTTCAAAAGGATCCTTTGCTTGTACATCAACATAGCCGACTCTTCCAACTCCAGCTGCATCTCTGAATGCCACAAAAATCCTTATTGTTTCATCGTTTAAAAGAATTGGGGTTGGAATATAGGCATGGCTTTTTATCCACTCATTTAAATCAACAGGATTAAATATAACCCCTCGTTTAATCCAATTATTCTCTATTTGCATATGCTTTTATTTTAAGTTTACTCAAAAAACTCTCTTACTTTCTTAGCGCACATTACAGCCTCTTCCTCACTTAAATGTGGTCCTATTGGCAAGCTTAATATTTCTGAACAGATTCTTTCAGTTATAGGGAAAGCAGCTGGTTTTAGATTCATAGATTTATAAGCAGGTTGCAGATATATCGGTGTAGGATAGTGGATAATAACGCCAACTTTATTAGAAGTCAAAAATTCTTTTAATTGTTCACGCTTTGAGGTTCTTATAGGAAAAATATGCCAAACATTGCCGCTATCATATTCTGGCAAAACAAGATCCCTTACACTGTTCAATTCTTGTAAGTAAATGTTAGCAATTTTTTGACGTCTCTTATTCCATTCATCAAGATATTTTAATTTGATTGCAAGCACTCCTGCTTGCAACTCATCTAAGCGGCTATTGCCACTAATTATTTGATGATTATAACGTATTTTGCTGCCATAATTACGTAGTAATTTAAGTTTTTCAGCGAGTTGATCATCATTAGTAGTAACGCATCCACCGTCACCAAAGCATCCTAAGTTTTTTCCAGGGTAAAAACTAAAACCAGAGCAATCACCTAATGTTCCAGCTTTTTTACCGCTAACCGAATCCACAGATCCATGCGCTTGAGCGGCATCTTCTATCACTTTCAAGTTATATTGCTTTGCTATCGTCAGAATTTCTTCCATATTACAAACGCGTCCATATAGATGGACTGGCATAATACCTCGTGTTTTATTCGTAATTGCTTGTTTGATTTTGGAAATATCTAAAAGATAGTTTTCGTTATTAACTTCAACTGGAACAGGAATAGCACCAGTCTCTGAGATAGCTAACCATGATGCGATGAATGTATGTGCGGAGACTATAACTTCATCACCTGTACCAATATCTAAAGCTCTAATACTTAAAGTTAGAGCATCAAGTCCATTTGCAACACCAATAACATGTTTTACTCCTAAGTAATTAGCAAATTCCTGTTCAAATGCTTTTAAACGATTTCCTAAAATATAATAACTATCATTATTTAAATCTTGCCATAATTGATCTAACTCAGTCTTGAGCTCAATATAAGCTTTTTTTAAATTTAAGAATTGAATTTCCATGTTTTAAATTCCTCATATGATTTGATATAATCCGATTCTTTATAAATATCTGAAGCCAGTACAATTACTTGTGGGTTGTTCTGAAAGTTGGTTACTTCACGCCATAAAGGCTTAATAATATATAGTCCTTTATCGGGTGAATCTAACGTAACTGATTCTCTATTTTGACCATCATCTAAAATGAAATCTACAGATCCATGAGTACAAAAAATAAACTGCTGTAAATCTTTATGTGCATGTCCACCACGATCTTTTTTAAAATCATAAAGCCAATAAACACGTTTTATTGAAAAATCTAATATTTGATCAAATTCAACAAAGGAAAGACTACCTCTATCATCGGAAAAACGAGGAATTTGAACTAATTTATAAAGTAGAGACATCATCATTAAAACCTACAGTTTATCATTTTTGAATCATACAAAGATTTTGTATACCAGCAATTCGAAATATGGCTTAAATTTTTAAAGTCATTAATGAAAATATTATTTGTTAATTTGAATTAATATATTTTTACTAAATTATTCACGCTTATATATTTTATAAGACCGAAAATGTCATAAATCTTCTTTAAAATCAACAAAATTGTTGTACTCTACACTAGAGCTCACCATAATACCTTCTAGTAATTGTCAAGTTTTGAGTTTAATATAGTGACGTTAACTATATCCAGAACAAAAAATGGTGTTAATGCTTTAATGTTATAAGTATTAATAATGTTTTTCAATGTTTGTAATGGTAATTTTCTGGCGATTGCTATCTTAGGGGCTTGGTTCATTGCTTCATTTTTTGTGATGTAAGGATCAAGCATAGAGTTGGATGGAACCGACATTATAATATCGCTACCGATAGATTGATTTTTTACTGTCGGTAACAGTAATTTATTCCAGAATTCTTCATTATATAGCGCAACGTTACACTGATCTTTAAAAATTAATTGTGGGCGACCATGAAAATATCTTTCTGATGTGTAAGATTGACCCAATAAAAAAGATCCTCTAACCATTCCATTTTTATCATGAATTAAATTTCCTTTAGCTTCACTCGGCCATAATTTATGCCCGACAGTATAAATAATCAGGCTGTAAAAAGTAATTACTATGACCATCAATATAAATAGCCAGCTACTTATTATAAAATCTTGTTTCATACCAGGCCAAGCCAATGCACAAACATATCAATCGTTTTTATAAAGATGAAAGGCGATAATATACCACCAAGACCATAGAGCAAAAGATTCCGCCATAAAGAGTGTTTACTATAATATATTGGGTTACTAAAAACTATAGGTATCAATACTAGAGTTACCAAGGCATTAAACATTACCGATGATAAAATTACGCTGTCGAGTGAATTAAAATAAAAAAGATTTAGTACAGATAAAGATGGAAAGGCAGTAGTGAATAATGCTGGAACTATAACAAAATATTTTGCTATATCAGCGCCTAAGGAAAACACTGTTAATGCACCAAGTTTGATAGCCATGATTCTGCAAACATTGCGTATATCAAGTATATTGGCAATATTATTATTGCATAATACTACATTACTGGCATTTTTTACAGATTCCACGCTGCGGTCAAAAGTAATACCTATATCAGCTTGTGCAAGTGCTGCTATATCTCCAACACCATCGCCATACATTGCAACGGTATAACCTTGTTGTTGTAAATTTCTAATGAACTCTAATTTTTTTTCTGGTGTTACTTCGGCGTAATATGCGTGCATACCCAGTTTTTTAGCAATATAACCAGCAATATTTGCATTATCTCCAGTTAGCATAATAGTAAGGATATCATCATCCTGTATTTTCTGAATTTGTTTTTTTATTTGTTTTCTTAATTTATCACGTAGATGAATGATCCCAAAAATCTTATGATTTAATGTTACTAATAAAACTGAACCACATACCTCAGTGATATTTATGATTTCCGTTCGTATATTTTCTGGCAGTGCATTAGGGTGTAATTCCAGGTATTTACAAATTTCAGTAATGCTTCCTTTGCGAATATCAAATTGTTGGTATAGTTTGTTGTCGTTTGCAAAACCAGGAGCATAATAATAATCACAACCACTAATAGGGTGAGTCGCAGCAAAAGGTAAATATTGATATTTGGAGAAGTCAATGTTGGGGATATCTTCCTCTAACTTATGCTCAGTAAAATGTTTTATACTTTCTCCTTCAGTAGTATCATCAAGGACAGAAGATAAATAAAGTACGGTATTAATAAATTTTTCTGATAGTTCCCGGTCTACAGCCATGAAATCTACCATCTCACGTTGCCCCACTGTTATCGTGCCGGTCTTATCTAAAACTACTACATTGACGTCTACGGCGTTATCTAATGCTACTTTGTCGCGAATGATAATATGTTTTGTCTTTAAAGCGCCGGTACCATACATAATGATAGCATGTTGTAGTCCCGATAGAGTAGTAGGCAGTAAAATAACTACCATATCTAATAAGTAGATAATTGGTATTTTTATACCAGAATAATCTGCAATTGCGGCAATACTAAATAATACCGAAATAAATAGTATCCCAAGTCCCCAAATAATTCTTTGTAAAGCTATTTCATTTGATCCCTGTTGTCGTTCAATATTGGCAAGTAATTTTGTTAATTTGGCGAAGAAGGATTTGCGTTCAGATAAAGTTACTTGCATGATTAGCCAATCACTGCTTTCAATAAAACTACCGGTAACTAGTCTATTGTTATAATCACTATGACTTTTTAATGTTGGTGATAGTGCTCCGGTGCTATCAGTCTCATTAACATATCCAGTTCCAGCAACAACTATTCCATCAAAAGGCACTATTTCTCCTGATAATAATAGTATCAGATCGCCTGATTTAATACTGCTACATTTCACTTCTACATATTTTTTATGGTAATCAGTATTAGTATCATTAATTGCAAAGATTTTTTTTATAATTTTTTCTGATTTATTATAATTGATGACAGAATCACTTTTGTTCCATCTTATTTCTACTAATACTTCAGCTAATTTTGCAAAAAATATAGTCATCCATAGCCAGAAAGTAATTATCATGGATAATTTATAATCGCTGGCTTTAGCATAATATTGAGATATTGCTAGTATAGTGGCTATAAAAGCTATAATCCATACTATCATTAGTATAGGATTACTACGTAGAAGCCACGGATTACTCATCTTAATCAATAGACCTCTTGTATAACTTATTTTGGTTGGTAATTTTGTTGTCAAAACTCGTCTCCGTTCCGCAACAAACAAGAGACTGCTTGTGGTACTCGACTTCGTTTTTGTCTGAAAAATTCCTCAACCATCTCTAGGTTATACAAGAGGTTTAGTATACGTAAGATAATAAATCTCTTCACAAATTCTACTCTTGTAGATAATTGCGATGTTATGCCTAGGCTTGAATCTTCACTTACTTTATGTACACTGTGAGTCGAAGCGCTAAATGCTTCTAGCGCTTGTGTTCCTTTAGTACGAGTTTGTAAGAGATGTCTAATACTATCACTCTTAGTCACGCAAGCATGAAGTTTGATAATTGATGGTTAATCATAATGATTATATTGTTAGGAGTAACGTTTTAATTATTTTTAGATTCTTCTTGGTCAGAGTTATTGGTATTTGATACGCCATTATCATTATTACTATTAGTATCACCTTCTTGTGATGGTGATTTATCGTCTGTTGCTGTGCCAAGAGCATATACACACAGTTCTTCCAGAGAGACATTGTTTTTATTAGCAAGTTCCTGTAATTTAGATATCGCATCCATTACGTCCGCAGGAACTGATCCACCACGTTGTTTTGATAACCAATCAGCTTGAAAATGTAAAGGATGATGAGCTGCTTCTGGTTGTCCAATATAAATTGAGAAAGGCGATAACTGACCACCGAAGTCACAATTAATAGTAAATTTTTTCATAAGGTTTACACCGATGCAGTAAATTGCAGAATTTCAATAATGCTATCTTAGTTTAGAGTGTTCGTAGAAACCTACTTTATCTAACTTAGATATGCAGGTTTCTACGAACACTCTCTTGTCGTTCAATCTTATTAAGTGAAATTGTACAAAAACAATATTGGATTAGAAAGTATTTTAAGTAATAAGTGGTTTAATTTTTTCTATCAAATGGTTGTTTGAGGATAATATACCGCATGTAGTTGGTATAAGCATACCTCCGCTTTCTCGTATTATAAGGGAGAATGCTGCTCTTAAAGCGTAATCAGTAGTTGTGCTATAGAAAATGTCACATTTGCCGGTAGCAAACATAATTAGATTATAACACTCAGAGCCAAAACATCTAACGTTTTGCGATATCTTTAAACCAGTGGTTGTATCATTAGTAACTACTATAGCTTGTTCTATATTACCGCAGCTGGAGGCGCGTAGTCTGGTAACTTTGCTACTAGTTCTAGAATCTGATTCACTCCAAACACCGCTACCTTTTTCAGCGTAATAAACTTCATTAAGCACAGGAAAATTTATGATGCTAAAAATGGGAACAAATTCTTGCTGTATTTTTTTTAAATATGTAACTGTAATTGCAAAAAATGGTATGCTTTTGCCAAGATTTTGTATTCCTTCTATAGGATTAACAAATACTATTATTGTTGCTTCGTCATTAACCGAATATTTTTCATCTGCAAAAAATAAAAATTGATAATGTTTTTGTAATTCTTCTTTTAAGAAATTTTTAGTACGTAGATAAGAGTTTGTACAAAATTCTTGAGTACCACGGCTAGAGTTTTGTAGCATTTCTAGTTCAAAAAAATCTCTTTGCAAAAATTTTGTGGCTTTACGAGTTGCGGTGATTAGAGAGTTTGTCGTTGGTTGCATCTATGCTCTTTAAATATATAGTAAAATTTGAAGGCTATTATTTTGCTCGCTCAACAAAACTCACATCTTCCGTTTTAATAACAATCTTTTCTCCAGTAACTAGGTATGAAGGTACCATTACTTTTATGCCATTAGTTAAAATTGCCGGTTTGTAAGAAGAAGTAACGGTAGATCCTTTTATTACCGGATCAGTTTCAGCAATCTCAGCAACGATGGTGTGTGGCAGTTCTGCTTTAATAGGAACTTCTTCATAAAATTCAACTGTAATAACCATATTATCGGTAAGAAAAGGCAGCTTGTCTCCCAGAATTTTCTGGCTTATAAGAATTTGTTCAAAAGTTTCATTGTCCATTAATACTAGATTATCATCTTCTATATATAAAAATTGTAAATCTCTTTGTTCCAGTTGAGCTCGTTCGACATAGTCAGAAGAACTAAATCTTTCAATAACTTTGGTTCCTGCTTTCAAGTTTTTCATTTCTACCTGTACATAAGCTCCGCCTTTACCAGGTTTGGTATGTTCTGGCGTTTTAGTGACAACCCATAAATCACTTTCATATACTAAAATATTGCCTGCTCTGATTGAATTTGCTGAAATTTTCATGAAAATCTATTATTTAATTGTTTGAATTGTAGATTAAATCAATTTCTAAATTATATGTAAGTATATTTAATGGTGGGCGATAGTGGACTCGAACCACCGACCTTTACGATGTCAACGTAATGCTCTAACCAACTGAGCTAATCGCCCTAAACAAAACTAACTTCTACTGAAAACTTAGTAAAATTTCAAGTTTAATTTGCATTAAATAAAAAACTTGCTAAAAATACCTTAAAAAATACTATAGCATGATAATAAGTTTAAAAACTAGAGCTTTTGATTTGCAACATCGTTTTGTTATTGCTCTTGATGGTCCTTCTGCTTCTGGAAAAGGGTTGGTTGGGAAAATGCTTGCACAATTTTTTAGCTTGCAATATTTTCAATCCAGCTTGCTATATAGAGGGCTAGCATGGATGTGTATTGATGCAGGAATAGATCCAGAAAATAAGCTGAAGATAATTAAATTATTATCAACTGATCCGGACATTTTGCTAATTACCACTAAAGCCGATTTAAGTGATGAACATGTCGGAGAATATGCTTCAAAAATTGCAACTATGCTTGAGGTAAGAGCAGAGCTAAATAAATATCAAATAAAATTAATTGCTGATACCCCTCGAATTATCATGGAAGGCAGAGACATTGCTACGGTGATAGCGCCTCAAGCTGATTTAAAGATTTTTCTCACTGCTGACGTTGCTATAAGAGCTGAACGACGATATAAACAGTTGCAGCTTGAAGGCAAAAAATATATACTTAATGAGATTAAACATCAGTTGATTACAAGAGATTTACGAGATCAGGGGCGTAGTATTGCTCCGTTAATTCAAACTGCTGATGCTTTAGTTATAGATACTTCAAATCTTATGCCAGATACTGTGATTGCTAGGATTGAAGAATTTATTTTAACCGGATAGCAAGTGCTATCTTTATATTAACCATTAACCACATTATATATGTTAGCAGGCGTACTAACATATTAGAGAATAATATGCAAAAAATAAAAAAGAGATTTATCCCACAATTTGTACATCTTACTGAGTCTCAAGAAGGGCAAGAAGATTTTGCAGCTTTGCTTGAGCAAGTAAACACTAGCCACGTAAAAGAGGGAACGGTAGTCAAGGGGCAAGTAATTAGTGTCGAGAAAGATGTAGTAGTAGTTGATGTTGGCTTGAAAAATGAGGGTAGAGTCCCTAAAGAGGAATTTGCGCTATCAAAAAATCAACAGTTTCCACAAATTGGTGACATTGTTGATGTGTATGTTGAAAAGATCGAAGGTCGTAATGGTAGAACTATCTTAAGCCGAGAAAAGGCTATAAGAGAAGAATCATGGGTACATTTAGAGACTGCATGTGATAAAGGTGAATTCGTTAATGGTGTAATTTTTGGTCGAGTTAAAGGTGGTTTTACTGTCGATCTTTCTGGAGTTGTAGCGTTCCTACCTGGAAGCCAAGTGGATGTAAGACCGATAAAAGATATGTCAGCATTGATGGGTATTGTTCAACCTTTCCAAATACTTAAGATGGATAAAAAACTTGGTAATATTGTGGTATCAAGGCGTGCTATTTTAGAAGAATCAAGATCAGAAGCTCGCGATGAAATGTTGTCAAAGATTAAAGAAGGCATGGTTCTTGAAGGCGTAGTAAAAAATATTACCGATTATGGAGCTTTTATTGATTTAGGTAGTTTAGATGGGTTGTTGCATGTCACTGATATTTCCTGGAGTAGAATCAATCATCCTTCTGAAATATTGGCATTAGGCCAAAAAGTAAAAGTTATGGTCATTAAGTTTCATGAAGATACTAAGCGTATCTCTTTAGGAATGAAACAGCTTGATGATAATCCATGGCAGAATATAAAAGAAGAATTTCCTGTCGGCAAAATTATGACTGGTAAAGTAGCTAATATTGCAGATTATGGTGCTTTTATTGAGTTAAAAGATGGAATTGAGGGGCTAGTACATTCTAGTGAAATTAGTTGGATTAAATCGACGCAACATCCTAAAAAACTGTTGACTATCGGTCAGGAAGTACAATTTATAATCTTAGAAATAGATACAGACAAACATAGAATATCGCTCAGTATTAAACAATGTAATGAAAATCCTTTGGTAAAATTCGCTGTTACTCACCCTGTAGGTAGTATTCTACGCGCTCCAATTAGAAATATTACGGATTTTGGGATGTTTGTCGCAATTGATGAAAATATTGATGGCATGATCCATGAGACCGATATTAGTTGGGATGGTAAAGGCACAGAACTATTAAAATCTTATGCCAAAGGTGATATAGTAGAGTGTAAAGTTCTGTCAATTGATATTGAAAAAGAACGTATCAGTTTAGGTATCAAGCAATTGAAAGAAGAGCTTGTTGAAGTTGATGAGTTGGATGAATTTAAAAAAGGTCAAGCTCTTACCTGCGTCGTAACTGCGATTAAAGAAGATGGTATAGAAGTTAATATCAATGATAAAGCAAGCGGAGTGATTAAAAAAGCAGAGCTTTCTAGTGATAAAATTGATCAAAAACCTGAAAGATTTGTAGCTGGAGATAGAGTAGATGCCAAAGTAATTTCTGTTGATAAGTCTTCACGTAAAGTAGTTTTATCAATAAAAGCGCTTGAAATAGAAGAGCGTACGAAAGCTATAAAAGAATATGGTTCTGCTGATAGTGGAGCAAGTCTTGGTGATATACTAGGGATGGCGCTAGGTAAAGATAACTAGACTCGATAAACTTCAGAAATTGGCATCGTCGTATCTAAAGATCTGTGGTGCTCACGTATATATGTACGCTGCGCTCCTCGACCTTGATACTTCTAGCTCTTCCTGAAGTTTATTTTCGTCTGTCATCAAATGTGTTGCAAAATAAATAAGATACGTCTGAGCTGAGGGACAATCGTTTTGCTTTAGTACCACCATATACTTCGATCCCGTCATTTTGAAGGCTTTGCCTGAAGCAATCCAGTTACATGTTTTCATTTTCTGGATTGCAACGGCTACGTCTCGCAATGACGGGGTGAAGCACTTGCAATGACTATAGAGAGATTAAAGCTTGACGATTTGTATAGTCTCTTTTCCTTAACTTGACGCCTATGATTTATTGAACACTCTTACACATCACATCAATTGAGTATTTATGGATAGTATAGTTATTGTAGGTGGTACTCCACTTAAAGGCACTATAGAAGTAAGTGGTTCTAAGAATGCTGCTTTGCCAATTATGGCTTGTGCAATGTTAACTGCAGACAAACTAATATTGCATAATGTACCTAGACTTGCAGATATACGCACTATGAAAGTTTTGCTTGAACAGCATGGGGCAATAATAGAAGTTCATAATAATCATAAGAGTTCAACCCTTATTATTGATTGTAGTACCATTAATAATCTTATTGCACACTATGATATGGTGCGTAAAATGCGTGCTTCAATATGGGTATTAGGACCGTTGCTTGCCAGATTTGGTACAGCCGAAGTTTCACTTCCTGGAGGATGTGCTATCGGCGCAAGACAAGTAGATCTACATTTAGCTATACTTGAGTCTATGGGTGCGATTATTGAGATAAAGCATGGATATATTTATGCTACTACCAATGGTCATAGATTACGAGGAGTGCATTTTTGTTTTAATAAAGTATCGGTAGGAGCTACTATCAATGCAATTATGGCAGCAACTTTGGCAGAAGGGACAACATTGTTGTCTAATTGTGCCCAAGAGCCAGAAATAGTTGATTTGTGTAACTGTCTAAACAAAATGGGAGCCAATATTGTTGGTATAGGTACTAGTGAGCTAGAAATTATAGGTTCACCTTCATTACATGGTGCTGAATATAGAATAATGCCAGACAGAATTGAAGCTGGCACATATATGATAGCAGCTTCAATTACTAAAGGCGACGTAACTATTAGTGGTATAGATTATCATATAGTAGAAAATTTGGCACTAAAATTAACTAGTACTGGTGTACTAGTTGCTCCGACTGATAATGGTATAACAGTAAGATGCACTGATACACTCAGATCAGTCGATATGCAAACACAAGTATATCCTGGGTTTGCTACTGACCTACAAGCGCAATTTATGAGTTTAATGACTGTTAGTCAGGGAGTATCGGTGATCACTGAGAATATTTTTGAGAATAGGTTTATGCATGTTCCAGAATTAAATCGGATGGGTGCTAATATAATAGTTAACGCTAACACTGCTGTAGTGCGTGGAGTGGATCACCTTAGTGGTGCTGAGGTAATGGCAAGTGATCTTAGAGCTTCAGTATCATTGATACTTGCTGGTCTTGTAGCAGTTGGAGAAACAAAGGTACGTCGTGTGTATCATTTGGATAGAGGGTATCAGGCTTTGGAAGAAAAATTAGCTAGTTGTGGAGCTCAGGTAAGAAGAGTAGCTGGTGATGCAATATAATAGACCTCTTG
Source organism: Candidatus Trichorickettsia mobilis (assembly GCF_034366785.1). Taxonomy (NCBI): domain Bacteria; kingdom Pseudomonadati; phylum Pseudomonadota; class Alphaproteobacteria; order Rickettsiales; family Rickettsiaceae; genus Candidatus Trichorickettsia; species Candidatus Trichorickettsia mobilis. The sequence continues at coordinate 1,125,232 of NZ_CP112932.1, forward strand.
CATAACCTATTCCGGTTGGTAATTTTGTCTCCGTTCCGCAACAAACAAGAGATTGCTTGCGGTACTCGATTTCGTTTTTGTCTGAAAAATTCCTCAACCGTCTCTAGGTTATGCAAGAGGTCTAGTATAAAGAATATTATAGTCACAGCTTTTCATCAGTATAAACTCCCCATAAAAATTCTTTTTGTAACCATCCTTTATATTCTCCACATTGAATTTTACACCAATTTTCGATAGCTTTATGAAGTTGGCACCGAACATTGGGCGCTAGTTTTATAATAATTTTATTTTTATTGTTCGGTGAAGCTAGCATTGGTACAATATCCTTGCCAATAACCACTATAAATCGTTTGGCAGATAATACACTTGCATGAATCCAACCTCCTTCGCCTTTAAGATCTCGAACTAGTCGCCATTGTTCATATTCTTCAATAATTTCTACAGGCTCTCCTTTTTTTATAAATATCCATTCAATAGATGATTTAAAATGTGGTCCAGTTCTAGCGTTAACTTCATTAGATTTAATAGAAACAAATCTAGGTAGTGATAATTTTTTATTATCTGCTTGAACAATCCCAGAATATAATAAATAGATAATTATCAAAAAGCTTGTTATAGAATTATTTTTAATCATTTTCTTCTGAGTTATCATAATCACGTTTAGCAATTAAGTAATTACCAGATCTGAATTGCTCTTTTATACGATTAATCTCATGCTCGCTTACACCAACAGATTTAAGAGTTGCTCCACCAAGTTGCAAGCCGGTCTCATAATCCTCCGGCACAATCATAGTTGCTCCAGCTTCATAAAATTCATGAGCCTTTTTGAGACTTTTTAGCCTGACAATAACATTGCGATCTGAAAAATTATTACAAATTGACTTAAGAGATTTTTTAATAGTTACTTCATTATTCATTGTTAACACTACAGTGCTGGCTCGTTCAATACCAATAGCTTTTAACGTATCTGCTTGTGATATATCACCTGCAAAAATTGGGATTCCGTTACTGAGTTCTTCAGTCACAACATTATGATTAACATCTAGTACAATATAGTTAAGCCCTTCCGCTTCCAGGACACGTGCAATCATTTTACCTACTTTACCAAAACCAGCAATAATTATGTGGTTTACCAAATCACGAGCACCAAGTTCAATAATTTGCACAGGAGTTTTACCAAGGCTACGTTCCATTGTTTCAGTAATTTTTTGACCAAGCATTGCTAGCAATGGAGTAAGCGCCATAGTACAGGTAACAACTAATAATAATATGTTGGCATCGCTTTCCTTAAGGAGGCCATTATCTTTGCCAAGACTAAATAAAATAAAGGCAAATTCTCCACCTTGAGCAAGTAATAAACCTGAATGTAGTGCGGTGCCTTTATTAAAGCCAAATAGCACACATAAGGCAGAAATTATTAAAGCTTTAATAATAATCAAAGCGATAGATAAGGTAATAATATGAGATATTTGTTGATAAATTTCATTTACATCAATTTTCATGCCTACTGTCATAAAAAACAGACCTAATAAAAGACTTTTAAAAGGATAAATACTTTCTTCTGCCTGTAATCTGAAATCAGTTTCTGCTACCAATACTCCAGCAACAAAAGCGCCAAGTGCTAAAGATAGTCCAAAATATTCAGTACCGAGAGCAGCAGAAAGCACAATCAGTAAGGTCATTGATATCGGTAATTCACTGCTATCCCCACTTTCTGATGAAATTAAACTAAATAAAGGTCTCAGTAGTAATCGGCCAGCAATAAAAATGCCAAGTAAAGCTATAATAGCTTTGCCGAGAGCAATGCCTAGTGCCGTAAATAAAGAAGTTTCACTGCTTCCGGACAATATAGGTACTATTACTAAAAGAGGTACTACGATAAAGTCCTGTAAAATTAATATAGCTAAAGAAATTCTACCAACCTGAGTAGATTGACTTCTGTTTTCTTCTACCACCTGCATCACAATAGCAGTAGAGGATAAAGCTAGCCCGCCACCAATTACAATTGCAGCACTGCTATCATCACTAATTAGTACTACTGCTCCGGCTATTACTGTTGCAGTTATTAGCACTTGTAGCAAGCCAAGGCCAAAAACATATTTCCGCATAGCTTTTAGTCTTTCAAAAGATAATTCCAAACCTATTGCAAATAATAGAAATACTACCCCGAATTCAGCTAATAATGTTGTTTGTGAATAGGTTACTATTTTAAGGCCATTATCACCAATTACTGCTCCAGCTACTAAATATCCCAATACTGGGCTTAACTTTAATCGCTTAAATACAGCGACAACAAAAACCGCGGCTGCAATTAAAGTTATTACGCTAACCAGAACATGTCCTTCTGCTGCCATATAAATTACTAGTCCCAGTTTATTATATTATCTACTTAGTTACGTTTTGTGAGTTGACTTAACAAGCTATCATTAGAACTTTACTTATGCAAGAAATCATCTAAATTTTCACTATTTTTTATGTTTTTTTAATTACTTCTTTGATTAAAGGTACTGTAATATTGCGCCGATGTTCTAAAGCAAAGCTATTGACTTTCGTTAGTAAATAAATAATTTGATCAAATTCTCTGGGCAAATGCGCTAACAGGAAATTTAGTACTTGTTCTGATAGGTTAATAGAATAATTAGAAAAATATTTAAAAATTAATATTTGCATCAATTGATCATCTGGTTGTGCAATTGTAAGCTTAAGAATAGAATTTATCCTTGAGGTAAGATCATGTAAGGTAAAATTATTTAATGAATTGCTGGTAGTCATTAGCAAGTATTTTTTATTTTCATTAAAAAAGTTAATATGATGCAGTATATCTTGTGATAACCAGTTAAGTTCTATATCTTCTATAATGAAAGCGTCATATAGCTCCAGCAATGAGGGTGATAAACTATTATCTCTAGTTAAAATAAAAGCATTAGAATTTTGCTGCCATATTTTAGCCAGATGAGTCTTGCCAGAAGATTTAGATCCGTAAAGCAATATACAGAAGGGGTACGGTAATACTCCCCAGTGATTGGGCCATTGTTGAATTATAGTATAAGCATAATGGTTTGATGAAGATACAATGAATTCGTCTAAATGGTAAGAAGTAGTTGTATTGAGGGGCATCGTTAATTGTTGCATAATTAAATAATATCTTATCCTTATTACTCCCTCATAATATATTCCTGAAGTTTATAATAAATCTTGATTAACTCTTGTGAGAAATAATAGGTTTGGTTTAAAAATAGCGCTGTCAGCTCCGGGTGTTCTGGGTATTCATGAGCTAGATTATTACGTAATTCTCGAATCTCAAGCCAAATATCTTTGTTTTCAATTATATTAAATTTTTCAAGTTTATGTAATTTATCGAGCATGGTCAAATTTTTATAATTCTCATTTGCTACTTCAAAAAAAAGATCGATTACTTTACTTCCTATATAATCCTGAAGTTTTGAGAAGCGGTTAACCATTAATTCAATAATTAAAAATTCTTCTTCACTAAGATTTTGTATTTTTTCTGCAGTAAAAGGTATTAGATTTGATAATTTTTCTCGGGCATAAATTATCCTTTGTTTATGGATATCAGCAATTTTTATAATTTCATTTTTAATTAATTTATTCATGTAATTTGAGTAACTAAACTAAGATTTATAAATAGCGCTAGATTTATAAATATCGATAGCATAACACAATAGTACTTTGATAATTCCAGCAATTGGTATCGCAAAAAATATTCCGATAAAACCAAATAAATTGCCGCTTGCGAATACTGAAAAAATAATCCACAATGGATGCAAACCTAGTTTACTACCAATAATTTTAGGGGTCATAATATAGCTCTCCATAATATGTCCAACAATATATAGAGCAATAATATAAACAATTTTTATGGTGCAGCCAAAAGTAAAATAGCCAATTGCGATAGCAATAGTTATAGAAATTACTGTTCCGATAATCGGAACAATGATTAATACTCCTGAAATAATACCTAATAATAATCCAAAATCTATTCCGATAATTGATAATCCTATACAATAGAAAGCAGCAAGTAAAAAGCAGATGTTTAATTGCCCTCTAACATAAGCAGATAATAATTGGTTTATATTTGACAACAAAATATTTATTTGCTCTTTTTTAGCCAGTGGTAATAATTCTTCGAGATGCTTGGTAATTTTTGGCCAGTCACGTAATAAATATAACAAAATAATTGGCACCAGAAAAAGTAGAACCAAGACATTAATGGTAGCTATAGTATATTCCCAAATGTTATTTACTATTTTTCCTAACATGCTCATAGTGTTATTAATAAAAGTTTGGCTAGAACTTTGAATTTTATCAGCAATAGTTGGATCTATTGTATGAAGTTTATTGGTAAGCTGTGGAATTAACTCACTTTGTAAGTATGTTTTATATACTGGAATTTTACCAATCAATAACGCAATTTGATGATATAATAATGGCAGCACTAGAGTTAGTAATATGATAACACTACTCAAGAAAGTAATAAGAATAGTGTAAACAATTATTGATCTTGGGAATTTATATTTTGTATATAAAGTATCGATTAAGGGTTCTAATATGTAAGCAAGGGTAAAAGCAATAAAAAAGGGTAGTATAGTGTTGGCAATTAATATAGAAAAAATTGTTAACCCTGAGATAAGTAGTAACCAAAAGATTATTTTCAACTTAACCGCCGCCTTTTATTACATCTATTAAACTATAGAGATTTCCATACATTTTAAAGCTAAGACCGTTTAGATAAAAACTTTCTGCCAATTTATAATCATTACTTTTAGTAAGAATAGTTACTTTATATTTCTCGTCATAATTATGAGCTATTGAAAAGCTCTCAAGGTCACTAATATTTTGTAATTTATCTTTGATTCGAGTAAGTTCATCCTCAGTAAAGGCTTCAAGGTCTAAAATTATTGTTCTAATATCATCTTCTACTACTTTAGTAACTACTTTAGGTTTTGGTGCTTCGTTGTCAGAGATAATGGCAAGATCTTGCGCATCATTATTGCTAAAACGCCCATATTTATTAACTACAGTCTTTAATATTGTATCTATTGTTTGCGTAACTTCATTCAGATTATTTAAAGGATAACTCTGGTTAGATATGGTTTTACCATTATTATCAATTATTATATATTTTACATCCATTACCGCAGCGCCAGTATTAATATCGGTGAAATACTCACAGACTATTAGCATAACTTTTTTTAGCAGTTTAGTAGGAAATATATCTAGAAAGTTCGAGAATGATAAAGTTAATACATTATCTGCATTAATCTTTTTTACTATACCCATAGATGATTTGGGATAGAACAACTTTGCTTGATCTAAGATATTTCGATTTTTCGACCATTTTTTGTTCCATTCCTGATCACCATCCCAAAGTGTTAAGATATTTTTTTGTTTTGAAATAGGTAGAATTAAATATTCATAAAATCGATCTTTTACTGAATTATTGCCATATTGAAATAATAGCTGTTGTATAGGGTATAAATTATATTGGTAAGTTACAGTTGCTTTATACAGATTATCAGTTTCTGTGACATTCTTAGCAGCTACAACAGTAAAAACATCTTTAAGTTTTAAATACGGGACAGCAGTTACAGCACTGGCGTTAATACCCAGCGTATCGGCAACCATCAAAAATGCTCGTTGCATACCTTGATTTTGAGCCTTGATTTTTGACTCATATTTATTATTTCCCTGTGCTTCAATATATAATTCTGAAACTTCAAGGCTTGCATTGGCAAGATTGGTAAAAAATATGCATATGATATGCAGAATAATTTGTTTATATAATTTTTTCATTAGACCTCTCTCACAAACTTACTTCTGCGGATGATTTGTATACAGCGCAGTACCTGTGAATTGCTCTTTGATTTTATCAAGGATTCAGGTGCTCACATAGCTTATAATCTATGCTGCGCGCCTTCACCTCTCAAAATCAAATTCAATTCGCAGGTATTGCACAGTATATGTCGATCAAGCACTCGAATCCGAAACAAACCTAAAGTGCGCTGGGGGTCGAGGTACAGTGTCTCTTTCAAATCCTATCCCAGAAGTAAGTTTGTGGGAAAGGTCTATTCATCAGCTTTTTTTGCGACTGTCACCATAGCTGGCCTTAGTAATCGATCTTTGATTTTATATCCGGCCTGCATTGTACCAATTATATTATCGTGATTATATTCATCTGTCACTATTTGTGAAACTGCATGATGTAAATTATAATCAAATTTTTCACCAGGAAGCGGAGCTATGGATTCTAAACCATATTTTTTAAATATTGACTCCAATTCTCGTTTAGTCATATCGACGCCAGCAATAATATTCGACAGAGACTCATTGTTTTCTTGGATTTTACATTCTAACGCTCGACATAGATTATCCATGACTCCAAGCAGGTCTTTGGCAAAATTAGTAATAGAATAGTCTTTGCTTTCTTCTAACATCCGATCATAACGGCGTCTTACATTTTCAGATTCAGCTGCTGTACGCAATAACTGATCCTCCAATAATGCTATTTTATTCTGCAAGACATCAATTGTTTCCAGAGATTTTGATTGGTCTATTGAGTCAGAGTTATTTTGATTATTCTCTTTACTTGCTAATTCCTGATCTTTTACTATTTCGTGATTTTTCATGGCTATTTGTCTTTTTTATTGCAACGATTTTTCATTCTAAGATATAGTACTGACTATTATATTTTCAAGTATAGCGTCGGTCAATAAGCTTGTGACGATAAATTTCGCATGCTTCACCTGTGCTCGCGTATTTAATACTGCTTGCGCAGGTTTACACTAAAATTTATCGTCACAAGCTTATTTACTCTAGCTATAGTTTTAATGTGAGTAACGGTTTTATGCGACATTTAGGCAGAAAAAACAACGAATTACGACCTGTTACCATCGAGACCTCAGTATTAAAACATGCTGAAGGCTCATGTTTAATAAAATGTGGAAATACTCATGTGCTTTGTTCAGCAAGTCTTGATGCCACAGTTCCGCCTTTCTTACGAGGGCAAAATCAAGGTTGGGTAACAGCAGAATATAGTATGTTGCCAAGGTCAACAGAAACGCGTATAAAAAGAGAAGCAGCTTTAGGCAAGGTCTCTGGACGTACACAAGAGATTCAACGTTTAATAGGACGAGCTATGCGAGCTGCTGTGGATCTTAAGCTTCTTGGTGAGCGGCAAATTATCATTGATTGTGATGTAATTAATGCTGATGGTGGAACAAGAACCAGCGCTATTACCGGTAGCTATATAGCATTACATTTAGCTATAGCTAAGTTAATGGACAAAAAAATACTAAAAGTTAATCCTTTAACTCAGCAGGTAGCTGCGATTTCCTGTGGTATATACAATGATGTTGCTATAGCTGATTTGGATTATATAGAAGATAGTAATGCTCAGGTAGATGCAAATTTTGTTTTTGCTAGTAATGGCCTCATTGAAGTTCAGGCTACAGCAGAAAAAAAATTTTTTTCTGAGCAGCAATTAACTCAAATGTTGGAATTAGCAAAGTTAGCTACTTCACAGTTATTTATGATTCAGAATCAAGTGTTGCTGACTGTTTTGTAGCAAAGCACAATCAATTTAGGTTTTTAATAAATTTACTGCTGATATATGATACTACGAATAAATATTATTTCATTTGTCAAAACACTATTTAGTCAATTATGGCTTTCAGTGAGTTCAGTTAATTTTTACCAAAATGTTTACCAATCATACAAAGGATATGGGATCAAGTATATATTTACTCTTTCACTATTTTCGTCTTTAATTTATTGTGTTTTTTTCTTAAATTATATTGTGACTTTTAAAGAGTATTTTGTACATAATATAATATCAAAGGATACAGAAACCTTTGAGTATATAATGCAACAATTGCCAGAACTTGTATATGATGGTGCAAGCATTAAAACAGAGGCAGAAACCCCAATATATTTAAAGGATAAAAGTAATAATGTACTTGCAGTGCTAGATCCTAATAATCAATTGGCTCATGTCGATAAAGAAAAAGTCCCAATAATTTTTACTAGCAGTAACATATTAATCTTCTTCCTTGAAGCTAATGATAAAAAACGCATATCTATTCCTATAGAATATTTCAGGATATTTGGTGTCGATGCTAAAATATTAAATGAAACTACTTTGAAAAAGCATTTTGCAAATATCTTTACTAATGCACCAACAATTTTTATTTATATATTAACGCCTCTTGTAGTATTAAAACGATTTATTGGTATTTTATTGGATAAAAGTTTAACTATTGTTTTGGTTTACTTGGTAACTAATTTGTTAGGTCCTAGAACTAATATGAAAACTTGTGCGCGTTTGGTACTGTTTGCCAGTGGAGCAACAACATTAATACAACCTTTGGTATGGATGATTTTACCAGAGTTTGAGATTCTAGTGTTTATTTTGCAGATGTGGACTAATTTCTTATTATTTTTTGCGATTATCAGAATACGTTCACAAAAGAGTAGTATCTGATTATTACTTTAAATTCTCACATAAACGATCATATAAGCGAAACATTTTGTAGATCTTGTAATTCTTTGATATCTAAAGGAAAGATATTTAATTCTTTAAAAATATAGTATAAGATATTATAGTATAAGATATTCTTTATAAGGCTAAGTTAGTTATAAATAACATTCCTATGATATAATTAATAAATTTTGAGGATTTGAAGAGTTTATGATTTGAGGATTTGAAGAGTTTATGAGTAAAGAAACAATACCTACTATTCGTATTACATGTGCTGCACGACTAATATATCCTGATGGTACTACTGAAATTCCAAAATGTAGACAAAATGTATCAACAAGTTTTAATAAACCGTCTAAACCATCATTTATTGTTGATAATGTTAGTATCGGCATGTTTGATAATAAGCCAAGAGAATACGAACAATTTGTAAAACCATTAGATTATTCCCCTTATAGGAATTTACCCACTTCTTATCAACCGACTGTTCAACAATCTTCTTTTATTCCTCCGTTTGAGTTTAATTTGGAAGCTGAAAACGAGGAATTTTCTCGTTTAGGAGCAGAAAAATATCAAGCACGTTTATGAGGTTATGAGTGCTTTAGATAGTATTAAAAAAGGGGTTTTAAATATATTAGCGCCATGGGAAGGTGTCAGTGAAGTTACGCTCGAACATTTAAAAAATGGTTTTATAGAATATATTAAGTCTTTTGAAGGGTTGGATGAGATTTCTGATTGGTCGAATTACTTCGCTGTAAGAGGAGCAGTTTTTGGAATGGGTTTAGGATTAAGATCAGGTAATCCTTATGTTGTAGGTGCCTTAACTGTACTAGGAGGTGTTATCGGAGCGATTGGAGGAGGTTTGCTTAAAGCTACAGAAGTTGGTGGTTATGGAGGTGTTGGAGCTGCTGCTGAAGTTATGAGAGCTCAAGAAAAAATCAAAGAATTAAATAATCATAGACAGAAAGAAATAATCGAATCAAAATTAGAGTATCAAAGAAAAGCTCATGGTCCTTATTACTATCAGTTAGGGCAAATACATTATCAAGGAACACATACTGCTAATTTACATATTATTAAAGATATAGGATATAAATATGGCTGGAAATCTATATATTACCCAGGTCAATATAGTAGTTATGATGATATGGTTAATCAATTAAATATTTGGAGAAGTCAATTGGGTTATGATTATGATTCTTTGGAAGCCTATAATTATAAATAAAGAAATTGTTAATTTAGATTCTGTTTATGTAGTATGTGAGATAAAACAAAAAATTACATAAATTTTTTAATAAATCAAGGCGTTAACAAGCATTAACATTACTATATGTTTGTAAATGCTTATACTTGTGCTGTAAAAAATCAGTAATTCATTATGAAAGAAGATAGTAAAAATAGTAAATATAAAGAAATAAGATTTTTTTTATTTACAACTTCTGTTTGTATATTTTACAACATTTTTACGATCAAATATTTTGTAATTAATAAAATTATTACTTGGAATGTGTATTTAAATTTAGCATTATCTTTTTTATTCGAGTTTTTTTTATTGTTTGATGTGTATCGTAACTTTTTCCTAAGAAATATAAAACAATCAAAAATTTTTTTATTAGCGGCAGAAATTACTTTGCTTATTCAATGGTATATAATTTATACACAGCATAATCCTTTTTTATTATCCCATTTTATTAAAGTGTTCTTTTTTGATATACTAATAGTATTATTCACATGGGGTATTCTTGTATGGTTTGAAAGAAAAAGAAATAAGAAAACAATCATTGATCGTATAGATTAATCACATTTTTTAAGCCTTGTGGCTTACACCTAATTATAACCGACAAGTAAATAGTGTTTGTTTTGGGTTAAAAATTACGGCGCTACTTTAAATATGTAGTCCTGTCCCGGCTAAGTTTAGAATATTTCGTACTTACTTTTAACTGCAACAGCTGCTTTGTATTAATTGCAGCAACTGTTGTTCTTGAGTTGACTTAGTGAATATATATCTATTCCTATAGAATACGTTCTAATTCAAAGATATAGCTAGCCATTCTTTTAATTTGGAATGTCTATGTGAAGTTTTATTATCCTTGACCGCTATAGCTAACGCTTTTTTCTCACCAATGATTATTACTAATTTTTTACCACGAGTAATTGCTGTGTAGATAAGATTACGTTTTAACATCATAAAACTTTGCATGGTTAGCGGAATAATTACCGCGGGATATTCTGAACCTTGGGACTTATGAATAGTGGTGGCATAAGCTAACGTAATTTGATCTAAGTCAGTATAATCATAGATAACATTACGATTATAAAAGTTGATAGTTACTTCTTGCTCTTGCTCATTGATATTGTTGATGATACCAATATCGCCATTATACGTTTCTTTATCATAATTATTTTCAGTCTGCATTATTTTATCGCCTAAAGAAAAAGTCTGACCAAATTTAACAATGCCGCTATTATAATTGGGGTTCAGTGCTTGTTGTAATTCTATGTTAAGCGAGCGTACGCCAACACCACCTCTCTGCATAGGGCATAATATTTGGATATCATTTACCGGATGAAGATTAAATTTCTTTGGTATTCGCTCTTTTACTAAATTAATTATTTTATTAGTAATATCATCACCTTGTTCTGCTTCGATAAAGTAAAAATCAGATTCTTCTTTAGTAAATTGTAAATTTGGAATAATACCATTATTAACTCGGTGGGCTGTAGTGATAATGTTACTACTAGCCGCTTGTCGAAATATTTCTGTTAATTTAACAGTAGGTATAGCAGCAGAATTTATTATATCACTTAAGACTTGTCCAGGGCCAACTGAAGGTAATTGATCAACATCACCTACTAAAAGTAAAGCGACGTTTTTAGGTAATGCTCGAAGCAGTGAATAGAATAGGGGGACATCTACCATTGAGGTTTCATCGATAACTAGGTAATCACATGGTAATGTGCATTGCTCATTATGTTTAAAACCCCCATGTTTATGGTCTATTTCTAATAATCTATGAATAGTAAGTGCTTCGAAGCCGCTACTTTCGCTAAGACGTTTAGCAGCTCTGCCAGTAGGAGCACAAAGTTTTATCCGTAATTTATTTGTTAGTAGTATCTTAAGTATAGCATTTACTAACGTCGTTTTCCCAGTGCCAGGTCCACCAGTAATTACTAAAACTTTAGTGCTTAATGCTTGTGCAATTGCTTCTTTCTGGTTTTCTGCTAATTTTATATTTAACTGTTGCTCTACCCACGGTATAGTCTTAGTTGCATCAATTTTCTCCCAAGGTATATTCTGTTTAGCTAAGGTAAGTAATAATTTTGCTATATTTTTTTCGTATAGGTAATAGCTGTTTAAAAAAATACTATCAATGTTATTAATTGTATCATGAATTAAGGTGCCTGCAGTAATCTCGGTTTGTATAGCAAGTTCTATTAAATTATTTTCTAAATCCAGTAGCTTTTGGCTATTATCAATTAATGTTGTTAGCGGCAAGCCACAATGACCGTTGGCGGTGGCTTCAAGCAATATATGAGCAACACCTGCAGTAGCTCGGATTAATGAATTTTTTGCGATACCTAAATTAGCAGCGATGGTATCAGCGGAAATAAAGCCAATACCTCTTATATCTTTAGCTAATTGATAAGGATTCTGGGATACTACTTCGATTGCTTGTTCACCATAGGTTTTATAAATTTTGGTAGCTCTGGTGGTACCAACTCCATGAGATTGTAAGAAAATCATAATTTCACGGATAATCTTTTGATCTTGCCAATTAGCGCAGATATTTTGTGCTCTGATGACCCCGATTCCATCAACTGATGATAAAAGCTCCGGTTGAGTTTCAATTACTTCAAACACTTTGTCACCAAAAGCAGTAATTAGCTTTTTAGCAAAATAAGCGCCGATACCTTTAATTAGACCGGAGCCAAGATATTTTTCAATCCCTTCTAAAGTATCAGGAGGTAGAGATTTTAAGAAATCAGCTTTAAACTGTTTACCATGAATACGATCATTCTGCCAAATTCCACTACATTTGATATATTCCCCTGGTGAGATAGAAGGAGTGTTACCTATTACTGTTATTAGATCTTTATGGTTTTTTATCTTAATTCGTAACACTACAAAACCGTTTTCAGGATTATGGTAGGTTACTCGTTCCACAGTACCTGCAAGATGTTCTTTGTTACTTGCTTGCTTCATCGTTAATCCACTTCATAGAAAATTTAGAAATTATACAACAATAGCTGATATAATAAACTATATGCATTATTTAATTATATGTAATTATGCTGCTATAATATATTCTGCTTCAGTGAGAGCCTGTCAGGCTCTGAGATTATAAAATAAAAGAGATATATGATATGATACTGAGCATTGCAATTGTGTACCATAGTGGTTACGGTCATACAGCTAAAGTAGCGGAAGCAATAGCGGAAGGTGTAAAACAGACGACCGCAAAGGTTAATGTGCTAAAAGTTGATAATTTTGCTGATACTGATTGGGAGAAATTAGATAGTGCTGACGCTATAATTTTTGGCGCTCCTACATATATGGGTAGTGTTTCTGGGCCTTTTAAAATGTTTATGGATACTACTTCCAAAAAATGGTTTGAGCAAAAATGGAAAGATAAGGTTGCAGCAGGATTTACTAACTCTGGTTCTTATGCAGGAGACAAACTTGCCAGTATTCAGCAGATTTTTCATCTTGCTATGCAACATGGTATGATTTGGGTAGGACAAGCTGAGGCCGCACCAATATTAGGTGACAATGAAATAGCGCAATTAGATAGTATTAATCGTCTTGGTAGTTGGTCTGGTTTGATGACCCAAGCTAATCAGAAATCAGGTCCTGATGTAGCTCCACCGATTGGAGATTTAGAAATGGCTAAACTGTTTGGACAACGTATAGTTAATATAACTGCTAAATTAAAGAAATAAATGATTTCATTTATAGTGCTCTAATTCTGAATCAATAATTGAATTTATAATAAAGCATGCACTGTCGATAAGTTTAAATTAAGATTTCGTTGGAAATTAAAGCAATTTAGTAACAAACTTAAATTGTTCTGCTATTTCTAGATTGCTGCACTTTAGTGAGTGTTCACGAGTTTTAAAAAAAAATCGTCTGAGCTGAGGGGCACTACGTTGCTGTGGCAATCGAGTAGCCATAAGGGCTCTTATAAATAGCTTCGCTGTTTTCTAGATTGCTTCAAAGCCTAGCGGCTTCTCAGCTTAGACGGTATACGAATGTTATATTTTAAAACTTGTGAACGCTCACACACTTTGCTTTGGGCTATATAGGTGATTTATTGTGCAGCTTTATCTTTCTAATTCTAAGATATGTTGTGGAGTATTTTGTGATTCAGCGCTTTCATAATCTTTGAGCATATATCCACGTCCCCAGACAGTTTCTATATAATTTGTGCCCCCAGAAGCATCAGCTAGTTTTTTACGTAGCTTACAAACAAATACGTCTATAATTTTTATTTCTGGCTCATCCATACTACCATATAGATGATTGAGAAACATTTCTTTGCTGAGCACGGTACCTTTACGCATTGCTAATAGTTCAAGGGTTGCATATTCTTTATTGGTTAAATGTACCACTGAACCGTCAACTTCAACAACTCTAGTATCAAAATTAATTGATACTTTATCAAATCTAACTACAGATTCAGAATAACCTTTAGAGCGGCGTACAATTGCCTGAATTCGAGCTACTAATTCTCCGCGATTAAAAGGTTTGGTTAAATAATCGTCGGCACCAAAACCAAGACCTTTGATTTTTTGATCTACTGATGATAATCCAGATAAGATTAAAATTGGAATTTTGATTTTTGCAGATCTTAGACGCAATAATACTTCATAACCATCAATGTCTGGTAACATTAAATCCAGGACTATGATGTCATAATCATAAAGCTTACCGATTTCTACTCCATCTTCACCAAGTTCTGCAGTATCACAAATAATCCCTTCAGCAGCTAATGTTAGCTCTATAGATTTTGCAGTTGATGGATCATCTTCAATAAGTAATACTCTCATTATTTTTATCTCTCTTAATCAAATTTATTAGCTTTGGATATTATAATGTCATCTTCTTAATAAAAAATCAAGAGATTTTTGCTATGATTTTGCGAAGTTATTAATATTTTAGTAAAAAAGTGTAAATAGTAAAATATAGTTCGATAAAAATTTAGAATTCCAGTCTAAGACCTGCTAGTAATAAAGTTCCTTTGGTTTTATCGTAAGAGATTTTTTTAGTTTTTGTATTAAAGAATTGGCCATTAGTAGTATAATGTGTTGTTTCAGTATAGGTTAATAAACCAGAAGCGATTTTATAATCAGCAGCGAAAGTTATTGCGTTAAATTTGTTAGTTTTGTGTTTGCTAAAAAAATAGTGTAAACTTGTAGCGATTTTGGTAGAATATTCATAACGACCACCGATACCATATAAGTAGGTGCTACGTGAAGATTCATCTATATCTGGTGATGTAAGACTGCGTAAATAATTACCGTAAGAAGCTGCTAGTGCATATTGTTTATAATGTATTTCTGAGCCAATAAGATAGGTGTTAAGGTTAGTAAATTTCTCAATACCTTTACAGCATGGCTTTACTCTTGTAATTCCTCTTTCTCCAACTAAAGCAGTTTTAATTTTAAGGTCCCCTTTAGCTTTATGCTCAAAAGATAAACCGTATCCAATTCCATCCTTGATAGCAAATGAAAGTTTTAGAGGTTTTGCAAGGTTATGATGTACGGGATTATTGTGTTTGGCGTAGCCGGTATTAGTAGAGTCCGGTATATAACTTATCCCTAATTGAAATCCAGAGATGTTTGGAGAGAAATAAGTAATTTTTCTTGAATATTCTACTTTTTCTCCTTCTCGTGTTTTAGAGTCCAAAAAATTACCAAAATTAACTATATAAGCAATTTTGTCGGGGTAACGAACTAATCTAGTCCAGTTGTCCCATGATCCTACTGTGCCTGCACCAATGGAATATCCGGTAATTTTCATTTTATTGGTAGCGCTTTTATCGGAACCAAGTTCCAATTTCCCATAATTTGTAATTAAATATAAAGATGATGCTGCTTTTCGATCGTTCTTGGTGGTGATTTCAAGACCAATTTTAGCGCCAAAATTAACTGCATCATTATCTGTATTGTTTATGTCGAGATTCATATGGCCGGAAGAATTAAAAGCTACTTGCTTATTAAGTTTTGATATATATAAGGCTTGATTTACATTGTGATCATGAAATGCACTTTGAAATTCAAAGCCACCTTTGAGTTTTACTTGAGTACCATTGGTGTTAGTTGTGGTGTTAGTTGTTGCAAGAGTATTTATTGAACACAAAGTGGGTAAAATGATAAGCAGATAGGTCAATTTTTTTATCATAAGTCCTTTAAGTTTTTGCTTACAGAAATTTGAAGTTGGACGATTTATTGAGAGCGTTATAATAGACACGACAAGTTAAAAATAAGCTCGCAATGACGATTGAGTGTCAAACTTTCTTAACTTGCTGTGTCTGTTTGGTGTTGAACGTCTTGATATGTATATTGCGAACTTATCGAGCAAAAGCCATAAAATCTTTATACAATTTCAGTGCACAATAGCCTAATATCTAATTTTCAGTTTCTGATAATTTTTTATGATATAGAGCTCCAAAGTCTATGGGATCAATCATTAGTGGCTGAAAACCGCCATCTTGAGTTACGTCTGCTACAATCTTTCGAGCAAAAGGAAAAATCATCGCCGGACAATGTATAGCAAGAACAGCTTGGAGCTGTTCGTCTGATATATTAATAATATTAAATACTCCAGCATATTTAAGATCTACAATGAATAGAGTATGATCGTCGTTATGAGCTTTAGCCTCAATACTTAATTCAACTTCAAAAAAATTATCTTCAGGCAAGCGTGTGATATGCAAATCTAATGATAAATCAATGTTTGGATTTCGTGGCACTCTAGCTAGTGAGCCTGGTGCTGCCGGGTTCTCAAACGACAAATCTTTGATATATTGCGCATTAATTGCAATATGAGGCATGGCCTGATTTTCTGTCATAACAAAATTCTCTCTTAATTATTCATAATTTAGGTAAAGTTACATTTGTTTGATTCATATATTTTCCGTTGCGATCAGCATAAGAAACAGTGCATTCTTGGTCTCCGGATAAAAACAAAAACTGACAGGCGCCTTCATTAGCATAAATTTTTGCTGGTAAAGGGGTGGTGTTTGAAAATTCTAAAGTTACATAGCCTTCCCATTCAGGTTCCAAGGGAGTTACATTGACTATTATTCCGCATCTAGCATAGGTAGATTTACCGACGCAAATTACCAATACATCTCGTGGGATTTTAAAATATTCAACAGTGCGAGCTAATGCAAAGCTGTTAGGTGGAATAATACAAACCTCAGTTTCTTTGCTTACTAGATTATGATGGTCAAAATTTTTGGGATCGACGATAGTGGAATTAAGATTGGTAAATATTTTAAATTCCTTAGACACGCGTGCATCATAACCATAAGATGATAAACCATAAGAAATAATTGGTTGGTCGTGTTGTATTTTAACTTGTTCTGGAATAAAAGGCGAAATCATGTTATATTTAGTGGACATTTCTTTTATCCATTTATCTGATTTGATTGCCACTAGTAGAACCGAATTTTTAATTTAAAATTGCGCTTCGAACAAATTATTTAGAAATTTGAGTTTTGTCAAGTGATCTTAAGCTTAGGATTTAGTAATGTGATAATAATAACACTTAATATTAATTGTAGTTAATTTGGCAAATATTAGTTGATAAAATTACTTGAGGTAGTTTGTTGTTGTTTGTATACTTAAACTGTAGGTATAACATGCTCTTTTATTACGATGTTTTTTTGTGGTTAATTGTATAGTTGAAATTATTTTAAGTTATTATTTTTAGGTTGTTTTATGAAAAAAATATTGTTTCTAAGTATTTTTTGTATAGCAAGTTCTGCTCTTGCGACTACGGTATCATCTGATACTACAGTAAAGTTGGAAGGGTTGTTTCATTTCCAGTCTGGTTTTAAAAGTCAAAATAAATTGCAGAGTACAGAAAAAAATATTTCTAAGCACAATAAAGCTGTAGCATTTTATACGGAGGCGGCTTTAGCTGCTACTGTATCGCAAACTTTTAAAGATATAACTTATGGTGGTAAGGTAGTGTTGATGCCTACCACTCTCGCTAAGAGATCTCCTAGTTATAATGGTTCGCATCTTTTTGTAGAGTCAGAGTATGGTAAAGTAGAAGCGGGATCTCCTTATGATGCTGGTTCTAAAATGAGAATAACTGCTTATGATATAGCAGCTGCTACAGGTGATGATTTTGGTAGATACGCTAATCTCGCTGGGGCAAATGTGACATATAAAGGATTAGCGCCAGAATTTGCTTTTTATGATTTCTTTTTTGATTCAACTCATAAAATAGAACTTAATCAGCTAAATGATAAAACTGAGCCATCAAGAAAGATTTCATATTTTAGTCCTAACATGCAAGGATTTCGAGTTGGTATCTCTTATATCCCGGATTCTAGTAATTCGGCGGTCACCGGCCATGATCGTTTGGGAGGAGGTCGCGCTGTAATTAAATTGCCTGGTGAGGGTGAGGCTAAAAAAATGGCAGCAAGCTTAGATAGAAATGTAAGAAACGCTTTCTCTGGTGGTATATCATACGAGCATCATATTGCTGATGGTGTCGATTTAAAGTTGGCAGCTACTGGTGAATATGGCAATTCTGCTGGTAAAAGTGCGATCTATACTGATTATTCAGACAAGACAAAAGACGGTACGCTATATAAGAGCTGTAAATTAAGTGATTTGCGTACTTATAATTTTGGAGCTATTTTAACTCATGGTAATTTTTCATATGCGGTATCATATGGTAGTTTAGGTAAAAGTTTAACATCTAAGGAATATCATAAGGGTGGACGTAGTACTAATTATTATAATGGTGCTATAGCTTACGGCCAGGGGGCAATTAAGACCAGTCTTTCTTACTTTAAGTCACAGCAATTTAAGAATACACTGGATGCTGTTACGTTAGGTACAGAATATAAATTAGGAGCAGGATTATTGCCTTATGCAGAAATAGCATATTTTCAAGCAAAAGGTAAACCTACTTATTACTCTTCAGAAGCGCCAAATAAGAAGACTAAGGGTACAGTGGCAATTATTGGTGCAAAATTAAAGTTATAATCGATAATTTGAGTTGCATGGAATATTTAGCTAAATTTGATGGTGTTTAAGAGCTGTATGCACCAAGTTAAGGAAAAGAAATTATATATCAGTTTTGCTTGAGAGTTACCCACCTTCGTTATTGTGAGCTGCTCCTCGCGTCATAGCGTACCGAAGGCGAAGTAATCCAGTTTTTAAACTTTATTCTGGTTGCCTTTAGTCAGCTCAGTTGTGGCCTCGCAATGACGATTAAGCATCAATTTTCCTTAACTTGGTGCGTATGGTTCAATAAACATTCTCGAAAATGCAGACGAGGATTGCATGAGAGTCGGAGTCAAATTTTGACGATAAAACTACCAACTAGAATAGGTTATGCAAGAAGTCTATTGATTATTAGATGTTTATTATTAGTAATTACCTGTAGCTCATTTATAACTGATGTTTATGCTGTTATCGATGAAGCCAGTAATATGGAAGAGTTATTTACTACAGATGAAGAAGTGAATATTGAAGATAAAACTCAGTTGCCATTAACTGAGCCTTCGTCAGTTGATATTCCTGTCGATGATAAATTAAAGTCAGATGCTATTAGTAGTAATAATGAGATGATTTTAAAAAATTATGACAAGGCTAAAGTTATTGCTTTAAATAAAATTACTGCAAAATCTAAAGAAATGACACTTGCTATTGAAGAAGTTCAATATTTTGGCAATATTGAAATTAAGATTCATAGATGCGTAAAAAATTTAGATCCATACGCTCCTGATGATAAAGTCTTACTAACTATAATGGAAAATAAAACTGAGGAAGATCCTATAATGGTTTTTCAAGGCTGGATGATATCTTCTAATATAGGAATTTCTACATTAGAGCATCCAGTATATGAAGTATTTATCAAAGAATGTCTGTAAATAATATTTTACCGTTTATAACTTTTATAATTCCGGCAATGGGTATGCTTGCTGGTTTATCTGCTTCTGTAAGTGTCACAGTTTTTTTTCTACTATTTCTAACAAGTTTTTATAAAAAAGCTGATTTTAAGTATTTTCAACCAATATCAATTTATTATAAGTTTAAAGATTATATAACTAAATTTGTCACGGAAAACTATAGAGTAGAGTGTCTATTTGTTAGTTGGAGTATATTTAGTAGTGTGTGGTCAATAAATATTTTTGCAAGTCTTTGGTTGTCTATCTCTACTTTCTCGATAATATTAATTAGTTTTATCTTACAAGATAATATAAGTGTTGTGGATGATAATGTAGAGTTGCAAAAAAAGATAAAAATCTTTTTGATCGCCGGAATAGTTACAGCAATAATATTATTTTTTATTGAGAAAAATTCGCACGGTATTTTATCGCGGTCATTTCGACAGTTATTTCAAAGCAACACTAAAGAATATTTCCTATACATGTTGGATAGAGGTTGTGCTTTATTGTCGGTAACATTATGGGTAGTCATAGGTGTCTTAGTTAAGAATAAACGGTATTGGTATGCACTAGTATTATATATTGTAGTTTTTTATTTATTAAGCATATCAGATGGCTTGGCTAGTTTTCTTGGTTTTATTTGCGGTGGCTTTGTATTTATTCTGGGTTCACTCTTTGCTGAAAGATTTTATAAATTATTACGTATTAGTATATTAATTGGAGCAGTATCGTTGCCTTTTATAGTCTACAATATCTCGCCAAGAGATTTATCTGATGAATATACAAATTTTATAGCTGATTCTGCTAAACATCGTTTGTTTATTTGGAATTTTGTTGCCAATAAAATATTGGAAAAGCCGATAATAGGGTTTGGTATTGGTGCTGCTAAATTTATATCTGTTGATGAAGATGAAATGATTGATTACCATCAATATCATTGGTCACCTTTGCCATTGCATCCACATAACAACATTTTACAAATTTTATTGGATTTAGGTCTAGTAGGTTTTTTATTATTATTGATAATAATCAATAAGTGGTTAAAGAAAATTAGCAACAACATGAGTGACAATAAGTATTTTTGTATTGTCGGGCATGCATGTTTTGTGAATTATCTTATTATAGGGATGATTTCTTATAGTGTATGGCAATTATGGTGGGTATATATTGGAGCATGGGTAGCTTTTATGATGCAATATATACTTAAGAATTACTAGATTTCTCTTGCAAACTTAGAAATAGTTGAGAGATTTTTAGTGAGGCTGCAGCGTACATAGAAGTACGTGAGGATCGAAGACAATTTGGCTTTAATCAACAAAAAATTTATGATTTTTAGAAAACTTCACAGAATCTAAAACTTGCCAAAAATAATCTCCATAAAATTTGCGCGTAAGAGCTAGAGTAATACATTATTTATTGATTTAATTTGATTTATGGTTTATACATACCACATGTATCTTAATAAGATTATTTCATACAATAGGTCTATAATATCGGGGCATAGCGCAGTGGTAGCGCATCTGGTTTGGGACCAGAGGGTCGGGAGTTCAAATCTCTCTGCCCCGACCAATCTTTAAATATTTCATAACTTATATCAATTAAAGTTTAAGTCAGCAAAATTCTGAGTATGGTTTAACTAGGTTCTGTAAATAATCTCTGTAAAATTTGTGCACATAACGTGTTTTTGTATAACAAATTTTTCTAAATTCTTGATGTCTTTGTAGCAGTTTTACTTAGTTTTAATATAATCTATTGTTAGATAAATAAATTTTTAAGACTATTGTGTCATTTTAAATTACAATGACTTAAGCAAAAATATGTTAGAGATGACGTTATGAAAAGTAGTGAAGATAATAGTAATACATTACCAGAACCCAAAATTACTGAAGATAGGAGCTATGATAAAAAGTCACCAAAAGCAATATTAGGAGATTTACAGAAAAAATCTTTCGCTCAAGAAATAGAGAATGATAAGGAAAAATCTGCAGTACTTTTGAATAGAGCAACACAGGCTGAGGCTCAGTTAGGAGCAGATAATCCAATCACTAAACAAGAACAAATGTCGGTAGATGTTTATAAAAGAGCTTTGGCATTAATAGGATCTGGAGGGTTACAAATTAATGGCAATGCTGGAGAAAAGCAATCAGCTGCTGACAATAATTTACCGGTATCTTCTTACTTAAGTCATGGTGCTCGGGTGATGATTGAAATTCCTCCTGGTAGTGGTGATAAATTGGCCAACTGGTTGACTTCTGGCGATCCAGATAAAAGTGGTATGTCAAGAAAACAAAGTCAGCAAGGAGCAATTGATGAAGATAAAATTGTATACAACAGATCAGCTGCTACTCATGATGTTAGTATTAAAGAGAAAGTAAATGACAAGGGAGAAAAAGAATTTTCTTTAAAAGAAGAGAAAGGCTTTACTATAGGGTTAAGAGATTTTGTCGGTAATCAATTTGGTATGAAAACTAACCATTGGGGAGTGGATCTCGCGATGAATGCTGAATTTAACGGCAAGGATTCTGAAGGAAAAATTGTTGGTAGACCAGATGGAGATCATGGGCATTTATATATTCATTATAATCCACCAAAAGATGGTAAACCAGGAAGTATGTTGATAGGGATTGAAGGTGGCGCTCCAACTTCACATAAGCACTCTAAGACTGGAGCATCTGATCCACTAAGCCCAGTTGATAGCTCAAAATTTGATGATGTAAAAATAAAAAAAGATATTGCTGGTGAAAAAGAATATGATAATACCATAGTACCTAAAAAATATGGTGGTATGGTTGTCAAACTAGATCAAGAAAAATTAAATGATATAGTAAAAATAAATGCTAAAGATCTTGATGGTGGATTAGCTTATGTTAAGCCGGGGACATCTCCTAAAGATTTTAAAGATAAATTAGAAAATAAGGATTATCATCAGACTCCAGAATTTAAAGAATCCAAAAAACAAGAGCCTACATTAGAAAAACCTTCAATGTGGAAGAAAATTGCCAATGTAGTGACTAAAGTTGTAACCTTAGGAATGGTAAAGCCATTTCAGAAAGAAATTGATGCGTATAATGCTGAGCATAAAGTACTTAAGACTCAAGCTAAAGTTCAAGCAAATGATGGAGTCAGGATTAGTGAGCAACAAGAAAAATCCACTAAAGTTGGTATTTCAAGCCCTGATTTAACAATTGATAAAACTAAAACACGTTCCAACTCAATCGATTCGGTAAGTACGGCAGCTTCTTTAGGTGAAAAATTACGTTCTGGATCACAAAGCCCTCCTGGTAATAATAATGTTGAAAAAGTGGATAAACCAGTAGGAAAAGTAGAAAAAAAGGAATCTTCTTATGTTAGGTAGGTTTTGAAATTATATACGCCTGTATCACTATATAAATAATGGCAAATTTATCTTGTCTTTGTATATGTGTTATTATATATACGCTTACAAAGTTAAGCTAATTATTTAAGAATTTTTCATTATGGCAGTGTTGCATGCCTCTATTATTACTCTCTTTCCAGAAATGTTTCCAGGATCATTGCATTATTCTTTAGCAGGACAAGCGTTACATAAGGGGATATGGTCGTATGAAACTATTAATCTTCGTGACTTTGGCATAACTAAGCATAAAAATGTTGATGATATAGCTTATGGTGGAGGACATGGTTTAATTATGAGAGCTGATGTGTTGGGTGCAAGCATCGATCAGGCAATGTCAAAATATCCTAGTAGCAAAGTATATTATCCTTCTCCACGAGGTAAATTATTGAATCATGAGCTAATACAGGAAATTATTGATGAAAAAGAAATAATAATTCTATGTGGGCGTTTCGAAGGGATTGACGAAAGAGTAATAGAAGAATATAATGTCACCGAAATTAGTATAGGCGACTATGTGCTTTCTGGCGGTGAGTTGGCGGCGCTGGTAATTCTTGATTGTATGGTTAGATTATTACCAGGCGTAGTAGAAAATCAAGCAACTTTGCAATCAGAGTCTTTTGAACCAAGTGGTGAGTTTAATGGTTTACTGGAATGTCCATTATATACAAGGCCTTTTAAGTGGAGAGGACGTTGTGTACCTGAGGTGCTAGTATCAGGACATCACGAACGCCTTAGAAAATGGAAAAAAGAACAATCTATGTTAATTACCAGCAAACGTAGGCCAGATTTATTAAAAAACAAGTAATAAATCCAACCAATTATAATTATTGTGGTGAAGGAGAAAAAAATAAATGAATATTATTGATCGGTTTGAGCAACAACAAATTGCAAAACTTACTACAAATAAGGTGATACCTGAGTTTAAAGCAGGTGATACAGTAAATGTAAGTGTTAGAATAACAGAAGGAACTACAGAAAGATTACAATCATATGAAGGTGTAGTAATCGCCAGGAGAAATAGGGGGCTTACTTCTTCTTTTGTGGTACGTAAAATTAGTCATGGTGAAGGAGTGGAAAGAAGGTTCATGACTTACTCTCCATTGGTACAAGCTATCACAGTAGTTAAGCGTGGTATAGTAAGGCGTGCCAAGTTATATTATCTCAGAGAAAGAAGTGGTAAAGCTGCTAGAATAAAAGAAAGACTTAGATAAATGATTAGTGTGCTTTTGTTAAGGTATGGTGTTCAGTTCTCTTTTTTTCTTAGCTTGACGCATATTACTCAATAAGCTGCGTCAAATTTGTAAGAGCTACATTCAAACTAACTCAGTCATCTCAGAATACACTGAATGTCATCGTGAAACAAGTTCTGGATGACACCTGATGTTCAAGAATAGACCTCTTCGGAAACTGCATCTATCCTTTAAGAGAGGAATTTTTAGAAAAAACGAAAGTGAGCGCCGCAAGCAGTCTCTTGTTTGTTGCGGAGCGAAGACAAGTTTTTACGACAAAATTACCTCTTAGATACAAGTTTCAAAGGTGTCTAATGCATTGTGTGTTCACGATGATATTAATGCAGAGATTGACGACTATTTACAAATTTTATACAGTTCATTCACTATAGCTTAGACTAATAATGATTGTTTTTAATAAAACTACGGATTTTATAGCAATCATTGCTCCCGCTTCTAAATGTGATGAGGCAGAAGAAAAATTAAGTAAAGCTCAAGAGCTTCTTAGCTCTCAAGGATTAAAGTCAATATTTTTTCCTGATATTTTTTCTGGAGATATTCTTCCATTTTTTGCAGCAAATAAAGATATAAGATTAAAAAATTTACAACAAGCTCTACTGCATCCAGATGTTAAAATTATTTGGGCTTTTCGTGGAGGTTATGGGTGCAGTCAAATAATTTTTGACTGCTTGGATTTATTACCTGTAAGCACAAAAATTTTAATTGGTTATAGTGATATAACAGCTCTACATTTATTATTTAATCAGCATTATAAAATGCCAACTTTGCATGCTTCAGTATTAACTTCTTTGTTATCAAAGCAGCAGCATGATTTTGACTTGATCATGAAGGTTTTAGCTGGTGGTGAGATTAAGATCAAATTAGAACCGGTTAATATTTTAGATCATCATGATGTAAGTGGTGAAATCATTGGCGGTAATTTAACGGTGTTTTGTAACTTACTTGGTACAAAGCTACATCCTATGACTAATGGTAAAATTTTGTTATTAGAGGATGTTAATGAAAGTGCTTATCGTATACATCGATACCTAGTACATTTAAAGAATGCAGGTATCTTCGATAATTTAAAGGCGATTATTTTTGCTGATTTTATTCATAAAGATCAAGATATCAAGCAAACAATTCAACATTTTTGCTTTAATGAAATTAACAATATTCCAGCTTATCATGTTGAAGGTATAGGTCACGGTATTGTGAATTACCCAGTAGCTTTAGGAGTATTGGCTTGGATTAAAGACCAACAACTTACGGTTGTGAACCCATTTAAGTTAGTATAATATGATTATTAGAATAGGCACACGTAAGAGTAGACTAGCGTTAATCCAAACTGATCTTGTGGTACAGCAGATAAAATCACACTATCCTGAAGTAAAGTGTGAAATTGTAGCTATTACTACTACTGGCGATATGATTTTAGATAGGCCTTTATATGAAATTGGTGGTAAGGCTTTATTTTTAAAAGAAATAGAAACAGCTTTACTTAATAACAAAATCGATATTGCAGTGCATTCTTTAAAAGATGTGCCAGGCCAGCTACCTTCAGGATTAGTATTAGGAGCTGTATTAGCAAGAGAAGAAGCTAATGATGTATTAATTAGTCTAAAAGCTAGCTCAATAAAGGAGTTGCCAAAGCATGCAATAGTGGGTACTTCTTCCGTGCGCCGTAAAATATTTTTACAAAATCTTAGGCCGGATTTAAATATTGTAAATTTTAGAGGTAATGTTGAATCAAGGCTAAATAAG
The DNA here is from genome assembly GCF_034366785.1 of Candidatus Trichorickettsia mobilis. NCBI lineage: Bacteria > Pseudomonadati > Pseudomonadota > Alphaproteobacteria > Rickettsiales > Rickettsiaceae > Candidatus Trichorickettsia > Candidatus Trichorickettsia mobilis. Next base: position 1,151,236 of record NZ_CP112932.1, read on the forward strand.
TTAATGCAGGGTGAAGTGGATGCAACAATTTTGGCTTTAGCTGGGCTAAAGAGATTGGATATATTTAATGATAATTATTGTCACATAATACCGATTGAGCAAATGCTACCGGCGGTAGGGCAGGGGGTAGTAGCAGTCGAAGTTAGAGAGGATGATGGATTAATGCAAGAGGTTTGTGATAAAATTCAGCATCACGCTACTTGGCAATTAACACAATTAGAACGAGCATTTATGAGGTATCTGGACGCAAGTTGTAAAACACCGTTAGCAGCACATGCTGTAGCTATTGGCCAGGATCAGATGCATGCATATTTTATGTTAGCGGATATACAAGGAGATAACGTATTATTTCATCAGCAACAAGGAAAAATTAGTGAAGCTTTTGATATTGGCATTGCTAATGCTAAACAATTGAGTGAATATTTGTGTTGTTAACACCAGCTGTACACTATAAAACATGCTCTCAAAAATGAGAGCATGTTTTTTCTTTTATATTGAGTTAAATTTATAGTTGTTCAGTAATGTGAGTAAATATTTTCTGAGCAATCTCTACAACTTGTTTATCAAACTCTTTTTCTGTAACATTCACCAAGCCATTCAATACCATTTCTTTAATTTCATTTGATGGCTTGCTTAATCCACATAAAATATTTATTTTTATGCTAGATAAGTCTTGAGCTTGAATGTTAGGTAATTCACTTGTGTTTTGTACAAATTGCAGTAAATTTGTTGCTGCTTCAGCAGGAACTTGCTCTTTAAATTTTGCTTGTCCGAAAGCTTCGGCAATGAGGATCTTAAGGCTGCTATTTTCAGGTTGATCATACTTAGGATCAAGCAACATGTTACTAAGTGTTACAGAAGTCGAATTAGGTAAAGGTTGTTGCTGTGCAATAAGCGTAAAGCTTAAGACGGCTTTAATTGAGACTCCTCCATCTGCACTGAATAAATGTGGTTCAATGGCTTTTAAGACACCTTCAGGTAGCACTTGTTGTTTCTGAGCAGCTAATCCAAAAATAGTTAGAGCTGCTTCTGTTACTTCTGCTGGCACCTGTTGTTTAAGAATATCAGCCACTGCTTGTGTTGCTATTTCATCAAACACAAATTGTGGATTATTTTCTAGCTCATTGGCTATTATCATTAGAGATTGTAGTTGCTCTTTAAAGAATATCTCATTCTCTAAAGCTAACCCTTGCAATATTTTCTCAGCTACTTCTCCTATAGCGTTGTTTGGATTGGTTTGAATACATTCTCTTAAAGTTTCAACTACTAAAGTATGTGATTCTGGTTCTCTAAGTTTTAGCGCTATAATCGCATTTTGTCTAACTGCTGACTTGCTACTAGGATCTTTTGCGATTTCAGTTAAAGCTAGTATTGTATCTGGTGATAATGTTGGTGTTCCTACTTTCTGTGCTACAAAAGCAAAAGTCATAGCGATAGGTTCGTGAAGTTCAGGATTAGCTAATCCAGCGCCTAAAGCTTCTAACCCGTTTTTTGGCAGCACAGCTGTAGTACTCTTTGCAGCCATAACATAGGTGTAAATTGCTTCACGATTTGCAAAATGTTGGCTTACAATTTGTAATGTTTCTTTAGGTAGTACCTGGCCTTTAGAAGCTGCAACTTTTAGAGTAGCTAGAGCGATATTTTCTGAATCCAAGGTCAAATTTGGATCTTGAAGCACTACATTTAATGCATCAAAGGTACTTGGAGCGATTTGGTGATCGGCATGGGTAACACCAGCGCTAAGTAGTTGAAGACCAGAGCGTCTCATAAAAGCACCGATGTTAAAACCTTCCTGATCATCTTGGTACTGCATTCCTATTTGGCTATTGGTCAATATTTCAGCATTGATGGCTAGATATTCACTTGGTAACTGTAATCTTTTTTCTATTATAGGTATATAATCAAGTGGAAAAGTTTTCTTTTGCTTAATTTCATCTATAATATTTTGAGTGTTTATAAGTCTCGTCTTAAAAGCTTCTATTTTTGGATCTTCTGCTATTTGTTGCATTGCTTGATATGCACCACCGGTTTTCATTACAATCGGTTTAAAAATTTGTTGCTGTTGTACAGGTTTTTTCTGTTCTATTTTGCTAGTTTTTGACTCTTCTTCTTGTTGTATATGTTGTTTTTGTATGATTTGTTGTGGAGAATAAGTTAAGCTAACTGGTTTTTTTTCTTGAATTACTACTGATTGACCAAATTGTTCCATAAGTTGCGAAATATTCTCAGGCACTTTATCCTTAGGCATTTCCTCTGGTTGCTTTTGCTTAGATTGTTTTAGCATAGCTAAAGCAGCATTTACCGTTGTATTAGGTTTGTTAACTGGTGGTTGTTTGTCTTGTCTTTGTTCATCGCCTATTCTTTTCATATCAATCCTTATAATATCTGAATTAATTAACCTTATTTAACCATAATAGCATAATATAATACTAATAAGCAATAGATTTTTTTGTATAATTTAATATAATATTGTCTTGTTGTTAATGCTTTAGTATATAAAAAAATTTTAAGCTCTATCTGAAGGATTGTGTGGATTCTTTAAATACCACTATATAAAAATGAAGAAATATCAATATTTTTATATATTTGCTTTCTTTTACAAATATCGATATTTTTAAGCTTAAAGTATCGGCTAGCATAGGTAGAGAAATTATGGATAGTCAATATTTTCCTGAATTATAATCTGATGTTAATTTATCTAGTGCTGGCACTGATTTTAATATAGAAACATCATTAATTAGTATAAATCATTTAATTTGGCTTAAGATGAGAAAGCTCTATCATTATCCTATATGTCCTTTATCGAGACAGGTCAGAGTTTATTTAAAAGAGTTGGATATTACCTTTGATTTAATTAAAGAAGAATATTGGTATCGTCGTCCTGAATTTATGAGCATCAATCTTGCTGGCTGCGTGCCGGTATTAGTAGAATCTTTTGGGTTAGTGATAGCAGGTATTTATCCTATTACTGAGTATTTATATGATAAATATCCAAATTTTGTTTTTATGGATGAGGATAGTGAAATTAAATGTGAAATTCGACGATTGCTTAACTGGTTTAATGATAAATTTTATAATGAAGTGACTAAAATTCTGATCGATGAGAAAGTGATCAGATTATTATCTCGCTTAGGAGGGCCAAGAACAGAAAGATTGCGAACTGTGAAGTTAAATCTCGCTCATCACTTGAAATATTTATCAAGTTTATTGGAAAAGCAGGACTACGTCATGGCTGAACGTATTACTTGTGCTGATATTGCTGCGGCTTGTCATTTGTCGGTAATTGATTATTTTGGCGAAATATACTGGGATCATTGGCCGGTAATTCGTCATTGGTATGCTATTTTGAAATCCAGGCCAAGTTTCCGACCGTTGTTACAGGATCAGGTTGCTGGGTTTATTCCGGCTAGTGGATATGCAGACCTTGACTTCTAATAAACTTGGTGAAAATCTGCGTATTGCGGTGTCGTATCTAAAGATCTGCGCTCCTCACGTATAAAGTATACGTTGCGGTGCTCGACTTTGATACTCCTAGCACTCCGCAGGTTAAGACCTTAGTCTATATAGTGCAGCAAAATTTATGAAGTATTGAAAAATGATACACGTCAAGTTAAGGAGTTATATATGCCTTATTTAAAAATTCCAGGTTTTAGAAAATTACCTCAGACTGGGGTGATTTATGTTATGCAACGAGCGGCAGAAAAAGGTTGGAAAGCTGGAGATCCTTTATGGTCCAATTTGGGGCAGGGTGCTCCTGAGGCTGGAGTGTTGGATGGTGCGCCCAAGAGAGTGGAAAATCTCAATATCCCTTTGCATTTGCATGAATATAGTCCAACTTCAGGTCAATTGGAATTACGACAAAAAGTTGCTGATTTGTATAACTATAGATATCGTCAGGGTAAATCGTCCCAATATACATGGGAAAATGTTAGTATATCTGGTGGTGGAAGGATTGCTTTAACACGAATCGCGGCATCAATGGGTAGCATTAATATGGGGCATTTTATTCCAGATTATACCGCTTATGAAGAGCTGCTTGGTGTGTTCAAAGCCTTTGTCCCGATTCCAATTATTCAAGATGTAACTTGTGGTTATCAAGTATCGTTAGAGCATATCAAGCAGGAAATTACTGGTCGTGGTTTGAGTGCGGTATTGTTAAGCAATCCATGTAACCCTACGGGGCAAGTGATAGCAGGCAATCAACTGCAGCAATTAGTAGAATTAGGCAGAGATTATAATTGCTCTTTAATTCTTGATGAATTTTATTCTCACTATATTTATACAGACGTTAATGTTAATAGTAAGTATCCTACGATGATATCAGCGGCTAAATATGTTGAAGATGTTAATAATGATCCAGTAATTATTATTGATGGACTTACAAAGAATTGGCGATATCCAGGTTGGCGTATAAGCTGGACTGTTGCTCCTAAAGATGTAATTCAAGTAGTTACTAGTGCTGGTTCTTTTCTTGATGGTGGAGCAAATAATATGGTCCAACAACAGGCGCTTTCTTTGCTTGAGCCAGAATATGTCATCCAAGAGACTAAAGCGTTACAGGCTTGTTTCGCCAAGAAACGTGATTATATGCTAAATAGATTAATCAAGATGGGAATTAAAGTAGAAAAAGAACCACAAGGAACATTTTACATATGGGCTAATTTATCAGGGTTGCCGGCAAAAATAGCTGATGGTTTTAAGTTTCTTGAAGCTGGTCTCGAGGAAAAAGTGATTACGGTTCCTGGTATATTTTTTGACGTTAATCCAGAAAAGAGGCGAACATATGCACGGTTTCACCAATATAGCCGTATTAGTTTTGGTCCTGCAATGGATGAGTTGACTCGTGGCCTTGACGCAATCGAGCGAGTAATCAAGCGGTATAAGTAAGAGATAAGTAACTAACAGCTTAATATATATAATGTCATCTCAGACACACAATATCATCTCGAGCTAACGCATGTCATCTCGAACTAACGCATGTCATCCCGAACTCGTGTCGGGATCTGATGAAATCCTGGCGAGATCCCGAAACAAGTTCGGGATGACATGCGTTATTCGGGATGACGTTATGTGTTCGGGATGACCTGTTAGATTCAGGATAGTAGCTAAAAAGTTAACGATTGGCAATGGTTTTTATTCAGTTATTGAGTGCTTCTATTGAGTAGTTTTAACGATTCAGTAATAGTTTGTTTAACGATAAATAAGAAGCTGACCGAGATTATACTGGTATTCACAATGATTACGGCTTTGATTGGGTCAGAACAAGCAGCAAATTTAGCTAGAAAATCCGCAATTAAATTATATTCCATATATAGCAACTCCTTGGTAAAACACAAAAATTGGTGCCGGGAGCTCAAAACCATGCCATCAGTCATGTCCCTCTACTTTCATGCCAAAGGCACTATTGTATGGTAAAGGGACTCCCAGCTTAAAGCTAAAGGAGTCCTATAGTAGCGGCAGGATATCCGCTGATGGTTATGGTGGTTTTGAATCACCGAAAAATACATAATAACCATGGAATAATTAGTAGTCAATTTCTAAAATAAAGTTTTGGGTTAATTAATGATTGATTTATTTGTACTTATAGTGTATACTTCAAGTTTGTTATATTTCTTGTAGTACCAATCTATCGCTAATGCAGTTATTTATGCTATTTTTTAGAGTTGATTATTTGATGATTAATGGGTGTTGGCGTTGGCGCTGATAATCTGTTTTAGTTATTTGTAAATCAATTTTAAATTATGGTATTAGATCTATGTCTTGCTTAAAATTTCTGTCTATTAAATATATTTTTCTTTTATTCTTTAATATCCTCATTTTTCCTAGTATCATACAAGCGGCTAATAAAAAAGTTGCGGTTATTGTTCCTCTAGAACATGAAGCAATGGCGCAAATTGTGTCTGGAATTAGTGAGTCTTTACAAGGCGCTGGTAGTGAGCTTATTGTAAAAAATGCTCAGGGTGACGCAAATATCATGTCAGCATTAATCAAGCAACTGCAAGAGCAAGATATTGACATCATTATGCCTATTGGCACTACTGCCAGTCAAATGACTATGGCTCATATTAAAAATAAACCGATAATTTGTGTGGCTGCTGATTTAAAATCATTGAATAATCCTAATGTTACCGGGGTAAATGATGAGATTCCAGTCACTGAATTTTTAACCAAGTTACCACCGTTGCATAGAATAGCGGTGATTTATAGTGCTAGTGAAAAAGTGACGCCGGAAATTGAGTTGTTAAAAACTTTTGCGGAAGAAGAAGATATTGATTTGCATTTGTTGATGGTTCAAACTTTGGCTGATTTACCATTAGCACTCAAAAGTGCTGCTGCTGATGTTCAGGCATTTGTGATCTTAAAAGATCATTTAATAGTTAGTGGTATCAAGGGAATTGTGCAAGAAGCAAATAAACGTTTGATTCCAGTTATTGCGGCTGATGAGGGTTCGGTTAAGGGTGGAGCCACGATTGCTGTTGGAGTAAGAGAGAAGGATATCGGGATTAAATCGGGTGCGATGGCGAAGACAATTTTAGCTGGTGGTAAACCAAGTAAAATACCCTATCAGACTATTGATGATTTGGTGTTGTTCATTAATAAGAATGCATTGTTGAAGCAGAATGTCTTTTCTAAGGAAGAAATATCAATATTGCAACTACCGCATGTAGAATTTTAAGTACTGAGAATTCAATGAAGCGCGTGATGATATTGGTGTTAAATGGCACTCTTCACTTATCTGACTCAGCAAGGTCTGGAGATTACGTATCATGACTCTGGCAATTGCTGCACTCGAGCAGTCGCTATTATTTTTTCCATTAATTTTAGGGATTTATTTAAGTTATCATATCTTGAATATCACTGATCTTAGTGTTGATGGCACTTATGTTTTAGGAGCAATGGTGTTTGCCAGGACTATTGATTTAGGGTTAATTCCCGCGCTGATCTTTAGTGTGACTGCGGGAGTTATAATTGGTAATATTGTTGGTGTCATGCAGCGACATAATATGATCTCAGATCTGGTGGTTGGAATTTTGGCCAGCTTTATGCTATATTCGATTAATCTACAAGTATTAGGTAGACCGAATATGTCGGTGTTGGATAAGCCTACAATTTTATCATTAACGCCATTTGAGTTTTGGTTAATACCATTAGCTTTCCTTGCTATTATTCTGGTTATATTATTTATTATCCTGTTTAAAAGTAATTTTGGTCTAACTTTGAGAGCCTTTGGCTATAATCAGGGATTATTGCGAGTATTGGGTAAAGCAGTTGAGAATTACCGGTTGATTGGGTTATCTTTAAGCGGAGCATTGGCTGCTTTGTCTGGAGCGTTAGCTGCGCAAATAAACGGCTTTGCTGACATTAATATGGGTTTTGGTATTGCGTTGGTAAGTATTGGAGCTATTGTTATCGGACGGCATTTGGTAGTTAGACAGCAAATAAAATTTTGTATTGCTAAGGAAATGTTGGCTTGTTTTGTCGGTATATTTTTATACTGTCTTTGCTTAAGTTGTTTATTAAGAATAGGAGTAAACCCAGCTAATCTTAAATTACTGTTAGGTATGGCATTATTTTTTGCCTTAAGAAAAGTTCGTGTGCCGAGTAAGAAATTATGAGCGCTCAAGTTTACGCAGAAAAGATCACAATTGTAGCAAGCGATAGAGAAGTTCCGATTTTATTTGAGACTAGTATTGCTATTTTGCCGGAAGAATTTGTGATTATTCTTGGGCATAATGGCAGTGGTAAATCGAGTTTGATTAAAGTATTGTCAGGAGAGCGCATTCCAACTAGTGGGCGAGTGTTTATTGGAGAGCAGCTATTATCTAACATGACTTTATTGCAAAAAGCTCAAGAATTAATTACTGTTTCGCAAGTAGCTGCAGATCGGTTATTTATAGAATTGACTTTAGCAGAAAATATTGATTTGTGGGAAAGTCGATTTAGCGCTGTGAAGCGTTTAAATTATGCGCAAATAATCGCATTAACCTCAAATCCTGAAAGATTCGAGCAATATCTCCATCAACAAGTGCGGACTTTATCTGGTGGTGAGAAGCAGGCTTTGTTGTTGGCGTTAGTGCTTGCGCATCCGCCACGAGTATTATTTTTGGACGAACCAACGTCAGCTTTAGATCCAAGGGCGGCTCAAGATGCGATGCAATTTACCAGCAAAGCAATTGCTGTCAATAAAATTACGACGTTAATGGTAACGCATCATTTAGAAGATGCTGTACATTATGGCAATAGGTTGATAATCTTAGATGAAGGACGCATCGTATTTGATCAAAAAAAAACTGCTAATTTGTCTATGGAAGAATTGAAAGAAATAATGTCAAGCATAAGGTCTCGGGGTAATGATAATGCGTAAAGTAATGAAAGTATTAACCGGTATCGGTACGGTTTGTGGTGAAGCTAATAATAGTTTAATTGATAGAAGTCGTGATTTTATTGAAGAAAATTTATTGCAGGGAAAATATGTGTCGCGTGAAGAGTTTGAGGCATTGCAGCATATCGTATTGCAGTTGCAGGCGCAATTGGCTGAGATTAGTAAATCTAAAGCATTAATTAAATAGATAATAAATTTTTAATAGAAACTCTTGACTACTATTTCTTTTCAGAGTAGCTTTATTACAATAGGTATATTATAATAATGTATAATGGAGGATTTAATGAATAAAGATAATGGCTCACAATCAGCTGCACAGTTTTTTGATACAATGAAATCTTTTATGAACCCGGAAGCTTTTTTAGGTAATATGAAAAATATACCAACGATGGACTTCTCTTCATTTACAAATGGAGTAAAAAAGAATACCGAGATATTAACTACAGCAAATCAGTTGGCTTCAGATAGTGCGCAAGTTATGGTTAAACGTAGTGCTGAGGCGCTGCAGAATAGCGCTAGTGAAATGTTTAATACAGTTAAAGAGATATTATCGGCTGAAAATATCGAGGAGGCGGCAGCATGTCAGCAACAATATATAAAATCAGCCATTGAAAATTCAATGAATAATTCTAAAGAAATTGTGGATATGATGACGAAAGCTTCGATGGAGATTTTTCAACTGATGGGTAATGGTGTTTCGGAACATGTTGATCACGCATTTACTAAGAAATGTACGTCAAAAAGTTAAATTATTTATAAATTGATAATTGAAGGATGGGGAAATTTTTCCATATCTTAGCATAGCTGTTGTTTAAAGAGTGTTCAATAAACCGTGCCAAATCGTCTTGCGAGCGCTGATATATCCCCATATTTGAAGTGGCTAAAAACGCTCCAAAAGCCCGTCATTGCGAGGAATGTGCGTAAGCACACGACGAAGCAATCCAGAAAAAATCATAACAGTGACACAGCTTTTACTGTGTTAACCTTTCTGGATAGCTTCGTCGTAACCTAAAGGTTACTCCTTGCAATGACGATATATAGTGCATTTCAGCACTTCTAAATTCGTAGGGATATATCAGATTGCAATGACGATTTCGTCTCCTTTACCTTAACTTCGCATATGGTTCATCGAACACTCTTATTGTTTACAGCTTTTTCTAGAAACCGTAAACAACGCTTACGCTTTAGCTTTTTATCGATAAAACTCTTTTATTCGCCTTTAGCGTTTGCAAGTGAATTTTTATAGCTTCTTTTGGCAAGATTGATTCGATAATTTCTGGCCACTCTATTAAACATAGATTATTATACCAAGCTTCCTCGATTCCGAGTTCAAAAATTTCGTCGCTATGTTTTAACCTATATAAATCAAAGTGATAGATAGTAAAGCTATCGCTGTTGTGATCTATATTTTGATAGGTTTGTAATAAATTGAAAGTAGGACTACTAACATTAGTTTGAGCTCCGCAAAAATATCTGATAATCTCTCTGCATAAAAATGTTTTTCCACTACCTAAATCTCCAGTAAAAGTAACTATATTGCCAGACTTAAGTGTAGTGGCAAAATTACGCGCCCACGCTGCTGATTCCATTTCATTTTGCAGGATATATTCTATCACTTAGATCTACGCTAATTAGCATTGGTTGGTAGTATATAATTGTTTGATGAGGATATTCAAGTTTGATATTTTTATTTTCAACACAATTTTATGGAACCTATAGTCATCTCAACCAACATAGTCATCTTGAATACGCAACGTCAGCTAGAACACGCCCAAGTCATCCTTTCGTCATCTCGAACACACCCAAGTCATCCCGAACTTGTTTCGGGATCTTATGAAGTCCTGATGACATCCTAAAACGAGTTCAGGATGACATTGTACGTTTGGAAACATCATAAGTTTTCAGCAAAGGCAAAGCAATTCAGCGAAGGCAAAGCAATTGTTCAGCGAAGCAGTGACATTGGTGGTAGTTAATTTAGTTGCGATGTTATTAATAACTGTGTGAAATAAATCACAATGGTAAAAATGCTCATATAATCTTATCAATTTATTTAGACTTGTTTACTAGTGCCTTTTATACTGCGACCATGTCGTATATTCTAGGGTTTATTATATCTTGTTACATACTACATAACTAAGACTTTACGTTGATATTATGGTTATTAATGTAGTTTATGGAAGCAATATTATTTGTATTATTGTTTCTTATATTGACTTTGATGACAATTAATAAAAGCGGTAAAAATCAAAATTAAGTAGTGGAAATAAGAATTAATTATTCTAGAATAAAATAAATTTAACGTTATCTCGCTTTTTAAGCTATTGCGCTCTTTTGTTGTTGCAATTCAGGTATGTTAAGGTAAATTACTTAAAGAGAGTGTCATTACAAGACTTTGCTAGAGTTTTTTTAAGTACGCTCATTACAAGGTCTAGCTAGAGTTAAGTGCGTCATTGCGAGGCCTCGTTGAAGCCGAAGCAATCCATAATCAAGTGGATTGTTTCGATTTTAACAAAAATCTCGCAATGACGGCTATAGCAAATGACCAAATAACAAATTTAGTAATTTACGCAACAATTCAACTTAATTGTAAAAATAATCGAACAAAATGACAAAACTTGAAATAACGTCAAACAAAATAAATTAACTTTAAATAAGGAAGAAAGAATTATGGAAAAGAAACCAAAATTTCTTAAAAACTTACTAACTACCGCCTCAGCGATTGCAGTAATCGCAGGTGGTGTAAATAGCACAGCGTTGGGTGCTGTAGTAGATACTGCTGGTACTCCTGCAACGATTACTGCTGGGGCAGGTGTAAATCTAACTGCAATATTTACTGATGGGGTTGATACTATCAGATTGGCTGGTCCTCATGATCTTAATACTGGCAGTGCTATAAATATGGCTGGTGGCGGAATTAATATTAACGGTAATGCTAATCAAACTTTTACAGTGGGCCATGCTGTCGCAAACTATGGTGTCGACCTTGCCATGAACCTTATTCTTAATGCAGGTGGAACGATAACAGTGCAAGATGTTATTGGGGTTAACAACGTTACTGTTAATAATGGTGGAGTTTTAACTGCTGCTCGGGATGTGAGTCAAGATTTAATTGTTACTGATGGTGGTACAGTGACCACAGTTCGGAACGTAACTCGTGACGTGACTATTACGGGAGCTGGTGTAGTAACAGCTCAAACTGGAACAGTAGGTAGAAATCTTTCTGTAGCTGGAACTGGTTTATATGGAGGAGCAGTAGGAGCTGATGTTACTGGTACAGTAACGATCAATACCACAAATGGTGGTAATAATACTCTGCATGATGCGATAGGAGCAGGTCAGCATGTTACAGTTACAGCGGGTAACTTAGTTATGAATGACATTACAAATGCTGGTACCGACTTACTTGCAAATGGTGGTGTAACTACGATAAGAGCAGTAGGACGAGATGCCATATTACGTAATGGAGCTGTAGTTAATCAAGCTGGAGCGGTTGGTAGAAACCTGGACGTAGGAGGAGCTTCACTTTATGTAGGAGCAGTAGGAGCTGATGTTACTGGTACAGTAACGATCAATACCACAAATGGTGGTAATAATACTCTGCATGATGGCGATAGGAGCAGGTCAGCATGTTACAGTTACAGCGGGTAACTTAGTTATGAATGACATTACAAATGCTGGTACCGACTTACTTGCAAATGGTGGTGTAACTACGATAAGAGCAGTAGGACGAGATGCCATATTACGTAATGGAGCTGTAGTTAATCAAGCTGGAGCGGTTGGTAGAAACCTGGACGTAGGAAGGAGCTTCACTTTATGTAGGAGCAGTAGGAGCTGATGTTACTGGTACAGTAGTGATCAATACCACAAATGGTGGTAATAATACTCTGCATGATGCGATAGGAGCAGGTCAGCATGTTACAGTTACAGCGGGTAACTTAGTTATGAATGACATTACAAATGCTGGTACCGACTTACTTGCAAATGGTGGTGTAACTACGATAAGAGCAGTAGGACGAGATGCCATATTACGTAATGGAGCTGTAGTTAATCAAGCTGGAGCGGTTGGTAGAAACCTGGACGTAGGAGGAGCTTCACTTTATGTAGGAGCAGTAGGAGCTGATGTTACTGGTACAGTAGTGATCAATACCACAAATGGTGGTATAAACAGAATTAATGATGCAGCAAATGCAGTTACGCTTACAGCTGGTAACTTAACCATGAATGATACAACAGGAGCTGGAGTATTGGGTGATGTTACAGTTACAGCTGGTGCATTGATTGTAAATGACGTAAGTCATGATCTTAAGGTTAACGGTGGTACAGCAGCAGCACATGACGTGGCTAATGATGTTATAATAACCAATGGAGCGATTACAGCTTTAAATAACGTAGTTAATGACGTAACCATTACAGGAGCAGGTACAGTAGTTCAAGCTGGAACGATAGGTAGAAATCTTTCTGTAGCTGGAACTGGTTTGTATACAGGAACAGCAGGAGCATCTAATGTTGCTGGTACAGTAGTGATCAATACCACAAATGGTGGTATAAACAGAATTAATGATGCAGCAAATGCAGTTACGCTTACAGCTGGTAACTTAACCATGAATGATACAACAGGAGCTGGAGTATTGGGTGATGTTACAGTTACAGCTGGTGCATTGATTGTAAATGACGTAAGTCATGATCTTAAGGTTAACGGTGGTACAGCAGCAGCACATGACGTGGCTAATGATGTTATAATAACCAATGGAGCGATTACAGCTTTAAATAACGTAGTTAATGACGTAACCATTACAGGAGCAGGTACAGTAGTTCAAGCTGGAACGATAGGTAGAAATCTTTCTGTAGCTGGAACTGGTTTGTATACAGGAACAGCAGGAGCATCTAATGTTACTGGTACAGTAGTGATCAATACCACAAATGTTGGTATGAACACTGTTCATAATGTAGCTGGTGCTGCAACAGTTACCCAAGGAAATCTGACTGCTAATAATGTCAACGGTCTTTTAACTCTGAACTCTAAGGCTCCAATTACAACCAATATTACAGGAAATCTTGGTGCTGGTATAGCCTTTACAACTGATAATACAGTTGCATTCAATGATGCAGTTCATACCATTACTGGTCCTGTAACTATTACGCCTGCAGTTGCAGCTGGTACAGGTACTATTGATGCGAGTGCAGTTACTGCTGGTAAGTTGCTCAAAATTGATGGCCAAATTGGTGATATTACTGCTGCCAACAAAGCTTTGAAATTATTGAAAGCAGATGGAGGAGCTAATATTGAGTTAGCCGGTGGTACAGCTTACATTAAGAAGGTTGATATTGGTACGCAAGATGTATTTTTGAAGCTAGCTAATGCTGGTGATTATAAAATTGAAGAATTTGCACATGATAATGGTAAAGGTACTGTAAAAATTAATGCTGCTGGCGTTACAGTTTTGAAAGCAGGAACAGTATTAAGCGCAGCTGACAAAAAATTGAAAGAAGTCGAATTTGCAGCTGGAAGCACCTTGACAGTAGAAAATGAAGTAAATCTATTTACAGTTGCTGGTTTTAAAAATACTAATGTTGGCGATGGTAATTTAATTTTTATTGGATCTTCAGAAGTTAGTGGTGTTTTTGCCCAAAAAATAGGTGATATCGACATTCAAGGTGGAAATACTAAAGTTGTTAAGTTTAATGATTATGTGAAAGCTAATGGTGATATTACAATAGCTAATAAAGGTACGGTGCAGTTTGCTGGTAATGTTGATGCTGCTAGTATTAAAGCTAAGAATGTTGCTGCCGCTGCAAATGCTGGCGAAGGAATCGTTGAGTTTATCAATAGTGCTAATATAAAAGTAGATGCAACAATTGGTGCTGCTGGTGCTAACCAAATTAAAACTGTTAAAATTTCAAATAAAGATGTTGAATTTACTACTGCTGCTTTCGGCGCAGATGAGTTAGCATTTACTAATAATAAAGTTGCTTCTACAGTAAAGTTAGCACCTGGAGTTGCTATTGATAATGTTAAAGTTACTACAGTATCGACTACTGAGAAGAACCATAATATACGAGTATCAGGTAATCAAGCAGTTACTAAAGCTTTCGGTAGTAGAGCTAACCCACTCGGCAACTTGATCTTAGATACTGATGACACTATTACCATTACAACTGCAGATTTCTTTGCTGGAATTGATGCTTCAACAGCAGGACAAGGTACGGTAGTATTAAATAAGGCTGGTTTAGTTGTAGGTAATATAGGCGTAACTAACCAGATGAAAAAGGTAGAATTCCAAGACAATGCTACAGTTGATATTGTTAATGCTAAAAATAGTGTCGTTGACGATACTAAAACAGCAACCTTTACTGGTAGTATTTCAGGAGATAAGTTAACTCTTGGTAATGCAGCTGCTGCTGGTGCGAACGCTACATTTACTGGTGTAAACTTAAAAAGTGGACAAGAAATAATTACAGGTTTAGGCCTTGGTGATGGAGAACTTGCAAAGCTGATGAGTGAAACAGATATAGCAGCTTTCGATTCTATAGCAATAGATAGTGCAATTGTCACAGATAAGAATGGAAAAAGTATAGCTACATTTAATAATAGTGTTACCATTAATAAAGACCTAGGTGAAAGCGGTAAAAATTTACAATTAGTAGATTTTAGTGCTAATAACGATGGGAAGAAGTTTGAAATATTAAATTCAAATATCTTTGCAGATAGCACGAAGTTTGGTAAATCAATAGTAATAGTAGGAGTACCTTCTGCTACACCTCAGACCAGAACTGTTGGTAAGATCGAAGCAGTTGATTCTACATTTGTTTTATCAACTAATACTTTCAAAATCACAGGCGGAGCTACTTCTACTGCTAGTGGTAATATCTCAGTTGTTACTGCTTATGATGGAACAAATGGTGGTAATATAGTAATAGATGGTGCTAATACCAAGCTTGACTTTTCAAAAGCCACTGCTCCAACGATCAGTCTCTTTGATTTGACAACGAGCAGAGCTGGTGCAGATGGAAGAGAGTTTAAGTGGATTAGTGCTACTAATTCTGGAACTACACCAGATGTTTCTAAGTTTACATTAATTGTTGAAAATCAAGGTAGTCGCTTTTCTAAGTGGAGTTTAGACAAAGATACTATTAAACAAGCAGATAACACTAAAGAAGCTTTGACAACTCTTGCTAAAACCGCAGGATTTGATTCAAGAAACATAGAAGCTTTTTCTAATCTAAACAACACTGGTGATGCAAGAGCTTTCATAGATGATGTAGCTATAATGGATCGTGATGATCAAAAGAAAGCTGGTGAAGCTATTGCGAGACTGCAAGACCCAATTAATACTACAAATGAGGTGACAGCGGTTAATAATCGTGAAGTTACAAATGTAGTTGGTGGTAGATTAGCTGCAGTTGCTGCAGGAGCTGGAGCCGGGCCTGCCCAACAATCTCAATACACACAAGTTGAAGGATTAGGTGTTGCTGCTGGTGATGAAGGATTGGCTGCGCGTTATGGTGCTTGGGGTATGCCTTTCTATAGCCAAGCTACTCAGAAAATGAGAAAAGGTGTATCTGGCTATAAAGCTAAAACTACCGGTGGTATTATTGGTTTTGATTGTCAAGCTAATGATCGTATGACTGTTGGTGCTGCTTTAACTATTTTAAGGACAGATGTAAAACATAAAAATATCAAGGTTGGTGATAAAACTAAAGTTGATATGACTATGTTCTCTGTATACGGCTTACAACAAATTGCTGATAATTGGTTTATCCAAGGTGTAGCATCATTTGGTTCAGGTAAAGTTAAAAATACCGAGAAACGTATTACATCTACAGCTAATCAAACAGCTACTGGTAAGTACGATACTATGACTTATGGTGCTGAAGTATTAAGTGGATATAACTATCGTTTTGTTGACAATGCTACCGTTACACCAATGTTTGGTTTAGCTTATAATAAGTTCAATGATAGTGGTTATAAAGAGACTGGTACTACTGTACAAAACTTGTCTATTAGTAAAAAGTCAAACGATAAGATTGAAGCAATTATTGGTGCAAGAGTAGCAATGAACACTGAAATGAGTGGTGTTGTTGTAACTCCAGAATTGCATGGCTTTATTAGACAAGATATGCGTGGTAAATCTGCAAAAATGGATATTAGATTAGATGGTATGCAGAGTCCTTTAACTGCTAAGGCTAATAAACCTGCTAAAACATTCTACAATCTTGGTTGTAGCATAACTGCTAAAGCTGGGATGTTCGAATATGGCGCAGGTTATGATGCACACCTAGCTAACAAGTATGTTGGTCACCAAGGTACTTTAAAAGTTCGTGTAAACTTCTAATTTCTATTCTCTAATCAGATGGCATAACATTTTATGCCATCTGAAACTCTCTTAAATTTCTTCTATATATGAATTTATATTTCTAAGCTTCGACTCTTCTTACGTCATAAAAATTTTACTGGATTTTTATAAACATAATTTCATAAAATTTCTACGTGCAAAAATCTAGAACTATACATCTTCATATAGACTTCTTTCGAAATTGGAGTATATGTGCTATAAAGCTTAATTTATTTAATTCAGAATTTGTATGATATATGAAAATTTAAGAGTTTTATTAAAAGAGCATTTTAGAAGTGATCTTGTACTAGTTTTCCGGACACTGAATCATGCGATTGATAATAAATTTTATTCGAATAATACAGGTATGTTGTAAGCGATAGTAGAGTGTCTACGTATACGGTTATAATAGCATTCTATATATTCGACAATTGAAGATTTGGCTATTTCTCTAGTTTGGTACCTCATATCATTAATTAATTCAACTTTTATGGTGTGAAAAAAAGATTCCATAGCAGCATTATCATAACAACAACCTTTAGCACTCATGCTACACCGGAGGTTATAGCGCTTTATTAAAGCTTGGCTGAGATCCACGATCAGAATGAACAATAACTCTTTGCGGCAACTTACGTCTAAACATCGCTATTAATAGAGCATCAGTGACAAGAGTTGCACGCAGAGTTTTGCTCATTGACAACCCTATTACTGCTCTGGAATATAAATCAATAAATACACACAGATATAACCATCCTTCCTGGGTATGGATATGCGTAATGTCAGTGACCCATTTTTGGTTATGGCTAGATGCTGTGAAGTTCTGCTCCAATAAATTAGGTGCTACAGGTCTATTGTGGTTAGAATCGGTTGTGACCTTGAATTTTCGTCTTGCTTTAGCAGTAAGTCCTATGAGCTTCATACGTTCTGCCACTATTTTGCGAGTACACGGTATTCCTCTGTATTTTAACTCATGGTAAATTCTGGTGGAACCATAGCGTTCTTGATGCTCAATAAATATCGCTTCTATAAGAATATCAAGCTGTTTATTAGACCTTTTACTTAACCACTCGTAATAACTGCTTTTCGCTACCTCAAGCATCTAGCACATTAACCTTACACCGCATTTATTTACATTATTTCTAATAAAAGCGTATTTTACTTCTTTAGACTTGCAAAATACGCTGTAGCCTTTTTTAGGATTTCTCTCTCCTGTTCTACTCGCTTTAGCTCTCGGCGTAAACGCTGATTTTCAATTAATAATTCTTGATAATGATCTGACGCTCCAGTAGGCGCTTTTATCTCTGTAACTGGCATAATAGCTGTTCTTACCCAATAATTTAGAGTTTTATACTTTATGCCAAGTTCTCCGGCCATTTGTTTTACCGGTTTATCTGTAGACTGCGCTAACTTTACTGCCTCTCTTTTAAATTCATCCGTATATTTTATTCCTTTAGGCATCTTTTTTCTTACTCCTTTTTCAGATGCACTGTCCGGAAAACTAGTACAAGATCAATGGTGATCATTATAAAATGTCATTACAGTAACTCTTAAACATTCAATATGAGTTAATCTTATATTATTCCTCTTATGCTTGACCAGTAAAATATTACAGTTCCTTATACTTTGAATTAATTAGCTACTAGAGATAATTTAATATAATATATTCTTTAAAACTAATATCAAAATGGAGATGTAGTTTATGTCTGAAGACGAAAATGCACTTAAACGTGATCAGTTAGTGCAGGAACTATTAGGCAAGGCCAGTGTAGTAGTAAATAAACATCTAGGAACTAATCTGAATGAAGATACTATAAGGACTCATACTATCGGGAAAATGATTACAGCGATAGATCATATTGCTAGAGGGACTGATGATCTAGCTCACGCGGAAATGGATAGATATACGCAGGGACTGACAGAATTATTAAGTAGCCCAAAGTTGTATCCTGCATTTATAAAAGAAATAGTACCGCTTTTAAGACAGCTTACACCTAAAGAAGAAGTGAAAGATTTGGGAATGACGCCGGAGAACACAGAAGGAAACAAAGTTTCACTTTTATGGCAACTTAAAGATACTGGAAGGTTTGCTCTTATAGAGCAGGCAATAGGTATCAGTAGTGGAAGAATTGGTTTGGCGATTGCGGAGCAACACGATCAAGACAAAAAGGTGACTGAAGGACGCATAGCAAGAAAGGATGCAAACTTGAATAGACTCACGGGAGAATTAAATAAGACTAAAGAAGAATTGGGATTAGTTAATCAAGATAAGGAAGCACTTAAATCAGAGATTGTGCAACAAAAAGCCAATGGTACTGAGTTACAAGCAAATCTGCTTCAGGTTCAAGAAGAACTAAAATCAGCCAATAAAGATAAAGAAGCACTCAAATCAGAACAAGAGCTAAGAAATATAGAAGTAATGTCGTTACAAGAAAAAGTAACAAAATTAACGCAAGAAATACAGCAGCAAAAACAAGAATTAGCACAGAAAGATATTCAAATAACAACACAACAAGAACAGATAACGGAATTAACAAAAAAACCTGATTTAACTATTGAATCAGGGAGTGGTTTATCAGTTGCAGGAAAAAAACCTGATTTAACTATAGCTACTGAGCAAACTAGTACATTGAATATTCAACAAAAAAATACAAAAGAAGTTGAGCACAAGAATGACCCTAATAAAGATATACATAAAGCAACTGTGCGTCAGGTAAGAAAGATTATTAGAAAGAGCTATGGCGAACATGTCGATGATAAATTGCATAAGGTGATTAGTGCAGCATCTCGAGGTATAGAATCCGCTACAGAGAAAGGAGTAGAGAAATATCAAAAGGCATTAACGACAATGTTAAAGGATGAAAGAGTAAGTCCTGTAGCTGAAGAAGTTATTAAAGTATTTTCAGGGCTTGCTGAGAATATGACCCCGGAATTAGTAGATAGAATAAAAACAGCTTCTGATAAGGCTTTAGAAGCAAGTGAGTTGACTTCCCCTGACCTTGGCAAAGCTGCGAATAAGGTAGGAGCAATTGTTGGCAAGCATATGGAGATTGATCAAACACTAATGACGACTGATCAAACACTAATGGCAGCTTTAGGTAAAATGACTCTTGGAGCATATAGCGTTACTGCAAGAGATGCAAACCCTGATTCTATTAAGAATGGAATAGAAGAATATAAGCAAGGATTGGCGACAATATTAGAACGTGTAGATCATGCTAAATTAGATTCTCTAGTGACGGATATTAGCGGTAGTTTTAAAGAGCTGGTCAAACATGGTTCTCCAACAGCTGTGATCTTGCTAAATGATGCAACGAGCGCAGTTGTAAGCTCAATAGAAGACAAAGAAAAAATTAAGAATCTTAAACAAGAGTCGGCACAAAACAAGGAAGCATTAGTTTCAACAGAAGAAAAGTTTAGCTCTACTATAATAGAACGTGAACAGTTTATACAAGAACAAATGCAGGTTAAAGAAGCTTTGAATAAAGCTAACGAAGAAAACCGCATTTTACAGGAAAAAATAAAAGAACAAGATCGAATTTTGCAGGAACAAATAGCAAAACCACAAGAGCAAATTACTGAACAACAGAAAAGAATAGCAGAATTAGAGGCGCAACTAGCTAAATTAACAATAAAACCTGACTTAAAACTTGACTCAGGAATGAACATATCAGTTGAAGGCAAGAAAATCGAGGAAAAAGCCCCTGGTTTAGCAGTTCAGCAAAATATTAGTTTATCAGTTGGAGAAAAATCTGAGCAGATAGTAGAACAGAAGGTTCAATTAGATATTGAACGAGGTGCAGCTCAAACCATTAACGGATCAATTAATTTAGATAGTACACCTAAAAATACTGTAGGCGATGTTGATACAAAAATTGTAGAAAAAGTTGCTGAAGATATAAAGAAAATTGTTGATGCTTATGTGGAGCCTAATGACACTTTATCAACTGCTATAACACAAATAACTACAGGGATACAGTTAGCTGTCGAAAAAGATGCAGATACTGATTCTATTCATGCTGGAGTAGGTACTTACATTAAGGGATTAGGAACAATATTAAAAGATCCAGAATTACTCTCTGCATTTGCAGATATTTCCAAAGCTCTTGACAAGCTTACAGTAGGAGCCTCAGCAGAAGTTATTGACTTTATAAAAACTGTCACTGATATAACTGTAGGAGTGATGGAAGTGGCACAGGAGCCTAAGTCCACTGTTGAACAAAATGTCGAGAAGAATGCTGAATCGTCTCAATCGCAAACTACAGAGCTTAAACAAGAGCAAGTTCAATCGCAAACTCTTAAAGAGCAAGAACAAACTCGAGTGCAACCGCAAAAAATAGCAGAAGATAGCTTTAATTTTGAGGATAAAGAAAGTAACTTTATTGCTAGAACAAGCGGCGCTATTAATAAAAGTGACGAGATTGACGCTATCACTAAAGAAATTCGTGAGCAAGTAATTTCTAAGCAATTTGCTTTATTACAAAATGCTTTAAGTGAAAAAGCAGAGAACCAAGAACAGAAGACACAGATTGAGAAACTTAACCGATCAGAATTTAGCCAATTCTTACAGGATGAAAAAAATAAAGATGCAATTAACAAGGCTTTAGCTGAACCAAAACTAAGTGCAGAATTAAATAAGATAGAAGTAGCAGGCTATAAGCAAGTTCACAGCAAGTTTAAGGATCAATTCCAGGCTCTACAATGGGAAACTAGTCCTGTTGAGTCAATTCGTTCTAAAGAAATAAAAAATAAAGAAGGTCAGTCATTATGTACTTTAAGCGAAACTATGGTCAAAACGCCAATGACCATAACAATGGCTAACGGTACTGAGAAGCAAGTATCTGGTTATCGCAAGATTGATTTTCCAAAAGAACTGCAAGGTAAAGGCCCTCTACATTTATCAATGGCAGTAAAAGATGCGGATGGTAAAAACATTGCTGAAGATAAAGCTGTTTATTTTAGTGCACATTACAATAAAGAAGGAAAACTTACTGAAGTAAGCACTCCAATGCCAGTAAAATTCATGGGTAAAGGCGGTGATGCTATAGGATATATAGAGCGTGATGGTAATATTTACACTTTGCCAGTAACCCAGGGTAAATACAAAGAAATGATGAAAGAAGTGGCAAGAAATCAAGGTATGGGAACAGACTTATCTCAATCAATCAATATTTCAGCTAATGATAAAATTTTGCAATCTAGTCAGGTCGAAACAACAGTCAATCTGACGAAGGTACAAAATATTACTGAACTAGATTATATTATAAACGGCATAGAGAAATTGGCGATTAATGATAATTTTCAAACAGCAGTGGGAAAGAAAAATGCTGAAGAATTTAAGGCACAAATTGATCAGCTTAAGGAAAAATTTACTAAAGCACCAGAAGCTCAAAAACAGCAAATATTACAAGAAAATTTGTCAGAAGTAGAAAAATGGTGTAAAGCTAAACAACAAAACACAAATGACTACTTATTTTGGAAACAAGCTAAAACAGCTATTAATAGCGAGCTCTCAGCAATTAATGCATTACGTGCAGGTGATCAGAAATCTTATCAAGAACATATGAGACAATCTGAGCAAACTATTCAGGGGTACTTACAATTAGTAAAGCTTCTCATGATATGCGTAAGAAATTTGAACAATCTAATACATCAGGCAATGCGCCGGTAAGAATGAATAAAGTGCAGTCATATGGTTATGGTGGTAGAAATTAGATTGCTCGGGAGTCTTTACCAAACTGTGTCATTTAAAAAATCATTTATTTATTTAATATCTTCTTTGAGAGAACCGTAATATTTGATCTTGTATTAGTTTTCCGGACAATGCATCTGAAAAAGGAGTAAGAAAAAAGATGCCTAAAGGAATAAAATATACGGATGAATTTAAAAGAGAGGCAGTAAAGTTAGCGCAGTCTGCGGATAAACCGGTAAAACAAATGGCCGGAAAACTAGTCCAAGATCACTATTCAGATAATTTTAGTGCTTCAGCTACAGAAGTAATTACCGGCAAATCCACACCATGTATATTTGTCAGCTTAGTAATTAATTTTACTGATTCAGCCCCTTCAACCAAATATGGATAGTTTTTCAAGAATCCATTTATATCATGTTCTGATTGATGATACAGCTCATATCCAAACTTAGTATTACGGGAAGTATTGGAGTAGCAAGTAAGTACAAGATCACCTAATACACCGGGTTGCAGTAAAGTTTCGGCTTTACCACCAAGTGCTTGCGATAAAACAGCAATTTCTTGTAGACCTTGAGTAATCAACCAGGCTTTTGCATTTTTCTTATAACCCATTGCATCATAAATACCACTTTTAATAGCAATAATATTTTTTATAGCTCCTGCAATCTGCACAGTAATGATATCTTCGGTAGTACTAGTAACCAAATTTTTTGATTCTATGCTCATCGCAATTTTTTCTGCTAATTTAATATCTTCGCAGGCAATTGTTACTGAAGTTAATAAATCTTGTACAACCTCAGAGGCAAAGTTAGGACCAGCAATAAAAGCTATTCTATTTGGTAATAAAGATTTGATTTTTTCAGATAATAGCTGTACCGGCTCATCAACAACTCCTTTTGTAGCAATTAATAATACGGTATCTACTGATATTTGTATGTCTCTTAAAATATTGATAACTTGAATGATAGCAGTAGATGGTACTGCTATTATTATTACTTCTTGATCTTTTAAAGTAGATACTTGATTAGAAGGTAAAATATTATCAGGTAATTTTACTGTACCAAAATATTTATTATTAGTGTGATGTTGCAATATTTCTTTAATAATTTCTGGATTACGTAAATATAACAATACTTGCTTAGTTACTCTAGACACAGCACAAGCTAAAGCTGTACCCCAACTACCCCCACCATATACCGCAAAATGCTGAAACTTACTCATTAATAACCCTAGCTATCATATGTGTTTCATTAAAGCCTGTTAATTGAGCTGCAACAATCATTCCTGCTCCATAATTTCTATCTAACCTCACTGGAATAAAATTTTCAGTATGTGCCATCTGCTTATTTTCACACAATAACTCTACATGTTGATGCATGTGCTTTTGAAAAAACTTGTGCAACTGTTGTTCTCCTGAATCTCGTAAGATTGCAGCTCTAGTTTTTATGATATCTACTGGCACCTGCGGCATTCTTGCTGCCGGAGTTCCATCGCGTACCGAATAAGGGAAAATATGTAAATATTGTAAATCTGCATCAATTATCAGTTTTTTGGTATTTTCAAACATTTCATCAGTTTCGGTAGGAAATCCGGCAATAATATCAGCACCAAAAGATACATTATTACGCACTGCACGTAGCTTATGACAAAATTCAATTACCTGATGACGATTATGCCTACGCTTCATCCGCTTCAATATCATGTCATCTCCTGCCTGCAAACTAATATGAAAATGTGGCATTAATCTTGAAGAATGCGCCATAATTTCAAATAATTCATCATCAATCTCAGCAACATCAATTGATGATAACCGTAATCTCAGTAGTTCTGGTACAAGATTAAACACTCGTTTAATCATCTGCGCTAAGGTAGGGCAACCTGGTAAATCAGCACCATAGGCAGTAATATCAACTCCGGTAAACACTACTTCATTATAACCCAGCTCCACTAAATGCCGAATTTGCTCTACAATGACTCCGATAGGAACTGAACGACTATTACCTCTGGCAAACGGAATAATACAAAATGTACAACGATGATTGCAACCATTCTGTATTTGTAGAAAAGCTCTTGCTTTACCGTCAAAATGACTTATCAAATGATTGGCAGTCTCTTTGATTTGCATAATATCATCAACCACTACTCTATCATCATCTAACTGATAATATATGTGTGATAATTTTTCCTGATTACCGATTACTTTATCTACTTCTATCATATTAGCAAATGCCTGCGGGTTATTTTGTACCGCACAACCCGTTACTATTATTTTAACTGCAGGATTATTCTTTTTTGCCTTACGAATAGCTTGACGAGCCTGCTTTTCTGCTTCTTTAGTAACAGTACAAGTATTAAATACAATTACATTATCAAGATTTGCCAATTGTAAGTTTTTCTTGATCACCTCACTCTCAAAAATATTTAATCGACAACCGAATGTAACTACTTCAGTTAATCTATCTTGGGTCATAAAATTGACTAAAAAAATCTGTTGATCATATAATAAAGTATATATATGATATTTTGCATGTAATATATAGTAAAATTTCTAAGTACTACTAACCACTGATGGTAAAGATTAGTTTACCAAATCACAAAACAAGCTTCTATGACTGCATTTCGTCTATCATTATTACTATGTTTATTGATTTGCAGCGGTTGTAGTACGGTTGATTATTATTCATATTCCTGTGATCAATTACGACAAGCTTATCTTAGCGAACAAAGGCAGGCTAACGAACGCTCAAACTTCCAAAACTCTATACAACGCCCAAAACAGGGCTATAACATAGCTAAACTGCCTCAAGATTGGAGGAGAGAACGTAATAACCCTACGCTAAGCGCTATTGAACAAGTTGCTAATGATAAAAGATGTAAATTTTAATTTATTAAATTTCTTCATCATTTTTATTAATATACCTCTTCAACTTCAAGAGTTGGTAGAAGAACGAGTGGTGCTCTTGCGCAGCGTATATTAATACGTGAGCACAAGAGCATCCCGAAGTTCGACACCCCAAATCTTGAAGTTCAAGAGGTATACTCATAATAATACTTTCCTATAGCAACTAAAGTAGCTGAGCCAGTCATAATGATATCCGTCTCATTTCGGGACATACTTAAACTGCCATACTTAAAAACTACTTCAGCTGCAGCATCCATAAACCCTAATTTTACCGCAGCAGCAAAACTTACACAAGCGCCACTACCACAAGCAAGAGTAAAGCCAGCTCCTCTTTCCCAAACTGACAAATAAATCTTATTATCTTTAATATAAGCAAAATCTACATTTATTCCATCAGGAAATAGTTCATGTTCTTGCAACATTTTACCAACCACTTCCTGATCTTGACTATTTAAATGACTAAAAATCACTAAATGTGGATTACCAATATCAGCACAAATCATTTCTTTAGGATCAAACATGTATCGTTCGGCAACATGCCATATCTCTTCACTGGTAGGCATCCACTGCTCATTAAAACTTACCGCTCCCATATTTACCATAATCTGGTTGGAAGCTAGTACTTGAGCAGTTATTTTTCTTCCGGCAATTTTAATATCAATATTTTCTTTGTTTGAGTTAATATATAGTAACTTAGCTAAACATCGTACTGCATTTCCGCAAGCCAATGCTCTAGAGCCATCCTGATTATAGACTTGCATCTCATAATAATCATGATATTTTTGGTAAACGATAAACTGGTCACATCCTAATCCCAAGTGACGATCAGCAACTATTAAAGCTAACTTCTCTAAGTCATACTTAGTAGGCAGAAGTTCAGCATCAATAATAACAAAATCATTACCTAAACCATGCATTTTAGCAAAAACTATTTCTCGTGACATCAGAATCTTCGTTATAAATTATTTATAAAAATATGGTTGGCTAGTTGGATAAAAAATTTCTTCACAGCGCTCAAAAATAGTAATATACTAAACCAGTTTATTATTACTATATTTAAATATATACAAATTAAAAAATTTACGTTCATCTATTCTTTGGCTTAAATTGCTTATAACATAATTTTAATTTTTATGCTTAATGATATATTAAAACATCTTACAGAATTAATTAACTGCCAATCCATTACTCCATTAAGTGATGGTTCAATAGAATATATCGAGAAGTTATTAACACAGCATGGGTTTTCTGTAATCACTAAAACATTTGGAGAGCATGATTATCAGGTTACAAACCTTTATGCCGTATACGGCGCTAGTAAACCTAATATTTGTTTTGCTGGACATGTTGATGTTGTACCAGCTGGTGATCGTGACTCATGGAGTCATAATCCGTACAAAGCAACAAAGGTAGAAGATAAAATTTATGGCCGTGGTGTCGTAGACATGAAAGGCGCTTTAGCCTGTTCTCTTGCTGCGACCATTGAGTTTATAAAGCTAAAACCTAAGCTAAATGGTTCAGTTAGTTTTTTACTAACCAGCGATGAAGAAGGTGCAGCAAAATATGGCACTAGTAAAATGCTACCATATCTTACCAGCTTAAACCATAAAATAGATCTCGCAATCCTTGGCGAACCGACTTGTGAGCACGAAGTAGGTGATATTATGAAAATTGGCAGGCGTGGTAGTGTCAATTTTACTCTGACTATTCATGGAATTCAAGGTCATGTAGCTTATCCGGAATTAGCTGAGAATCCCATTCATTGTCTAGTCAAAATAATGCATAATTTATCCAGCTTACAGCTAGATTATGGCAGCAAACAATTTATGGCTTCTAATTTAGAAATTACTTCAATTGATGTAGGTAATAATACTACAAATATCATACCTGGAACTGCTTCAGCCAAATTTAACATTAGATTTAACGATCTTCATGGAGCAGAATCAATTGTTACTTTGATCAAAAGAATTGTTGAACAACATACGTTGAAATATGAGCTTATTCCTTCAGTATCTGCGAATGTGTTTATCCAGGAACCAAACCATCTTATTAGCGAATTTGCTAAGATCATACCGCAAATTACTGGCATTATCCCCAAATTTTCTACTAGTGGAGGAACATCAGATGCTAGGTTTATTAAAAACTACTGCCAAGTTGTAGAGTTTGGGTTACTATCAGAAACAGCACACAAAATTGATGAATATACAACAATTAGTGATTTACAAAGATTATATAGCGTGTATTATGGAGCGTTAGAAAAATTTGTTGGGTAAAGTAAAACGTTCTTAGGCATTATTTTTGGTTTTTGAGGGATTAATTATAGAAATATACAATAATTCATTCTTTCATCTATCTGCTTATAACGACTTAAGAGAGTGTTCACTGAACTGTGTCAAGTGGTCATTGAGAGATGTAACCGAAGCAATGGCGGATCTTGCTTATATAATTGATAGAATTCAGCGAACACTTTCGTCTTAATACGTGAGGAGTGTGTAAATCTTCAAGAATGACATACAATCAACAGATGATTTTTACCAAGCGTATTATATGCGGGTGTGGCGAAACTGGTAGACGCACTAGATTTAGGTTCTAACGCTGCAAAGCGTGGGGGTTCAAGTCCCTCCACCCGCACCAAACAATATAGATTTAAAAATATTCTTCTTTCCAAATACCTCATGTCATTTGACTTCTTGAGTTGGATAGACGAAATTTAACTTCATTTAGTTAGTAGGTAATTTTTGATGCAAGTTACAGAGTTAAAAAAAGATGGTCTAGACTTTCATATTAGAGTTGTTATTCCATCAACAACGATTACTGATGAGATCAATAAAGAATTTGCTGATTTAGCTAAAAAAGCAAAAATGCCAGGGTTTCGTGCTGGGAAAATTCCTCTAAATATTATTAAGCAGAAATATGGTGCTTCTGTTAGAAGTGATATTATTCGTCACAAAATTAACCAGACTATTCATGACCTTATTGAAAAAGATAAGCTCAATCTTGCTATTGATCCCACTATTATCGATAGTATCACTGAAGAAGACAAAAATCTTGAATTTACAGTAAAATTCGAGTTAATGCCTGAAATCGCATTACCAAACTTTAAAGAAATATCAATTGAAAGACCTACTTTAGAGGTCAAAGATCAAGATATCGATCAACAACTTAGTGAATTAGTGCAATCTGCTAAGGTATATGCACAAGAAACCGACAAACCAGCTGCTATTGGTGACCAAGTTACTATCTCAGCAGTTGGATATATTGATGGTGTGGCATTTGATGGTGGTAAACTTGAAAATCATAAACTAGTTCTTGGCAGCAAAGCTTTTATTAGTGGATTTGAGGATCAATTAATTGGTAGTAAAGCCGGAGATCAAGTTGCGGTAAACGTAACATTTCCAGAAGATTATCATTCAGCAGGATTAGCAGCAAAGCCTGCTATGTTTGATGTAAAAGTCATGGCTATCCATACTGCTGCTACTCCTGAAATTAATGAAGATTTTGCCAAAAAATTCAGCTGTGATACTGTAGAAAAATTACGTGATAAAATTGCGGACGACCTTAAAGCAAGGATGAAAGAACAAATACATACTATACTAAAAATGCGTTTGTTCAATAAACTGGAACATATTCTGAATTTTGCTGCCCCAGCATCTCTTGTAGATAGAGAATATCAATTTTTAAAAACAAAATCGGCTTATAATACTACTGAAGATGCTATTACTGACACTGAAGATGCTAAACTTGAAGAATATTATCAAAAATTAGCACTACGTCGTGTCCGTATTGGTTTATTACTAGCTGAGTATGCGCGCATCAAGGATTTAAAAATTAATCAAGATGACATTAGGAAAGCTATTTTACAGCAAATAAGACAATTCCCTAACCAAGCAAAAGAAGTGATGGAATATTATCAAAAGAATAGGCAGGCTGTTGAAGCGTTGCATGGCCCTATCTTGGAAGAAAAAGCAGTCCAGCACATATTTGAACACGAACTTTCAATGATCGAAAAAGCATATTTTTTAGAGGAACTAGAAAGTCTTTTAGATCAAGAAAATGATAATGATATCGCTTAAATTCTAAAGAACATTCAATAGACATTTTACATAACATAGAAATTTGAGAAATTTTTCAGATAAAACACTGCAAAAAAGATCGCAGATGTCAATGATATAGCTAGAGTCAGTGAGCTTGGGATGATAAATTTTAGTGTGAGGCCTTGCGCAAGCTTTATAATACGTGAGCACAGGTGAATCACGCGAAATTTTATCGTCCCAAGCTCACTGACCGACGCTATACATGCTGCATTTTGGGTCAAGTTGACACAGTTCATTGAACCATACGCGTCAAGTTAAGAAAAAAGACGATACAAACCGTCTTGCTTGAGACCGTTTATGGTCGAAGCAATCCAGTTATAGTTACTCATTTTACTGGATTGCTTCGGGCTTTAGCCCTCGCAATGACGGAGGCGGCTAAAACTCCTCAGCTCAGACGGGTTTATATTGCTTCATTTCCTTAACTTGACGCGTATGGTTCATTGAACACTCTCGGATTGCTTCGATTTTTAATAAAATCTCAGCTCAGATGACTTTTTCTAAAAACCATAAACCGTGAACTATATGATTATTTAGTAATCACCCCATGAAATAATTGTAAAATCATGACAACCGAGATAAGTTAGAGGTCTAATGAATAAATGGATATATTATTTTGCTACTGGAGTTGCTGAAGGTAGCGATGACATGCAACATCAACTTGGTGGTAAGGGTGCAGGACTCGCAGCTATGTCCAAATTAAAAATGCCAGTACCTCCAGGTTTCACTATCACTACCGAAGTTTGTAATTATTATTATGAACATCATGATATATTACCATTAAGTTTTCATAATCAATTGCAACATAGTTTACAGCGCCTAGAAAAAGATACCGGAAAACTTTTTGGTGGAACTATAAACCCATTATTATTATCTGTTCGCTCGGGAGCAGTAGTTTCAATGCCAGGAATGATGGATTCTATCTTAAATCTTGGGATGAATGATGAGGTTTGCAATGCTATAATCAATCAAACTCAAAACAAGCATTTTGCGTTTGACTGTTATCGCCGTTTTTTAGAAATGTATGGATCAATTGTATTAAAGATTCCCTATTACTTATTTGAAGATAGTTTTGAACTTAATAAAACGCAAACAAGTTTACAACAAACCAATGACATAGTTAGTATCGAATCTTTAGAAAAAACTATAGATGATTTTAAGAAAATTATTATCAAATATTCTGGTCAGGAATTTCCCACCGATCCTTATCTACAACTACAATCAGCAATTGAAGCGGTATTAAGATCCTGGAAGAATGATCGCGCTATTACTTATAGAACACTACATAATATTCCAGAAAGACTAGGAACAGCAGTTAATATCCAATCTATGGTATTTGGCAATACTGGCAATCATTCTGCTACTGGAGTAGTGTTTACTCGTTGTCCATCTACAGGTGAGAAAAAGCTTTTTGGTGAATTTTTAATAAATGCTCAAGGGGAAGACATAGTCGCCGGGACTAAAACTCCAATGCCGATTATGGATAATCATAATTCAATGCAAACACTCTTGCCTTCTGCGTTCCAAGAACTGCAAGATCTTTGCAGGCAGCTTGAACTCCATTATCGTGATCCACAAGATATAGAATTTACAGTAGAGAATGGCAAATTATATTTATTACAAACGCGTAGTGCTAAAAGAACTACCAGTGCTGCTATTAAAATAGCAGTAGATATGGTACAAGAAAAATTAATCTCAAAAACTGATGCGCTAATGCGTATTGAACCGGAATCATTAAATCAATTGCTACATAGTAGAGTTGATTATAGTAAGCCATTGGAAGTAATAGCTCAAGGTCTACCGGCCTCTCCAGGAGCAGCAACTGGTATTGTGGTATTTTCTACCCAAGAAGCTGAGTTGATGGCTACACACCATAAAGTAATTCTAGTACGTAATGATACCAGCCCGGAAGATATAAAAGGAATACATGTCTCTACAGGGATAGCTACTGCTCGCGGTGGAATGACTTCACATGCCGCAGTAGTCACCAGAGGTCTTGGTAAGCCTTGTATATGTGGCATCAGCGGTAGCACCATTGATGAAACCAATAAAACTTTTAAAATTGGTGATATAATTATTAAACAAGGTGACGAAATCACTATTGACGGCACTACTGGAAAAGTATTTTTAGGTAGAGTTCCATTAGTTCATCCAGTATTTTCCGATGAATTTATCACTATACTTGGTTGGGCTGATGAGATTCGTGACTTAAAAGTTAGAGCTAATGCAGAAACAACACTAGATGCTAAAATGGCTTTAAAATTTGGTGCACAAGGTATCGGCTTATGTCGTACCGAACATATGTTTTTTGATGCCGATAAAATTCCATTAATAAGAGAAATAATTGTAGCGCCTGATGTCACACGGCGGAAATCAGCAATAGCAAGATTATTGCCGTTACAAATTGAAGATTTTAAAGAACTATTTCGAATTATGAATGGCTTACCTGTAAACATCAGGTTACTTGATCCACCGTTGCATGAATTTTTACCAACGCAAGAAATTGATAAAATAGCTTTAGCAAAAAGTCTAGATCTCCCTTTAGCTATTATCCAGCAAAGGCTACATGCTTTGCATGAGGTCAATCCAATGCTAGGACATCGAGGATGCAGACTAGGTATTTCCTATCCTGAGATTTATCAAATGCAAGTAAGAGCCATTTTAGGTGCGATTCAAGCTTTACAAGAAGAATCAACGCCAATACCGGTAATGCTTGAGCTGATGATTCCGTTAATTAGCAATGTTAATGAGCTAAAAACACTAAAATTACATATCCAGGAAGTTGTTGATGATTTTCCTCAAATATCAGCACCTATTTTAAATCGCATGAATGAGTCTACAGAAACTGCTACCATACATTTCACTATCGGCACGATGATCGAGTTACCAAGAGCAGCTTTGCAAGCTGGAATAATAGCTGAGGAAGTGGAATATTTTAGTTTTGGCACTAATGATTTAACTCAAACTACTTATGGTATTTCCAGAGATGACGTTGCTTCCTTTCTACCTGATTATTTAGCTCAACAAATTTTTCCACATGACCCATTTATTCAATTAGATGAGGCTGGAGTAGGAGAATTAATTAATATTGCTGTAGAGCGCGGTAGGTTGCGTAATCCCAAGCTGAAGCTAGGAGTGTGCGGAGAGCATGCTGGTAATCCACAATCAATAAGATTTTTCCATAAATTAGGACTGGATTATATTTCCTGCTCTCCTTACCGCATCCCGATTGCCATAGTGGCCGCAGCGCAAGCAAAAATATTAGGATCATCCAGGAATAATAATTTAGGAATATCATGAGTTTTATAGACAATCTGGATAAAATTCTACAAAAGCATCAGGAACTAACGGAAAAACTTGCTAGCGGCATTACTGGTGATGAATTTATCAAAGCTTCAAAAGAATATGCTGAACTAGATAATATAGTCTTTACCATAAATCAATATCATAAAGCATTGGCTGATTTAAAAGACACTCAGGAATTAGCAAGAGGTACTAATTTGGATTCGGCAACACAAAGTATGATCGAGGAAGAATTACGTACTCTTGAAGAGCTTATTCCGAATCTGGAGCATCAGGTAAAAATTGCCTTACTGCCAAAAGATGAAGCAGATAGTAAAAGTGCAATTCTTGAAGTACGAGCCGGTAGTGGCGGTGAAGAAGCGGCACTATTTGCTGCACAGTTATTTAATATGTATCAAAAATATGCAGAATTAAAAGGATGGAAGTTTGAGATACTCTCTATTTCTGATACTGGAATTGGTGGCTATAAGGAAGCAACTGCTGCTATTAACGGCAATAATGTATTTGCCAAATTAAAATTTGAATCAGGAGTACACCGAGTCCAACGTATTCCTGAAACCGAATCTAGTGGTAGAATTCATACTTCTGCAGCAACAGTTGCCGTGTTGCCAGAAGCAGAAGAAATCGATATTAAGCTTGAAGATAAAGACCTAAAAATAGATACCTATAGAGCTTCTGGCGCTGGTGGGCAACATGTAAATACTACTGATTCAGCGGTACGAATTACTCACCTACCAACAGGCATTGTGGTTGCTTTACAAGATGAAAAATCACAACATAAAAATAAAGCCAAGGCTTTAAAGATTTTACGCTCTAGAGTATATGAAGCAGAACGGCACCAGAAAGAAATGGAAAGATCTTTATCAAGAAAAGGCCAAGTAGGCTCTGGAGACCGTTCTGAACGAATCCGTACTTATAATTTTCCGCAAGGACGAGTGTCTGACCATCGCATTAATCTAACATTGTATAAAATGGAAGAAGTGGTAAGAGAAGGTAAATTAGATGAATTTATTGAAGCCTTAATCGCTGACGATGAGGCTAGAAAACTGGCAGAGGCTAGTATAGTGTTATAGCATCGTGAGTATTGGGATTCACGAAACGTTAGTATGCTACACATAATGCATCATCACTAGGAACCGTTAGGCTTCGTGGTGATCTAGAAAGCATAGAGTGAAAGAACCCTTTTTCTAGGAACTGTTAATCAACACTCACATAGCATAAGCCCTGGTTAGCTTCAAGAATTTGCAAATCAAAATAGCTCGCAGCCACAGCAATGTTGTTGCTAATCTAAGCGTCCTACAAGTGGTAATTACCGAGTTAAAAGCAGAAGGAAGATGCCATATGGATCTAGAGCATAGGCAAGTAAAATATATAAACAATATTATCGAATCTGACCATGGTAAACTGAAAAGACTGATCAAACCTACTTTAGGATTCAAGTCAATGAAAACGGCTTATGCTACCATAATATGCTACCATAAAAGGATTTGAGATAATGCGTATTTTAAAAAAAGGCAGGTTTGATCTCTGGAAATATAGCAAAGGAATTCAAGGAGAAATTCTTATCACTGATAATCTATTGGGTTATTAAAACTCCAAATAACTACTATAATTCCTAACTCCTAAATATTTACAACAGCGCCTCCGCAAGTACCAAACGTAAATTAGTCATATTCTCTCGATTTTAGTGAGGCAAAGGCTTCGAGAGCACTGTTACGCGATTGCTTTAGATCAATAATTGGATAAGGATAGTCTTTACCTAGTCTGATACCAGCATTATGTAATATATTTTTCTGCGCTTCCCATGGGTTAAAAAGATACTTATCTGGCATTCTTTTTAGCTCCGGAACAAATTTCCTTGTATATTGACCAATAGGATCAAACTTTTGTCCCTGTGTTACTGGATTAAAAATACGAAAATATGGAGCTGCATCTGCTCCACACCCTGCTATCCACTGCCAACTTGCACTATTATTAGCAAGATCAGCATCAAGTAAGCAATCCCAAAACCACCTTTCTCCGTGATTCCAATGCAATAGTAAGTTTTTAACCAGAAAAGAACCAACTATCATTCTAACACGATTATGAATATAACCAGTTTGCCAAAGTTCTCTCATGCCAGCATCAACAATAGGAATACCTGTCTGACCTCTCTGCCAGTATTTTAATAAATTCAAGTCTTGAGACCAAGGAAAAGCATCAAATTTATTGTTTAAATTTTGTTTAGGAAGACCAGGGAAATAATATAGTAAATAATAAGAGAACTCTCTCCACCCTAATTCACTACAAAAATGATCAATATCATTACTATATCCCAAACCATTACTTAATTGGAGTCTATACCATACATAATTAGGTGATATCTCGCCAAAATGCAGATAGGGGGATAACCTCGAAACATTTAATTTATAAGGAAAGTTACGACCTTCTTTATAACCATTTAGGCCTTCATTAAGAAATGAATCAAGTCTTTGATGAGCAGATTCTTCTCCTATGTTCCAAGATTTCGTTAATTTATCATGCCAAGGTATTTTAGAAAGTAATTTTAAATCATTTATATCAGTTAAATTATTACCGTCATCTAAGAATAGTGTTGTCGGATTTGGAACAGGTTCTCGGGGTGGTTTTCCTCCTAGACAACCTCTTCTATAATAAGGAGTAAAGACCTTATAAGGCTTACCATCTTGTTTTAGAACTTCCCAAGGTTCCCACAAGAGAGAGCCATTATAACTCTTGACTAAGATGTTATGCTCTTCAAGTAATTTTTTTATATCTTTATCACGTTTGATTTGCCAAGGTTCATAACATCTATTCCAATATACACTACTTATAGAAGCATTTTTTGCAATTTCTAATAAGATATTCGCCGGGTTTCCCCTGTATACTCTAAGATTTCCTTGTAGCGAGGCATTAAGAGAAACAAGAGAGTGATATAACCACCAACGACTTGCAGATCCCATAAAATATTCACCTGAATTTACATCATCTAAAATATAAACCGGTAAAATTTTGCCACAGCTAGCTGCATCAAATAATGCAGGACTGTCATTTAAGCGTAAATCTTGACGAAACCAGTGTATTACTTTTTGCATAAGTTTAAAATCCTATTTCTTTCTCATCCCAAACAAATAATTTACCTGTCTCCTCTTTTGTTAAATTGAGAAGCACCTCAATCATTTTGGCGTTGTTGCATGAATAGGATTTTTGAAATAGTACCTCTTCCCCCCAAATTTTGATTTAAGCAACAAGTATAAAAATTGGTTTGTCAATCTCAAACATTTTGTTCAAGAGTTGGCATTTAAGGTCATCTCATTTTTCATGTTATTGCCATCTCTTGACAAAAATTTACTGCTAAAAGAATTCTTAAATCTGAAGAAAGTATTTTCTGCTAACTCTCTTCTTCCATATTTGTTCTTATTCCTACAAGCATGATAGCCTTTAGTTTGTTGATACGCAACACCTTGCTGACGCTCGGTTTCTGTTTTTTTAGCAACTAGGCGATTTAGCGGTCCAATTGACGGTTTCACGCTTTTTGCTCGCAGCATTTGATATATATTTTCACCATCATATCCAGGATCGGCTAAAACTTCTTTTGTTTTGACGTTTTCCAATAATGCTTCAACTTGAGATCTATCGTCTTTATCGTGATCAGAGTAGAATCGGCAATTATTTGGCCGTTATCTCCTACGACAATATGCAGCTTCTTCCATATCCTACGTGTATATTGGTTCTCATGTTTTCTCTAAACACTCATTACCTGTATAAACTTGAATCCCCGTACTATCAATAGATACATAATCAAACTCTTTGTTTCCATTGCCAATCAAAGACTCGGTATTTAACTTCTTACTGCGTCTGCTTAAAGTCGTATAGTCAGAGCAAGTGATCGATAATCTTAATATCTCTAATAGCCAATTAATAAACCCTTGGCACTGTCTTAGTTTTAAATTAAATAAATATCTAATTTGTTGACATACAAGAATAGGCTTTATCGCTATATATTGTCTGCCCGCCACGTTTTTTATTACCGCTACTCTCGACATACCAATTCCTACTTAGACCCTTGGCGATCTATAGTCTATGCGTCCTCTTATTCACTTTGAATTTTGAATGTTTTCGAGATTTACTAAAGGGTTCTTTTTTGGAGGAACGCATTTATTATTTTTAAGAGATATTAATAAAAATCTTATATTACCGGCTTATAAAATATTTTCATACTTGTTGATTCATGCAACACGCCAATAAGATTCGTTTTGTTTGAGGGTGTTGTCAAAGCAATCCAGTTGAAAGCTCGTATTAAGAATGGTTTTGTGATTAGGTGTGCTAAAAAACAGCAAAATCAAAAACTCACAGCTTATTTTCCCTTGATTGTTTCGCCTTTGGTTCACAATGACGTTACTAAAAATGCGTGAACTACTATCGCACCATTAACTAATAAAATCAAAATCTTTTCCGGCTTTAATATAATCCCTAATTCTGCTCATTAAATCTTGGAAATAAAACAAGTTATGCCAGGTCATCAACATCGCCCCCAATATTTCATTTACTTTGACTAAATGATGTAAGTAAGCTCTTGTATAATTTTGGCAAGTTGGGCATAAGCAATCATGCTCCAGGGGAGTATCATCTTCTGCATGTATACTATTACGTATGTTGAGAGTGCCGCTTTTGATAAATGCTTGGCCATTACGACCTGAACGAGTTGGAATAACACAATCGAACATATCAATACCTCGAACGACCGCTCCAATGATATCTGCAGGTTTTCCAACTCCCATTAAATATCGTGGTTTGTTAATTGGTAGTAGATCTGGAGTATAATTTAGTACCTTAAACATTATTTCTTGACCTTCTCCTACCGCAAGCCCACCAATAGCGTATCCTTCAAAATCTAGTTGTTGTAAGACACTTGCTGATTTTTTCCGTAAATCCTGGTAAACACTACCTTGTACAATCCCGAACTGTGCATATCCCGGTTTGGCTATAAATGCATTGCGGGAGCGTTCAGCCCATCTTGAAGTTAGTTCCATCGATGATTGCGCTTGGTCAAAGCTAACCGGGTAGGGGGTACATTCATCAAAAGCCATGCTGATGGTGCTATCCAATAAATGTTGAATCTCAGTAGCTCGTTCTGGGCTTAGTAGATGTTTACTACCGTCAATATGTGAATTAAATGTTACTCCCTCTTCCGAGATTTTACGCAAATTTGATAAAGACATTACTTGAAAACCACCAGAGTCCGTTAGAATAGGATGTGGCCAATTCATAAATTTATGTAAACCACCAAGCTTGGCTATACGTTCTGCCCCAGGCCTTAACATCAGGTGATAGGTATTACCAAGAATAATATCTGCGCCAGTGCTTTTTACAGATTCGGGTAACATTGCTTTTACCGTACCTCTAGTACCAACTGGCATAAAGGCTGGAGTACGAATCTCTCCGTGGGCGGTATTAATTAACCCTAATCTTGCTTTTTTATGTTGATTTAATAGTTGAAAAGTAAATTTAGGTTGTTTCATATTATTTTATTTCTACTAGAACTAGGTCTTTTTGAATTAATGAGCGAAAATCATCGTTCATATCATACCAATATCGTTTTACATCAACTTTTATCGATAAATTAGATTCTTCTAGCTCTTCTTCGAGCTCAAATATTAGTGATCTATCATCTACATGTTCGATGATGCATAAATCCAGATCAGAAAATTTTCTGTGAGTACCTTTGACTCTAGAGCCATAAGCATAAAATGTATAAGGATATTTTTGTAAAATAGGTTTCAAGATCATTAAATCTTCTGGGTCAAGATAGATCATTTTTGCTTCCTAAAGCTTCCAAATTAAGTGCTAGTTCCGCTAAAGCTTTAGAAAAATCATCAAAAACTGCAATTACTGCCTCTACATTATCTTTATTATAAGTATGTGCAGTAATATTTCTTATATCGATAAACTTAAACCAAATTCTTGGGTCAGAAATTAAACCAGCAACTGCCGCTTCACGAAATATTGCTTTTTTGTAATAGAGATTTTTATCAGGAGTTTCTAATATACGCTTCATGATTTTCCAGGCCAGCTCATAACAAAATTCAAAAGCTTGAATTGCGCCTGCTTTGTCACGATCTGTAATCATATTTTTTCTAAAATCTTCAAATACCTTTCGAGCGCTAAGGAAATTCTCGATATCAATACCCATTAACTAAATAAGTCATATTTTATCTATTAGAGGCTGTCAGATCAGTCTATATAAGAGGTAATTTTGTTGTCAAAACTCGTCTCCGTTCCGCAACAAACAAAGGGTACGCTGCGGTACTCGACTTCGTTTTTCCTAAAAATTCCTCTCTTATATAGACTGATCTGACAGCCTCTTAATAAAATTTATTTAAATATAATAAACTTGCATCGCCATAGCTAAAAAAGCGCATTTTTTCATTAATCGCATATTGATAGCTTGCACGTATTTTATCATAACCGGCAAAGGCTGATACTAACATTAATAAAGTAGATTTCGGCAAATGAAAATTGCTAATTAGCAGATCTACGATTTGAAACTGAAATCCAGGGGTAATAAATATATTTGTTTCACCATAACCATGGTTAACTATACCATTGATTGTACTACTTTCTAAAGTACGTACAGTAGTAGTACCTACAGCAACAATACGTCTTTTTTCCGCTTTTGCATTATTTATTATTTGAGCAGTTATAGGATCAATATGATAATATTCGGCATGCATCTTATGTTCAAGGATGTTTTCGGTTTTAACTGGTAAGAAGGTTCCAGCTCCCACATGCAGGGTTACGAAAGCAGTTTCTATGGATTTGTCTTTAATTTGAGCCAGCAGTTCATCGGTAAAATGCAACCCCGCAGTAGGCGCTGCTACTGATCCTGGAACATGATGATATATAGTTTGATATCTATGTTCATCACTAATATCAACAGTATCTCTTTTGATGTACTGCGGTAATGGTAGATGTCCATACTGCTCTAGAAACTCAAAAACCGAGATGTTATTTAGGATAAATTGTATTTCAACTTCACCCATTGCCAGTTTTTTGCTGATAACAACCTTGTGATCATCAAACTTAAATTCATCTCCCTCACACAGTTTGCGTGCTGGTCTTGCAAAACCATACCAACAATCGTCAGAAATAGGTTTATTAAGGTTGCATAGAATTTTCTTGTCCTGTTTGAATAAAATTAATTTAGCTTTAATAACCTTACTGTTGTTAAATACTATTACATCCCCTGGCAGTAAATAATTTATTAAATTATAAAATTCAGTTTTAATAAAATCTCTATTGTCAGGAGGGATGACTAAAAGTTGTGAATGATCACGCTGGATCAAAGGGTATTGTGCTATTAGGTTTGGTGGTAGGTAGAAATCAAAATCTGATAATTTCATTTGGAATATAAGAAGTGAAGAATTCAATAAACTATATACATCAAGTTAAGGAAAGACAATACAAACTATTTTGCTTACGTATTCATATCGTCAAGCCACTCACACCATCATTGCGAGCCGAAAGCGAAGCAATCCAGAAAATAAACGGCATGTTTTTCTGGATTGCCACGACCACTAACGTGGTCTCGCAATGACGGGTTCTTTGACGCACATGCATTGTACTCACTCTCAGTTTTATAAGCATATTGCTTTATCGACAGCATTTCTCAAACAAGGCGAGATTGTTAACGTTGTGTTAATGGTACATATTCTCTCTTTACGTGACCAGTATATAATTGTCTTGGTCTGCTAATACGTTGATTTGGATCTTCCTGCATCTCTTTCCACTGGGCCATCCAGCCGGCAGTACGTGCTACTGCAAATAATACAGTAAACATTTGAGTAGGAATATTCATCGCTTGATAAATAATACCTGAGTAAAAGTCAACATTTGGATATAATTTGCGCTCAATGAAATATTCGTCATTAAGTGCGATTTTTTCTAATTCAATTGCTATTTGTAGTAATGGATTATTTTGTAACTGCCCAAGTTCTTCGAGCACCTCACGGCAGGTTTCTCTCAATACTGCTGCTCTTGGGTCATAATTTTTATATACACGATGGCCAAAGCCCATCAACCTAAATGAATCATTCTTATCTTTTGCTCGTTTAATAAACTCAGGAATTCGCTCAGGAGAACGAATCTCTAGCAACATATTAATTACTGCTTCATTAGCACCACCATGCGCTGGTCCCCATAATGAAGCTATCCCTGCGCTAATGCATGCAAAAGGATTGGCCTCTGATGAGCCAGCCAGACGAACAGTAGAGGTTGAAGCGTTTTGTTCATGATCCGCGTGTAAAATAAATATTTTTTCTAGCGCTTTGCTTAAAACTGGATTTACTTTATATTCTTCACAAGGAGTTGCAAACATCATATGCAGAAAATTTTCTGCAAAAGTCATATTGTTATTTGGATAGATAAATGGTTGACCAATAGAATATTTGTATGCCATTGCAGCAATAGTTGGCATTTTTGCAATCATTCTGATTGCTCCCTTCTCACGTTCTTCTTTATCGTCAACATCAAGCACGTCATGATAGAAGGCAGATAATGAACCAACTGCAGCAAGAGTTATTGCCATCGGATGAGCTGAGTAACGAAATGCTCTAAATAAATTACGTAATTGTTCGTTAACTAATGAATGATGTAATAGCTGGTTGGAAAAATTTTTATATTGCGACTGGTTTGGTAACTCGCCATTTAATAGTAAATAAGATACTTCTAAAAAATTACTATTCTCAGCAAGATCCTTAATTTCATAACCTCTATGTCTTAATATTCCAAGATCCCCATCAATATAGGTTATCGTAGAATCACAGGATGCAGTTGACATAAAACCTGGATCGTATGTAAAGTAACCGGTTTTAGCATATAATTGACTTACATCGATCACATGTTGGCCAATGGTTGCTTGTTTTATCGGTAATTGTATAATTTTATCACCTATCTTTAATTCTGCTGATTCTGGTACTTTTATATCTGCCATGGTGTGCTCCTTGCATTAACTTAAGAGTAGATCTCTTCACAAGCTTAAATTCTAACCGTGTTTAGTATATATATGCAAAAGAAATAACATTATTTGATATTTTCTGTAATGAACTGTTGTATCTTAATTAAATCATACCAAGTAGTTTTTTTCTGCATTGGTTGTCTAAGTAAATAAGCTGGATGAAAAATAGCGGTAGTAGCAATTGGTTTTTGTAAATATTGATTAGTATATGAGTAATATTCTTGCCTGATTTTGCTAATTCCGGCATGTTTACCAAGCAAGCTGGTAGCAGCCGTACTACCCACTAATACTATCAGTTTAGGGTTGATTAGTGCTATATGTTTCTCAACAAAAGGCTTGCAGATACTGATTTCTTCTGGTGTTGGTTCACGATTTGCTGGTGGACGCCAGAAGATAGTGTTAGTAATATAAGCGTTAGTGGTTCTAAAAATTCCAATGCAAGCCAACATATTATCAAGTAATTTACCGCTTTCTCCACAAAACGGTATGCCTTTCTGATCTTCAGTAGCACCAGGAGCTTCACCGATAAACATTATTTGAGAGTTTGGATTACCATCAGCAAATACGGTATTAGTCGCAAAACCTTTTAATGTACAACCTTCAAAATTAAGTACTGATTGCTTTAATTCTTCTAGAGTGGTTACTGAATTAGCTATATGTCGTGCAGCTTGTTCTGCACTTTTGCAGTTGTTTTCTGTTGTTTCTGCATGTTGCGGTAAAGATTCAAGAACAACATTATTGTGATCGTTATCAAGTTTTTTTGTACTGGAATGGTCATAAATAATAGCGGTTTCAGAACAATAATAATCAATGCCAATAGACTTTAGCCAATGTAGATGTTGTATTTTTTGTTTAAGCGCTTCAGTTTTCTTGCTAGACATTAATTATTTAAATCATGATCAGAATTATTTTTATTATAAGCACGAAGAGCGCGATATTCTTCTACGGTTAATGCACTATCTAATGACGGTAGATAGTCTGTAAATAATTTACCATTTAAATGATCAATTTCATGTTGCATCACTCGTGCTAAGAATCCGTTTGCTGTACCAGCTATAGTGGAACCATTGATATCATAAGCAGAATATGAAATAGACTTATAGCGTTTTACTAATCCAATAATATTTGGTACTGAGAAACATCCTTCATAATCTTCATGCATCTCATCACCTAGTGGAGTGTACTCAGGATTAATCCATACAGTTTTAGGCATAGTGTCTGTTAGATCCGGACGACGTAATTTTAGTTCTGGATCATCAGGTACTGCAAATATGATAATTCGTTTAGCAATACCAATTTGTGGAGCAGCAAGACCAACGCAGTGCTGCTCTTGATCAAATTTTTGTATCAACA
Organism: Candidatus Trichorickettsia mobilis; assembly: GCF_034366785.1. Lineage (NCBI taxonomy): Bacteria > Pseudomonadati > Pseudomonadota > Alphaproteobacteria > Rickettsiales > Rickettsiaceae > Candidatus Trichorickettsia > Candidatus Trichorickettsia mobilis. The sequence goes on from NZ_CP112932.1 coordinate 1,194,303, forward strand.
TAGCTAAGCGCTCAAGGTCACTTTGAGACAAAGGAAATGAAACTTGTTCAGCAACTGTTCTAAGCACGGTTGGAGCGATATTTAATTTTGGGTCTGCTACTACATATTCAGGTAAATAAGATAGATTTAAATTATTTTCAGTCGTAGTCATAAATTTATTCTGAAATATTATGTTGTTGTTTGTTATTGCTACTTAAAAAACTACGCAATTTTTTAGATCTGGTTGGATGCCTTAATTTACGTAGAGCTTTAGCTTCAATTTGTCTGATACGTTCTCTGGTAACATTAAACTGCTGACCAACCTCTTCTAGTGTATGGTCGCTATTCATGCCGATGCCAAAACGCATTCTCAGGACACGTTCTTCTCTTGGGGTCAAACTTGATAATATCCTGGTAGTAATTTCACGCAAATTTGACTGAATTGCTGCATCAATAGGCAGTACTGCGTTTTTATCTTCAATAAAATCACCAAGATAACTGCCATCTTCGTCGCCAACCGGATTTTCTAAGCTTACCGGCTCTTTGGCGATCTTCATTACTTTACGTACTTTTTCTACAGGAATTGAAAGACGGGCGGCAATTTCTGGTGGTGTAGGTTCATGCCCAAGTTCATTTAACATTTGTCTTGAGGTGCGAATAATTTTATTAATGGTTTCAATCATATGAACAGGAATACGAATTGTTCTTGCCTGGTCAGCTATGGATCTGGTGATCGCCTGCCTGATCCACCAAGTAGCATAGGTAGAGAATTTATATCCACGACGATATTCAAATTTATCTACAGCTTTCATTAAGCCAATGTTACCTTCCTGGATCAAGTCTAAAAACTGTAAACCGCGATTGGCATATTTTTTGGCAATTGAAATCACTAAACGTAAATTAGCCTCAACCATTTCTTTTTTAGCTCTCTCTGCTTGCCTTTCTCCTTTCTGAATCGCATTTACTAGATGTTTGAATTCAGTAATAGGCAAGCCAATTTTTTGTGCCATATCTGTTAAAACAGTAATCATATTTTCAATTATTACTGTTTCTTTAAGTATAAATTCTGCCCATAACTTATCTTTGTTATTTTGCATTTTTTGTTTGAGCAGTTCATCAATAGAGGAGCCTTTATATTCATTCAAGAAACTTTGACGACTAATGCCATATTTTTCTGCAAGTTTCAACAGCGCAGACTCTTGGCTAATTAATTCTCTATTGACGCTATACATTTCATTTAAAATTTCATCGGTACGTTTAACATGAAAACGCATTTCAGAAATTTCGTGAATAATCAACTCCAGATTTTTGGCATATTTTTTATTGCCATGGAGCGGTTTCTTTTGATTGGTGTTGGCATAATATTTTTTACCATCAAGTAATAGTTCTTCTGCAAGATGGGCTATTCTCTCCATGCGGTCTGTGATAACCGGTAATAATTGCAGTTCCAAGGCAGCAATTGATAAATTATTGCCATCTTCTTCCAATTCTTCTGTTTCTTCTGCTTCTTCGGATTCAATGTCAAGTACTGAACTGCTTGCCTTTAGCTCACTATCAGTCTCATGGGCTGCATTTGCTTCCAGATCGATTAAATCTCTTAGCATTAATTTTTCATTAACTAAATCCTCATACCATTTAATGAAGAATCTCATCGAGACTGGGCTTTCACAAAGAGATTTAATCATAATTTCTTTGCCTTCTTCAATTTTTTTAGCTATTTCTACTTCGTTTTCACGAGATAATAACTCAACCCCACCCATATCTCTCAAATATAAGCGTACCGGATCATCAGTAACGCCTAAAACTTCTTCTTCTTGCTCTTCTTCTAACTCTTGTTCGATAGGATCGCTGCTAGAAAATCTTAACTCTTCATCAATATTAATATCAAGCTTGATATCGTCATCATCATCCTCAATAATATCAATACCAGCATCAGAGAATTTTGAAATAGCTTTTTCTAGGTCATCTATTGATAAACTAGTATTTGCAATAGGTTTATTTAACTCATCGTAATTAGCCAGGTTTTTATTTTTTTTATCTGGTGTTTTTGCTTCAGTCATGTTTTATGGCCTTTACATCTTGTATACAAATAATTTTCTAACGATTAGAAAAGGAAGAATTTAGTTGTTGGAGTTCTTGAGAAGTTCGTAAAATTTCTGTTTGGTATAATGATGCTTTTTTTAAAGCATCATCGGAACCACTTTGTAATACGGAAATATATTCTGTTTTTAGTAATAATAATTGGTATTTTTTACACAATAATTCCCATAATAGTAGATAATTTACTTCTTTAGTTTTGTCTTCGAATTCTAGCAAACTTGAAAAAATACCATTTGGCTTTGATAGTAAAAGATAAGTGTCATGGAATCCAGTATTTTTTACAATTTGCTCGATATTTTCCTGTAGTAGACTAGTGGTGACAGACGATGTTGTAAGTAACCATTCTACAAAATCTTTTAATTTTAGAATGCTAAATTCTAAATGTAGCAAAGAATTTCTAGAGGTTTCATGCTGCAAGATAGCTGGAAATCTTAGTAGTATTGCACAAAGTGCATGTTCTAATATTTCTGTTTCTGAGTAGTCATGACCTTGGTTTAATAATGATAAATTCTGTTGTTGGTTTTTAGTTTTACTTAAGTCTTTAAGCGGATTTTTTTGACGCTTAATTAAATTGGACCATAACTGATCTTTGAAAAACCTGTGATAATTACTGCTTAAACTACGATCTTTGATTTGTTGTGAGTAATGTTCGAGTTTTGCTTCTAAACCGGCTCGGGCTTCAGCGGTAGTAAAATTTTGACCGCCATATTCTATATCCCATATCATTTCTGATAAACTGCGTCTAGTATCAAGAAGTTCTTGAAAAAATAAATTACCATGATGACGAGCAATAATATTATCAGGATCATTACCTTCGGGCAATTGGATAAAAGATATTCTTTTGTCGGTAGTTATAGAAGGTAAAATCATGTTGATCAATCTTAGTGTTGCTTGGCGACCAGCATTATCTCCATCCAGACAGACTACTATCTCATCACTCATGTGCCATAATTTATGAATATGTGTTGTGGTAACAGCGGTGCCTAGTGTTGCAACTACCTCTTGAAATCCGGCCATGTTTAAGGCAATCACATCGAGATACCCTTCGACTAGAATTACATAATTTTTTTTGTTAGCTATTGGTAATGCGGTATTTTCTCCGTAAAGCACCTCACTTTTCTTAAAAACAATAGTTTCAGGAGAGTTTAAGTATTTAGGCATGCTATCATCAATAACTCGTCCGCCAAAACCAATTACTCTATTATAAATATTCTTGATTGGAAAAATAATACGATTACGGAAAACATCATAAATATTACCATTATCTTTTTTGACTATTAATCCAGCACTCTCGAGCATCATTAGTGGAATTGATTTACTAGCAAAAAATTTTTGTAGTTCACGACCGGTGGGCGCAAATCCTAAATTAAACTGTTGAATTGCGGTTGTAGTTATCTTGCGCGTTGTCAGGTAATTTATCACCTCATTATTAAGATTTGTTTTAAAAAAATTGGTTGCTAGTTCGAGTATATCCATTATTTGTTCTGATTCTTCATATAATTTTGCTTGCTCTGGATTTAATTTTGGTAAGTCGATGCCGTAATCCTTGGCAAGCTTGATAGCAGCCTCTTTATATGATAAGCCACTAACGTTACTGACAAATTTAATTACATCTCCGTGAGCATTGCAACCAAAGCAATGATAAAATCTTTTGGCATTATTAATCGTAAATGATGGTGATTTTTCTGTATGAAAAGGACAAAGTCCCATATATTCACCTGATCTTTTTTGTAAAGATACAACTGTACTGACGATATCCGATAAATTAATCCGGTTTCGTAGTAGATCGTAAAATTCTATTGGGATGTTCATATAATTATATGATAAAAAGCAAGATGCTAGTAGATAAAGAATATACTAAAGGAATTAATAAATTATCATTAATATTAATTTTTTTCGCATAATATTCGCTTAAAGTAGTGCAGATACAGCTAATTATTATTATAAAAAAATTAGTATCATAGCCAATAAACACATAGCATACTATACTAATTAGTATAGCTGAACTCAAGAAAGCTATTGATCCTTCTTTCGATTTACCAGTTTCATTTATGGTACCGATCTTGGTTCCAACCAGCGCTGCCAATGAATCAGAGATTATTAAGATTAGCCACGAAGTAATCGCTAATGGTTTGGCAAATAGTAAGGCGGTAATAAAGAATCCAGCAATCATGAAACTGGCCCCGCTTAATTTGAAAGTGCCGTGAGCTTCACTGGCTCTGATAAATTTACCAAAAAACCTATCAACAAAATTTCGGATATCTAAATTATGATGTCTATTAAAATCAATATATATTGTTGGCACTAAAAGTATAAATAAAAATATTACCATATATATTTTTGGCATAAATAAATAAATAAACGGAAATATTATACTATAGCTGTGAAATATTTTACGTTGTGATTCAAAGTGGAAATTTGGTGTAATCATCATAAGTAAAATAAAAAGATAAATATAAGTTTTGTAGACTTTTATTCAAGTCTAGACTTGGTATTATTGCTTTGTAATGAGTGAAAATAACGAAAAATCGACCATTACATAGAAATGTTTACAGAGCATAATTGTAAATTTGACAAATTGCCTTGCTATACAGTATACTTTAATGCTTAACGTAAACAAGAAATTATTATGGTAAAGTTTCCAATTACCAAAAAAGGTTTTGAAAAATTAGAGCAAGAAATCAAATATCTTAAGCATATTGAGCGCCATAAAATTATTGCAGAAATAGCTATTGCACGAGAATTCGGTGATTTATCTGAAAATGCGGAATATCACGCTGCTCGTGAAAAGCAAAGTTTTGTTGAGGGGCGTATTATAGATCTTGAAGATAAGATGGCTAGAGCAGAGATTATTGATATTACCAAGCTTTCAGGTGACACCATCAAATTTGGAGCTACCATACAATTGATAGATGATGAAACCGAAGAGGAAGTATTATATCATATTGTTGGTGAATATGAAGCGGATATCACCAAAAAAATGATTTCCATCGCTTCACCTATAGCGAGAGCGCTTATTGGTAAGGCAGTTGGGGATATAGTTGAAGTTACAACTCCTAAAGGTGCTAAATCATATGAAGTAGTAGCGGTGCAATACCGCGATCTAGAGATTTAGTGATTAAAGTGTAATGAGATGCTAAAATAAAAAAGATATAGCTGGATATATCTTGAAAATAGCTAAAATATAACTAATAATTAATTTGATAATATTTATTTATTATTAAGCTAATTTATTAGGTAAGCTATTATGAAATATGGGCAGAAGCAGGAATTATCTTTCTGGGGATGGTTTCTTGACAGTATTGGAGTATGTTGCAATTGTGACGGACGTAAGAGTCACTGGAAAGAAGAGCGTGAATGGGAAAGTTATAATCAGGAGATTAGTCGATCGAAGGTAGATTCAAGCGAGCAAGAGGCAACAGTGAGATATTCATCGACATCAGCTTCAGCGCCACTACTACCTGCACTAGAACAAGGTGATGTTATTATAGATGTGTCTATATCACTATCCCTGTTGATGGGGAAAAATGCTCGGTTTAATTCTGATGATCTCCGGACTTGCACTACTACTGATGATTCTGAGATTATAGGTGCTTCAGCTCCAAGCAATGATAATAGTTAGTTTTAATCTGCATTCAAGCCTTGAAAAATTGCTGTATAATAATTATTTATAACATAATTATAAATGCAGTATGATGCAGTATGAATGAGGTTTAAAAAATGGTGAACAAGAAAAATGTATCATTAATATCCAATGATACTGGTTTTTATAAATATCTACAAGAGATCAATAATATACCGTCTTTGACGATGGAGGAAGAATTCTTGCTAGCAAAAGCTTACTTAGAAGAGCATGACCTTAAAGCTGCGCAAAAATTAGTAACTAGTCATTTGAAATTAGTAGCTAAAATTGCAATTAATTACCGAAACTATGGTTTGCCAATCACTGAGCTTGTTTCCGAAGGTAATCTTGGTTTAATGCAGGCCATAAAAAAATATAACCCGGATTTAGGTTTTAGATTATCAACTTATGCTATGTGGTGGATTAAGGCGTCTATCCAGGAATATATTTTAAAATCATGGTCATTAGTTAAAATTGGCACTACTGCTGCGCAGAAAAAACTGTTTTTTTCCTTAAACAAAATTAAAAACAAAATTACCAATATGTATTCACGTATGGTAACCGAACAGGATTTTCCGCAAATTGCACGAGAGTTAGGGGTGAGTACTAGTGAAGTAGCAGAAATGAACACTCGTTTAGCTGGTGCAGATATTTCTTTAAATAGTTATATAAGTAGTGAAGATTCTACAACTGAATTACTGGAATTTCTACCAGAAACTAGGCCTACACAGGAAGTATCTTTAATTAATCAACAAGAATTGCGACGTAAGCGTAAGGTATTAACACAAGCTATGGCTATTTTGAATGATCGTGAGCTGCAGATATTAACTGAGCGTAAGTTACAAGATTCTCCAACAACTCTTGATGATTTAAGTATAAAATACAAGATCTCAAAAGAGCGAGTCAGACAAATCGAAAATAAAGCTTTTGAGAAAATACAAAGCTTTGTTTTAAATCAAGTTACTTGTTAGTTTAACACTATATTAGCTTTTATGATTTCAATAGTACGGTGAATTTACATGTCAATAGATAAGTACAGGCAAGCATTGATAAGTGTGATATTATTATGTCTATCTGGATGTGCTATAGAAACCACTACTATTTACAATAAAAGTTTAACTAGTGGCTATTCAACCTCAGAGCCTATATATTTAGGTTTTCATGACAATAAGAATGCTTCTTTCTATTTTTTATTAAAACATAAAGCTCCATCTAGTGAGTATTTATTGTGTGTACGTTGGAATAGTCCAGATCATGAAATAATATTTAATGGAACTAAGTCAGCTATAAGATTTTTACTTGATAATTCTAATATAATAACGTTACAACCAGTAAAACCACCTAAAATAATAGCTTATAATATAGAAAATAAAGGTCATATTGAGGAAGCGATGTTTAATTTAACTGCAGATCAGTTGCGACTTTTGGCTTCAGCTAGAAAGGTTGAAGTAGAATTAACTGGAAAACATATAACAGTATTAGGAACTTTTAATAGAATGCATACATCTAAGGCGTTCAAAGATTTTTTGGATAAAGCTGGTTAGTTGCAGCAAATTCTTTGGCTGGTAGCAGTAATCTTGTGCAGCAAAGCTGTTAGCCCACGCATTAGAGGCTGTCAGATCAGTCTATATAAGAGAGGAATTTTTAGGAAAAACGAAGTCGAGTACCGCAGCGTACCCTTTGTTTGTTGCGGAACGGAGACGAGTTTTGACAACAAAATTACCTCTTATATAGACTTTCAAGACAGCCTCTTAGACTTTTCTTACAAACCCACTACTCTTATGGCTATTTCAAAATAGCCTAGCTCTTTTGTTGAAGCTAAATCAAAAGGTAGCGAATCTTCAAATACTTACTAACACCTAGTCGTGTTCTTGTACAACAATGACCTTTGTTTGACATAATAGCATACTGAAGTTTGGTGCTCTAAATCTTAAAGTTTAATAGATAGTATACTTTCTTATCGATTTAAGCTATACGTGAACTGCTGAGTCTAAGTGCGACGCAGCAGTTAGCATTAGAAGCGAGTGAGAGAGCCTCATCTAGTGTTTTTCAATATAGTATTTGATGTGATCACGTAGATCAATGATTTTATAATTTTGATCAAAGAGTTTTTGTGCTTTATATAATTCTGCCAAATAATTAAAAGCTTGATCAAAGTTAGTTTCGGGCATCTTTACTGTAATGTCTTGTTGTAAGTTAAGATTCCATCTACGCTCACCATAACGTACAGCTGCTACGATTTTTGTTGAAAGTTCAGGATGTTGTGCGATATCTTCTAGTAATTTATTAGTATAAATATTGGCATCAACACCAACTACATGTAATAAATTATTAAAATTATCTATATGCTGGTCAGTAATTGCAAATCCTTCATCATCGATCAAAAATAATTGTTTGTTATTTTGCCAAATAGCAATAGGTGTTCGTTCAAGTATAGCTATATAAATAGTAGATGGTAATCTACGTTCTATCATTACTGTTTTAATCCACCGATTATGTTCTAAATTATCTTGCACTTTTTTTAAATTAATTGACGCTATAGGTGTTCCTTTATCAGCATTAAGTGCTGATAAAATATCAGTTTCGGAAGTATTATGTTGTCCTTCTATTGAAACATTTTCTAGAGTAAATCCTAAATCAGCAGTGAATTCGTAAATATTATCAGCAATTTGATGTCGTAAGTAAGGTAGATATCCAGTGAAAAAAATTAGATAAAAGAAGATGCCAATTAGTATTCTGATAATTATTGTTAGTCTCGTATAAATAATGGCTATTTTACGACGTAGAGGAATATTTTGTTTTTTCCTATTTTTTTTAGTAAATTGCTTCATTCTTAAGAAATCTATAATTCATAACTTGCAGTCTTAATTAATTCTTCTACTAGCTGATTAAAGCTTATACCATGCCATGCAAGTATTTCCGGACAGATGGAAAGCGGTACCATTCCAGGATGAGTATTAAGTTCAAGTATAAAACACTCGCCTGAATCGTTACTATAGATAAATTCTGCTCGTACTAATCCTTTACATCCGATTATATTATTAACAATTTCTGCAGTGTTAAGTAAGTGATGATAAATTTTATCTGGAATTAATGCTGGCAGTATGTGCTCGGCAAACCCTTCTGTATATTTGGTGTCATAATCGTAAAATCGTCGTTTTAAAAATTTGAGTTCCAATACTCCAAAGGCTTTACCATTTAACAGTGCAATTTGTAATTCACGTCCTGAAATATATTTCTCGATCATTACTTGATCGCCGTATGAAAAATCATAATCAGTAAAATTAAATGCATCACCAGGAAAAATAACTTCGACTCCAATACTTGAACCTTGTGTTAGTGGTTTTATCACAAATGGTCGTGGTAAAGGGTCATGCTTGATATTATCAGATCTATTAACAATAATGCTTTCTGCGGTCTTAATATTATTAGCAATAAACAACTCTTTTGACTTAAGTTTGTTAAAAGCAAGGCTTGATGATAATACTCCGCTATGAGTGTAAGGAATACGCATGATATTCAATAATCCCGGTAAACATCCATCTTCGCCATAAGTACCATGCAAGCAGTTATAAACAATATCCGGTTTAATTTGCGCAAGTTTGAGTGCAACATCTGCTCCCATATCAACAAAAGTAACTTGATATCCATTGTCAATGAGGGCTTTTATCACGGCTTTAGAAGATATTAGCGACACTTCACGTTCAGCAGACATGCCACCACCTATTACCGCGATATGCTTTTTACCATGCTTGTTTTGAGCAGTAACTATAGAATTCTCGATGAATCTAGTTTTATATTTATGCATATGTTACTTGTTCCTAATTTTTAGACTTTTCCTCTTCTTTCAATTTCCCACTCCAGTAGAATACCGGTTTTTGTTAATACCGTCTTTCGTACAAATTCACCAAGTGCTTCTAAATCTTGTGCTGAAGCATTTCCATGATTGATCATGAAATTACAATGCAAAGTAGATATTCCGGCATCTCCTATTCTATAACCACGTAGTCCTGACTGATCAATTAATTCCCAGGCTTTATGAGGAGCTGGATTGATAAAAGTACTGCCGCTAGTACGTTCTTTTATTGGTTGAGTGGCTGTTCTTTTAGCATTAATTTCTGCCATTTTCGCAGTGATTTTATCTTTATTACCGAGAGGAGCACGAAAGACAGCCTTGGTAATAATTAAATCCTTAGGTAAATTACTACGCCGATAAGTGAAATTAATATCTTGATGGTTAAGCATTATTACTTCTCCTTTATGAGTTATTGCCTCAATATTAAGGAGAATATCTTTAAATTCTGCGCCATAAGCTCCAGCATTCATTATCACGCCACCACCAATAGTGCCTGGTATGCCAATTAAAAATTCAAAGCCAGTAATAGCGTTTGCTTGACAAAATTTTGCTAGATTAAAATTTAAGCAGCCACCACCTGCGGTCAGATTATAGCCATCAAATTCTATATTGGAAAAATTGCCACCAAGTTTAATTACTACCCCATCTATGCCACCATCTCTAATGATAATATTAGAACCTGCGCCTATTACAGTAATTGGTAACCTATTTTGATTTGGTGCCAGAAACTCTATTAAATCATCTCTATCAAAAGGTTTGAAAAATAATTCCGCAGAGCCGCCTACTTTAAACCAGGTCAAATGTTTTAAATTATAATTGGTTTTGTAAGTACCTTTGACTTTTTGCAGAGACATACATAATTTTGAAAGAAATGATTATAGTTTTTTAATTACTAAACTTGCATTAGTACCGCCAAAACCAAAAGAGTTTGATAATACATAATTAATTTTTCTAGGTTTAGCAACAATCGGAACTAAATCTATTGGAGTTGTTATTGGATTATGTAAGTTTAGGGTAGGTGGAGCTACTTGATCTCGCATACTGAGAATTGAAAATATTAATTCTACACTACCAGCAGCGCCTAATAGATGACCGGTTGCTGACTTAGTAGACGACATTAATATCTTGTTGCTATAATTTGCAAATAATCTTTCTACAGCAGCAAGCTCAATAGCGTCTCCAGGAGGTGTTGAAGTACCATGAGCATTGATATAATCAATATCTGCTGTAGTGATTTTTGCATCGCTTAAAGCGTTACTCATTGCGCGATAAGCTCCTCTTCCTTCGGGATGGGGGGAGGTGATGTGATAGGCATCTCCAGTTAACCCATAACCAATTATCTCAGCATAAATTTTTGCACCGCGAGCTTTTGCATGAGCATATTCTTCTAGTACTACCACTCCAGCTCCTTCGCCCATAATAAAGCCGTCTCGTTCCTGATCCCAGGGTCTGGAAGCTATTTCTGGAGTGTCATTATATCTAGTAGACAATGCTTTGGCTGCAGCAAAGCCAGCTAGGCCAATTGGAGTAATAGGAGCTTCTGCACCACCAGCAACCATAACATCCGCATCACCATATTTAATGATACGAGATGCATCACCTATGGCATTGGCTCCAGTGGAGCATGCAGTAACTACTGCATGATTTGGTCCGGTGAAACCATATTTGATAGCAACATGACCAGATAATAAATTGATTAAAGAAGCGGGAATAAAGTAAGGGCTTACTTTTTTATTGGATGATTGATGAAAAGCGATAGCAGTTTCCTCAATCATTTTGAGACCACCAATGCCAGAGCCTAAAATAAGACCGGTTCGATCACGGGACATTTCATCTTCAGGTTTCCAGCCGCTATCTTCAACTGCTTGTACAGCTGCATCGATACCATATTGGATAAACACATCCATTTTACGTACATCACGTGCTGAAATCACTCGTTCCGGATTAAAGCCATTTGAAGAGTTGTCATCAACTAAGCCAGCTATTTTGCATGAGGAATAAGAAGTGTCAAATTTTGTAATTTTTTTTACACCACTTTTTCCTTGTAGAATAGCTGACCAGGAAGTGTCCACATTAATACCCAGTGGAGTTACAAGGCCAATTCCGGTGATAACAACTCTTCGTTCTGACATATCAAATATCTTTAAATAATATAATTTCGAAAGTAATTTTATTTTTTAAATTATTTAAGTATATTATTTATTTAAAATGTTAATCAACTTAATTACTAACTATTTATTTTTTGTTTTACATAACCAACAGCATCTGCAATTGTGGCGATTTTACCAGCTTCTTCGTCCGGTATATCACAATTAAATGCTGCTTCTATTGCCATCATCAATTCTACTTGATCTAAACTATCTGCACTTAAATCATCAACAAAATGAGACTCGGATGTAATCTTACTTATATCTATTTTTAGTGTTTCAGCTGCAATTTTGATAATTTTTTGTTCGATGTCATGGTCATTCATAATAAACCTCATAATCGTTTATATTACTCTTTCTTTATAAACTATTCTAAAATTCTATTTTTGCTGGATCATAAATAAGCACTAATTCGTAAATCAGCTTAGGATATTATTTTTAATCTAACAAAATATTATCTCAGAATTTCTTTACCTAGGAGCACAATAATTCAGAACTTTTAGCATAAAAAAACGTTTTGTGCTAGAGAAAATAAATAATTTAAATAATTATACCATTATCATCCCTCCATTTACGTGAATGGTTTGTCCAGTAATGTACCTCGATTCTTTGCTAGCAAGAAAAGCAACAGCATTAGCTACGTCATCAGCTGTACCTAATGTCTTTAAAGGTATTTTTTGCATAATAGCATCTTTTTGTGTGTCATTTAGTTTATCGGTCATGCTCGATTTTATAAATCCTGGAGCCACAGCATTTACTGTAATTCCGCGAGTAGACACTTCAAGAGCTAGAGCTTTAGTCATGCCAATCAAACCAGCTTTTGAAGCGCAGTAATTTACTTGACCAGGATTGCCAGTAACTGCTACAACAGACGCAATATTAACGATGCGTCCATAACGAGCTTTGATCATCTTTTTAATAGCTTCTCTATTTAAAATAAAACTTGCTTTTAAATTAAGGTCAATAACAGCATCGAACATCTCATTAGTCATTTTAATTGCTAACGTATCCTGAGTAATGCCAGCATTACATACTAATATATCCAGCTGCTCTATGTCATGTAGTAAATTGTTACATTCGTCGACATCTGCTAGGTTACAAGCTTTTATAGTATAGCGATCTTTTAAGCTATCACCGAGCGTGGTCAGTTTTGTCATATTGCTGCCACTGATAATTACATGCCCTCCTAATTGATGTATTGTCGTCGCAATAGCTCCACCTATACTACCACTAGCTCCGGTAACTAAAGCTACTTGACCGGTTAAATCAATCATATTCTGTTCTCTCCATATCATGATTATTGGTAGTTATGTTGATATCGGTGAGATTAGTGGATTTCTGACGAATCTTTTGTTCAATCTCATTAAATATCGTCTGATGTTCCTTAAAGTACTGTTTGACATTTTCACGTCCTTGACCGATTCTAATGTTATTATAAGAAAACCAAGCTCCAGACTTTTCAATTAATTCCAGTTTTACTCCAATATCAATGATTTCTCCTTCTTTGGAGATACCAGATCCATACATAATGTCAAAATCAACGGATTTAAATGGTGGAGCTACTTTGTTTTTCACAACTTTAACTCGTGTTTGGCTGCCTATTACTTCCTCTTTGTCTTTAATAGATCCAGTTCTACGAATGTCTAGTCGAACTGACGCATAAAATTTGAGGGCATTGCCGCCAGTGGTAGTTTCGGGACTACCGAACATTACTCCTATCTTCATTCTAATTTGGTTAATGAAGATGATAATGCAATTAGTTTTTGATATTGAAGCAGTGAGTTTACGTAGAGCCTGACTCATAAGCCTTGCTTGCAGCCCCATATGTGAATCACCCATTTCACCTTCAATCTCTGCTTTTGGTACTAGAGCAGCAACGCTATCTATTACCAGCATATCGATTGCACCTGATCGCACTAAAGTATCAGCTATTTCTAAAGCTTGCTCTCCAGTGTCAGGCTGAGAAATAATGAGTTCATCAATATTAACTCCAAGTTTTTTTGCATAAGCTGGGTCTAGAGCATGTTCTGCATCAATAAAAGCGCAGCTTCCGCCTTTTTTTTGTGCTTCTGCAATAGCGTGTAATGTTAGAGTAGTTTTTCCAGAGCTTTCTGGGCCAAATATTTCGATAATTCTACCTTTTGGTAATCCGCCAATACCAAGCGCAAGATCAAGACCAAGAGAGCCGGTAGATACAGCTTCAATATCTACGGCTGGTCGTTGTCCCAGCTTCATCACTGAGCCTTTTCCATAGTTCTTTTCTATTTGTCCAAGTGCTATCGCTAAAGCTTTGTCTTTATCCATTCTTTATTAATCTCCAAATTTGGATATTTTAAATTTTAATAGGCTTGTTTTATATATTTTGCCTGCAAAACGACAAAAATTTTTTTGAAATAAATGAATTATTCCTGCAAAATCTTTGTCATTTTTCGAGAGTGTTTAATGAACTGTATCAATTAAGTTAAAATACATCTGAGCTGAGGTTACGTTGTAGCTGTAGCAATCCAGAAAAGCTTACTAACTTTTTATTAAACTAGATTGCTTCAGGCAAAGCCCTCAAGCAAGATAATTTGACGCAGTTCAGCGAACACTATCTATTTTTCGGTTAAAATCTCTATAAACAAGCTCCATAAAATTTCCGTGTGCAAGAACCTAGAACCTGATGATAAGCAGTGTGATTTTGCGTAATGTTCAACCTATGGTTAGAACATTGTTTGCTAAATCAGCTTTTGCAATATACTGGAGTTAAAAATAAAATCCAGTAAAAATATTAATTTTTGTATCTTTTAATATGGATTTAGCATTTTCTTGAGGGTTATACTTAATGATGCACATGTGCAGCTTTGAGTTTGCAGTTATAAAATTTGTTGAGTTATGCAAATCTCAGGCATGACAACAGCAATTTATAGAAAAAATGAATATATTAATTCAAGAGCGTTCTCTCAGTGCTAACCAGGTTTCTTTAATTTCTTGTAAAATTTCTTTAGATAATTGTATTTCTTCATCTTCTAATTCACTAAGTGATCTGATCATTTCTTCAAGATAAGATAATTTAATGGGAGAGATATCTTCTTCCGGATAATTATCTTCTAAAAATTCAGCAATTTCTTCGTTATCTATAAGCATCTTCTATAACCTAATTTCTTAATTAATTTAAGGTGAGCGTTCACGAGTTTTCAAGTTTGAACGTAGTATACCATATAAGGTATCATCACGAAGAGCCATTAAAGCCCAGTGATGATACGGAAATCAGCTTGAGTAAGGATAGGAGCGTACCTTAAAAAAACTGAATTGCTTTGATTTTTAACAAAATCTCAGCTCAGACGATTTTTCCTAAAAAATCATGAGTGCCCACAATTTAAGAGCACTAGTATTATTATTATTTATTGCTGTCTACCACTAAAAATTTTATTAGTGCCCATATAAGCTTTTGAAATTGCCAATGAGGTGAGATTATTATGCAACTAAACAATTTAGACAATAGCTTGTTTAATCTTAAAATTATCATAGTTTTTATATTAAAATATGTTATAATAGATATAGAAATATATAAAAACAAGGTTAATAAATGAAGGATAATATAGAAGAAGGTAATACGGATAATATTCTAACGCGACAAGTGCTAGAGCAGATGATTAACTTACCAAGTCTCTGGGATGAGACTATAAAAGATAAAAAATATTCTGTTCATGCGTTGATATCCTATGCAAGTGAATATGGGCTATTGAAAGAATTATTAACTCCAGCGATATTAAATAAAATGGTAGTTGATAATGTTCAAATCTTGAGACACATATTCTACCATGTTTTTTATAGCGCTGGTGCTCAAGCATTATTAAATCAGCTATTTGGTATAGAAGCTTTTCAGTCGATAATAACGCAACATTTAGTTGATGAAAGGATCATGCTGAATTTAAGAGTGATTATAGATCGTTATCCTGCGATTAGTAATAAACTTCCTAGAATTTTAGGGTCAGAAAATGTGTCATTCTTGAATGAGATGTTTTCTGCTTTAGCTAACAGTAATCAGGATCCTAGCATAGTTTTTAACTACTATAATTTTAACAATAAGACGTATAAAGAAGCATTTGAGTTAATGCTGCTTAAAAATAAGATTTCTAAGGACGCAAGAAGAGAATTATTAGAAGGAGCTTTGATGATACAGGATGGTACACCGTTTTCCTATATTGATGCTCCACCTCTTGCTTGTAGTACAAAGGATTTTAACCTCGCAACCCAAAAAGTGATACCCAATATTTATACAAAACTTAGAGTTGAAGATCATCAAATTTTAGCGAAGAATGTTAATTACATCTTCAATCTAGTCTATAAGTATGATCCATTTATTATCAATATTATTGAGAATGAATTGAGTAAATATCCAGTATATATAGGAACTGGTGAACATAACATACCACACGACCGTAGTACCTCAGATCCGGATGTGGATACAAATGGACTGGCTACTGGCTACTGTATTATTATCAGAAATGGTCATTGCTTGTTAGAGCCAGAAACTTCTAATAAGTTTATAGCAGTTTCTAAAACATGGTGGCACGAGCTGACACACATATACTTTAGAAGATTTTTTGCTAATGACGCTAAACCTTATCCAAAACAGGCTAATGATGTGGTAGAGGAAAAGTTTATAAAACTATATCAAGAGCTTGTTCAATACTCGCTAGTTAACATAGAGCTCTCAAAGAATTATTATAATTCGGAACAGTACGAAACAGAATTTATCGCTCATTTTATTGCAGATTACTTTCAATTTTGTGCTCGTCATAATATGGCAATTATTCTACAAGATTTTATACCTTTCCACTTTGACGATTTACTAAGATGCTCACCAAATACCTCTCTTAAAGAACAACAAAGAGTAAAAGAGTTACTACACGAATTGGTAAATTATTTAGAATATATCGCTTTTGGTCATGCCGACCTTCGCAGTACAGTATTTAAAGAAGCGGTTGAATTAATGGGGTTTCGAAGTATGATTTCTAAACCAGGAATGGAGTTACTATTAGAAAGAGCTAAGCAACAAGGAGTTCAGTTTAACTATATTGATGCACCGTCTCTTTCTTGTTATATACAAGGTTTTAACCCTATCACACAAAAGATTTTAGGTAATATCCATACCAAGTTTCATACAGAATGTCATCAAGCTATAGCTAATAATATAGATTGCGGCTTAAGCTTATTAAAAGAGCTATTAGGTGAAGATCCATTGATTACCTACATTATTGAATATGGATTGAGTAAATGTCAAATATATATAGGAACTGGTGAGTGCAATATACTAGGCGCAGATAAGGCAATAACGAACTGGAGTGTTAACTACAATATTATTATACGAGATGGTAGTGCGCTTATAAATGACCCATGGTTGAACTTGTCTACTATTGATAACCAGAATGTGGTTGCTGATGGTAGCTCTATCATGGTTTTTGATCTACTGGTATACGAAGCTACGCGTGTATTATTTACACAATGTTTTGCTAATGAAGGTAAGCCTTATTATTCAAATTGGGCTCAGGTTGGTGATGCGAAAGCGCAAAAGTTTGTATCGCTATATCAAGAACTTGTTAAACATCCGTTAATTTGTGCCATGTTATCAGAGTTTGGTTATCCTACAGTAACACATGAAGCATGGTTTATCGCTAATTTTATTGAACACTACATTTATTATCATCTTTGCCATCATGAAGCAATAAGTCGGCAAGATTTTATTGGTTGTTACCTGAAGTATGTTGTGCTAGATGGAGATACATCACATACTGATTCTGAAGACCAACGAGAAATAACAGAATTATTGAATAAATTTGTTGATCATCTCACAGATGTTGAAGGATTTATTAATCAAAGCTTTGCTGAAGAGGTAGGAGTAACAGGAGATATAATTGGATTGTCAGATCTATTGTAAGGTAACCCCAGTTGCCAATTAAAATTGTCAGAAACTCCTATTTCTACGTCATTGCGAGGGAGCTTCGCTCCCGTGGCAATCCAGAAATAATGATATTTAAGTAAAACTGGATTGCTTCAGAGTTGAAGCTCTTCGCAATGACGACTGGAACCGACCTCTGTGGTTTTAATAAAATATTTTAATTGGCAACTGGGGTTAAGGTAAAACAGTGATAATATATTACTTGTTCATTTGAAAAACTGTTATGCCTCAAGTCTTGAAGTTCAAGTTTTATGCGCTAAAAATACATTAATAATTTATCTACTAGATAAACCTTGAATTAATTTAAAAAAATCTGCTGCTAAAAACAAAGAGCCACAAATTACAATATTTATTGAGGAGCTTTTAGTTTGATTGTCGATTTTTACTATAGCGTCGATTAATTCTTCAGCTGGAGCAAATTCTATACCTGTAAGTGATGCTTGTTCTGCTAATGTAGTTGCATTATAGCTTGATGGCTCAGAGAGTACTTTGACTGTGTAGCCTTTGATGATGATTCCATAAAAATGTGAACAAAAATCTTTGATATTTCGGTTTTTAGTCATACCTAATATTAAATATGTAGGTTCGGTTAAATTATGGCGTATCCAGTGTGCTAATACTTGAGCTCCATTGCTGTTATGAGCTCCATCTACCCAAATTTGAATGTGGCTGTTAATTAAATGAGCATATTTCGCTTGATCAATTTTTTGGATCCTGGCTGGCCATATAGTATTCTGTAATCCGGTGTCAATTTGTTGTTTGGTTATATGAAATTGTTTGTTAATTAAGCTAACCGCTGCAATTGCGGCAGCGGCGTTAATTAATTGATGATCGCCAAGTAATGATGGAGCAGGGAAGTTTTGTTTAATATTAGCTGTTGAGTACTGAAAACTATGGTTATTGTTTTTAAAGATAATAAAATCATATTCATAGCAAAATGCAGGAGAGCTGTCATTATTACACTTATTTAGTAACACTTCATATACTTCTTGGACTTGAGAGCTAATAACACAAGGTACGTTAGGCTTAATTATTCCAGCTTTTTCTGCAGCAATAACTTGTAAGCTATTGCCTAAATATTCAGTGTGATCATAGGAAATCGGAGTAATTATGGTCAGCAACGGTTGAGTAATAACATTAGTAGCATCTAATCTACCACCTAAGCCAGTTTCTAACAGTAGTATGTCAGCTTTAACTTCTGAAAATGCTAAAAAGCTGGCAGCTGTAACTGCTTCAAAAAATCTTGGCTCCATATTTAAAGTTTCGCTGGCTCTTCGTGTTCTTTCGCAGATCTCAAATAGATAATGATCAGTTATTTGTTCTCCAGCTAAGATAATTCTTTCGTTGAATTCAATTAAGTGCGGAGAAGTGTAAGCGTGTACTTTATAATTTGCTGCTTCAAAAATACTCTTCAATATTGCTACCGTTGAACCTTTACCATTAGTGCCTGCTATGTGAATCACTGGTGGTGTAGATTTATGTGGTGATCCTAGAATTTTTAATAATTGCAGAATATTTGTAAGATCATATTCCGGATTTTGTTGCCATGGTAATGTTGGCCAATGCGGCATTCTCATAGTGTCTTAAGCATAGTTTGTTGAAGTCATTTAAAACAACTATATAGAAATTTATTTGAAATTATATTGAAAACTTGTGTGAATAGTGTTGACATCAATTAGATTTGTAGATATAAAACCATCACGCAAGAAACAAAACCTTGTAGCTGTTTAACAAGTTGATAAATAAAGCTGAAATTATTACACCGCGAATATTAAAAATTTAATATCGTGAGTAGATACTGTTTGCAAAATTAATTCTGCATACATCGTGTAATCTCAAGTTAATTAATTAAAGTAAATAATATAAGAGCATTTGGTGGATGCCTTGGCGCTAGAAGGCGATGAAGGACGTAATACGCTGCGATAAGCTTCGGGGAGCTGCGAATAAGCTTTGATCCGAAGATTTCCGAATGGGGAAACCTACCTGTTTACAGGTATCATATAGTGAATAAATAGCTATATGAAGCAAACCCAGCGAACTGAAATATCTAAGTAGCTGGAGGAAAGGACATCAACAGAGACTCCGTTAGTAGTGACGAGCGAACGCGGACCAGGCCAGTGGTTTTAGGGTGATAATTAGAATAACATGGAAATGTTAGCCATAGAAGGTGATAGCCCTGTATAAGTAAAGAATCTAAAATCCTTGAGTAAGGCGAGACACGTGAAATCTTGTTTGAACATAGGGGGACCACCCTCTAAGCCTAAGTACTCTCTAGCGACCGATAGTGGACAAGTACCGTGAGGGAAAGGTGAAAAGAACCCCGACAAGGGGAGTGAAATAGACCTGAAACCGAATGCTTACAAGCAGTCGGAGCAGAATTTATTCTGTGACGGCGTACCTTTTGTATAATGGGTCAGCGACTTAGTTTATCGAGCAAGCTTAAGCCGTTAGGTGTAGGCATAGCGAAAGCAAGTCTGAATAGGGCAAATAAGTTCGATAAATTAGACCCGAAACCGAGTGATCTAGCCATGGCCAGGCTGAAGGCGGAGTAACATCCGCTGAAGGGCCGAACCCACTACTGTTGAAAAAGTAGGGGATGAGCTGTGGCTAGGGGTGAAAGGCCAATCAAACTCGGATATAGCTGGTTCTCCGCGAAATCTATTTAGGTAGAGCGTTATAGCGATTACCATCGAAGGTAGAGCACTGAATAAGCTAGGGGGGCCTACAGCCTTACCAAACTTAATCAAACTCCGAATGTCGATGAGTACAGCATAACAGACAGACTATGGGTGCTAAGGTCCATAGTCAAGAGGGAAACAGCCCAGACCGCCATCTAAGGTCCCTAAATCATAGCTAAGTGTGAAAGGTTGTGAGAAAACCAAAACAACTAGGATGTTGGCTTAGAAGCAGCCATCATTTAAAGAAAGCGTAATAGCTCACTAGTCTAAATAAGTTTTCTTGCGCCGACAATGTATCGGGGCTAAAGCTATGTACCGAAGATGCGGATTCATACACTAAAGTGTATGAGTGGTAGCGGAGCGTTCCGTAAGCCGTTGAAGGTGAACTGTGAAGTTTGCTGGAGGTATCGGAAGTGAGAATGCTGACATAAGTAGCGATAAAGAATGTGAGAAACATTCTCGCCGAAAGTCCAAGGGTTCCTGCGTAAAGTTAATCTGCGCAGGGTTAGTCGGCCCCTAAGATGAGGCTGAAAGGCGTAATCGATGGGAATCAGGTTAATATTCCTGAACCTGGGGAGCGTGACGGAAACAAAAAGTTGTATACGCTTAACGGATTGCGTATGCAGTGAATGTTTTCCAGGAAATAACACCCCAATAAGACCGTACCCGAAACCGACACAGGTGGACAGGTAGAGTATACCAAGGCGCTTGAGAGAACGATGCTGAAGGAACTAGGCAAATTACATCTGTAACTTCGGGAGAAAGATGACCTATAAATGGGTAACCATTTGTAGGTGGCACAAACTAGGGGGTAGCGACTGTTTACTAAAAACACAGGGCTCTGCAAAGTCAATAGACGAAGTATAGGGTCTGACGCCTGCCCAGTGCTGGAAGATTAAAAGGAGGGGTGCAAGCTCTGAATTGAAGTCCCAGTGAACGGCGGCCGTAACTATGACGGTCCTAAGGTAGCGAAATTCCTTGTCGGGTAAGTTCCGACCCGCACGAATGGCGTAACGACTTCCCCACTGTCTCCAGTATCGACTCAGCGAAATTGAATTCTCCGTGAAGATGCGGAGTTCCCGCGGTTAGACGGAAAGACCCCGTGAACCTTTACTATAGCTTTGCACTGGTATTAGAAATTAAATGTGCAGGATAGGTGGGAGACTATGAAGCAGTAGCGCTAGCTGTTGTGGAGTCATCCTTGAGATACCACCCTTTTGATTTTTGATCTCTAACCGTACTCCTTGAATCAGGAGTCGGGACAATGCATGGTGGGTAGTTTGACTGGGGCGGTCGCCTCCCAAAAAGTAACGGAGGCGCGCGATGGTTAGCTCAGGTTGGTCGGAAATCAACCTTTAGAGTGCAATGGCATAAGCTAGCCTGACTGCGAGTCTGACAAGACGAGCAGAGACGAAAGTCGGTCATAGTGATCCGGTGGTTCCGAGTGGAAGGGCCATCGCTCAACGAATAAAAGGTACTCCGGGGATAACAGGCTGATGATTTCCAAGAGTCCATATCGACGAAATCGTTTGGCACCTCGATGTCGGCTCATCACATCCTGGGGCTGGAGAAGGTCCCAAGGGTTCGGCTGTTCGCCGATTAAAGTGGTACGTGAGCTGGGTTTAGAACGTCGTGAGACAGTTCGGTCCCTATCTGCCGTGGGTGTAAGAAGTTTGAGAGGATCTGCCTTTAGTACGAGAGGACCGAGGTGGACGTATCTCTGGTGGACCAGTTGTCGCGCCAGCGGCATAGCTGGGTAGCTAAATACGGAAGGGATAACCGCTGAATGCATCTAAGCGGGAAACCCACCTCAAAACTAGACTTCTCTATTAGAGCCGTGGAAGACCACCACGTTGATAGGCCAGGTGTGGAAGTGTGGTAACACATGTAGCTAACTGGTACTAATAGCTCGATTGATTTACTTTGCTGAGATTACACTCTGTATGCAGTGTTAATTTTGTAAATACAGGTCATATAAGTTTTAGCTTTATTTATTTAATTTGTTATTTTATAGTATAATATATCCAAGAGCGCTTTAGAGTGTTGTGGCTATACTATACTTAATATAAGTTTTCATTGCTGGCTTGGTGGTTATAGCGTGAGTGAAACACTCGATCCCATACCGAACTCGAAAGTGAAACCTCACAGCGCTGATGGTACTATGTTGTTCAAACATGGGAGAGTAAGTCGCTGCCAAGCTTGCAATGCAAATTTTTAATTTTGATTCATTAATAGTCTAAATTTAGATTTATTAAATTAAATATACGTGATAAAGTAAAATTTCTACGTTTTTATACTCCTAAAAACTGGTAAATAAAAACACCATAGCTTTCTTAAAGACATTACATCCTGTTGCATACATCTTAATAATTTTTAGTTCAGCTTTTGTGGCGTTCGCGAGTTTTGAGTTTGAACGTTAGTATATCACATCCAAAGTGTCGTCATGAGCTAGCTTCAGTGTAATGATTATGTGAGTCTTGATTTAATGGCGGATTTCATACAATTTTTGATGCTCTATGAGCAATTTCCCTAGAGTGAAGTAAGAAAATTGTCGTTTAGCTGATGTATTAACCTGGAAAATCTTTTGCTTCTCGGGTTTTATATCCTATAACATTAATTACCCAATAAGAATCAATGCTATGGCTAAAAAAGCATTAATGTAGCCATCTCTTTACATCTGCTGTTCTGATATAGCTTAGCTCCTACAATATTATAAACACTTATAGTGCAATAATGAAGCAATATGAAATTAATATTGATCTAAATTTTGAAGGAATGACAGAGGCTTTAGATTAGGTACGCAATGCAATAGACCTCTCTCTTGCAAACCTATTCCGGTTGGTAATTTTGTTGTTAAAACTCGTCTCCGTTCCGCAACAAACAAGGGTACGCTACGGTACTCGACTTCGTTTTTGTCTGAAAAATTCCTCAACCGTCTCTAGGTTATGCAAGAGGTCTAATAAATTCAATAATCAGAAAGAAAATCATTCATGATCAAATAGGTGTCTTAGGTCAAGACAAATCTTATAATGCCCAAAATAAAAAATGATATTCAGAGAGTAAAAAATAAATTGACTAAATATAGGTAGTCATTTCACTCTGGTAAAAATAACTTGTAGTTCTTTGAACAGCGTTCTAAGAGTTACACCAGCGAATTTTTGTACTTGCTTTAGGCTTATAAATATTTTTCTATATTAATACAGAGCCTATTTAAAATTTGTTATATCATACGAGTGCTTTTTGCTATATAGCATTTGGTTGAGGAAGTGTTTTTGATTCGTCACTAGATTCAATTGCTTTATTAAATGATTCCACTTCGTGTGTAATAGATTCTTGACTAGGTTGAGAATTATTTTTTATCTCTATAGAAGCTGGTTTGTCTATGATTTTTGTATGTTTTGCTTCTACTACATTATTGTGTGAATTAGTCTGTTGCTGCTGTTGAGACTCTTTTAGCTCTTGTAGGTTAGTTGTTTCCATAGGACATTTATAACGAACTAGATCTTTTTTTGCTTCGTTTAACATTGATTTTATTTGTGAAAGTTCACGTTGCAGTTTTTGTTCGCTATTTTCGTCGCTTGCAACTTTTTTACTTACCTCAGCAAGCGATGGATATCCTTCATTATCATCAAATTCCGTAGCAAAAGAAGATTGATAATTTTGCAACTGTTGCTTTTGTTTATTTTTTTTCATAGCATCACGTTTAATCATCTTCATATACATTTGACGATTGCGTTTACTGGTATCTGATACTTCTTGTAAATCATCATCTTCATCAAAATCGTCATCTTCATCAAGATTATCATCCATTACATTCTTTTTAGCCATAGAGATATACTTTTTATTATATAAAGGTTTACGTTTGCCTCCTTCAAAACCTTTAGTATCTACCCATTTATTGTTGGCAGATTTTTTAAAATAACCACGAAAACTATCACTACATCCGGTTAACAGTAAGCCACTGAAAATTAATATGATAATTTTTTGATGCATACTAAATACCTATATTATACTTAAGGTTAATTATACATAAAGCTTATGATTCCCTCAATCTTAATTCTAATAATTTACTAAATTAGTCGGTAATAATTTTTTCTACTGTGTCTGCGAGAATCTTATGCCCCTTATTTTTTCTTTTTAACAAATTACGTGAGGTAGATGTTAATATACTGCGATCATTAATTAACTCAAAAATTTTGTTAGCAATTTGAATAGGTGTAACTGAATGTTGTTCAAAACACCACCCAGCTTTTTGGTCTTGTACTGCTTGAGCATTATAAAATTGATGATTCTCTGCTGCGTGAGGAAAAGGAATAAATATGGCAGGTAACCCAATTGTAGTTAATTCAGCGATAGTTGAAGCACCGGCTCTGGCGATAATCAGTTCAGAGTTACTATAAAGCTCAGCGATATTATGAAAAAAATCAGATAATTGATAAGAAATTCCAAGTGATGCATAAAGTAAGTTTACGCTACTATAATCTTCTTTAGGCACTTGTTGGGTTACATGTAATGTTATATTAGGATGTTGGGCCAATAAGATAGTTATAGTTTCTGGAATTAGCGTAGAAAAAATTCTGGCTCCTTGGCTGCCGCCAATAACTAAAATCCTGAAAGGAACGTTGTTAAAATTATTTTTAGTCGGGATATTTCTGATATGGTTACGAATTATGTCGCCGGTAATTACAATTTTATCTTGGTAATGATTAACATTTTTAGTTTCCTTATACGATAGAGCTACAATTTTAGCAAATCGTGCCAAAATTGCATTAGTTTTTCCCATAAAACAATTTTGCTCATGAATGACTAATGGAATGCGAGCTAATATTCCGGATAACATTGGTGGAAAACTAGGATATCCACCAAAACCAATGATAACAGCAGCATTACTCTTAATAATTATTGATAGTGCTTTTATGGTGGCTAGCATCATTCCTGTCACTGATTTTATTTTTTTGAGCAAAGATTTAGCATCTGGCTTAAAATCTATGATATGAGTAATTAGCCTTAAGTCAGAAGTTAGATATTTCTGACAGCGTAAATCAGTAATCAGATGTACTACATATCCACGTTCTATTAGCTCTTCTCCTAAAGCGATGGCCGGGAATAGATGACCGCCGGTGCCGCCAGCAGCTAAGATAATAGATTTTTGTTTCGTCATTAATTATAGAGTTTGATTATATGGCACCAATTATTAGAATTAAATAAGATAAGAGTCTATAAAAAAAGCCCATGAACAAAGCTTTTTAAACAAGAATAAAGCTATAGATACACAAGCTTACTTGTGCACTATTGCTTTATTACTCTTGACAATCTCTTATGGTTAGAGCTTGTTCAACCTCCAGGCCTACCCTGAATCAATGCAGCAAACCCTGAGTTTGCATTAAGATGCTCAATCAATCTAGTTAAATTGCGTCCTTCCAAATGTTTTTCTAACACTGATGACATATCCATAAACAGAATAGTTAAAGTAGGCATTTCAAATTTTTCTCCACCGGGAAAATATTTGGCAAATAATCCACCACAAACTTCTCTGGAAATAAAACGCATCTCATTAAATCTATTAGCAATATCTTCATAAAGCTCTAAAGAATTTAGGCTTAAAATATTTAGTCCATCTTTAAGAATATTTATACTATGTTCAAGGCCATTAATTAAATCAATATCTGGTGTGCTTGGTCCTGAATGCAATACCGCCCCTGCAGCTTGGCTAAATGGCTGCACAAAACACTCCAAACCATCATTAGTTGCTATATTAAGCATTTCATCAACTCTGTTACTATTTCACTCATAGTCTTAGAGACTTGATCATTCGTATAATTCAGCAACTCATTAAGAGGACGCAGTGATTTTACTGAAACAACAGGTGCTATAGCTGAGTCACGAACAAAACTAGCGGAGTTAAGTTTTTCAAGTAATTGGTCTCTTACACTATTATCAATCCTACCAAGATGATTCGGACATGGAAAAACAACAAAATTATTTTTTTTGATAATATTGTTCAGAAATTGTTTCTCTTTTGCATTAAGACTATCTTTAGAATTAATTATACTAACCAAAGCAGCTTTATAGTTTTTTATTTGCTGTGCCTTAGTAAAGCAAAAAACAACACTATTAGCAAGATCCGGCCTATTATCAAACATCGCGGTCATCTTGGATATTATACTTCTAAAGGCGGTACTTCTTTTAGCTGCAATATCTGCTTCCTCCACAACTGCTAGGATTTTTACTGCTCTAGCTTTGTCACCAATTTTTGCAATACTAAACGCATTACTGATATTAGCAGCAGAGCCTCCGGTATCTTCAAAACCCGGACAATCCCAATAAGTGCCAGTGCCTGTGTATCTTCCAGGAACAGAAGTTTCAGATACACAATCATGTCCTATATTTGCTACTTGATCTTCACAAGCAATGCGCAAAGAATTGCTATTTTCTGCATGTTCTGCTACTAGAATGTGACCTAGCAAATAATTCACCAAAGTACTCTTGCCAGAACCAGTGTCACCACAGACAAGTGTTGCTTCTAGGTCAGAAACATCATCATTTGCACCAACAACTGCAGCAACTGTTTTATTGCCATAGACAACGTCATCAACCATACGTCTAAAATAACTTTTTGCTTCGCTTGGAGTAGTATGAAGGTTGCCCTCTCTTTCTTGCTCTTCTACGAGTTCATTAATAGCTTCTTCCCTCTCATGTCGACTTGCTCTCTTCATCGCTTCGAGGCCTTTCTTTATTTCATCTTTTACCCCACCACCGCCGATAAGCTTATGGTGCACCGATACTCTATCTACCCCGTCATCTGAATGCAAAATTTTGGCAAAAGCATTTCCAAAATAACCACTAAACACTTTTGGATTTTTATTTTCTGTTAATTCTTTCGGCAAGTTTTCAACTGACACTTCTCTTTTAGCACCTTTAATGTCAAGAATGTATGCTGAAATCTTATTGTTTGATTTTTCAAATTCTACTAGCTTATCATTAGTTGCCCGTAATCTTTGCCCTAATTTTTGTGACTGTAATAACCTATAACTACCTTCAACATCAGTATTAATTTTCATAATAATCCTCCAAATAAAATGAACTGTACATTGCCATATAGATTTACAAGATTAATCAATACTTCTGTCTCACTAGCTCTCAATTTTTTAGTACTTAATGAGGTAGAATCTTTTTAATTTCGTAGAATCTATATAATTAAACCATAGGTTGTATTAATTAAATTTTCAACACCTTAAGTTGAGCTTAGAGAAAGAATAATTCTTAAACCAGAGGTTGTGGCATAAAAACCACACGCTCACTGATTTTTATATATTTTAGACGCTAATTAAACTAGCACTAGGAAAACGAAGGTTGAGCATCGCAAGCGTCATTAGTATGTGAGGAGTGCAGATCTTTGGATACGACAACGCAATTCTCAATTTTCGCCGAGTATACCTCTCGTAAATGAAGAGTTGGTAGACGATAGTAAACTTGGGGAGTTGCAAGCTATAGCCTCAAATCATAGTCATGCTGAACTCGTTTCAGCATCTCCTCAGTACCTAATTAGATGTTGAAACGAGTTCAGCATGACAAATGTTGTTGCAACTTTTGAAGTAGTTTCAGCATATATACTATAAGTGAATGTCCTGTATCTTGTACTGAGTAACGGAAGGCGCTTGCTTGGTTAGACCAAGCATAATACCCATGCCAATAGCAATGGCAATTGTTGAAGAGCCACCATAACTAATGAAAGGTAATGTCATACCTTTAGTAGGCAATAAATTTAACGTTACTCCAATATTAATAATCGATTGTAGACCAAATTGAGCAATAATACCAGTTGTTGCTAATCTGATAAATTTATCTTCTACATTGATAAGTTTATATAAACATCTGATTACTATAAAGGCAAAGGTAGTTATTATAACCAAACAGATGATAGCTCCAAATTCTTCACCAGCAACTGCAAAAATAAAATCTGTATGAGAATCTGGAAGAGTCTGTTTTACCGCTCCTTCACCGGGACCACGACCGTATAATCCACCATGTTCAAAGGCCATAATCGATTTTCTTACTTGATAATTTTCGCTGCTTTCCGGATCAAGGAAGCTGTTTATTCTTACCGTAACATGCGGTAGAAAAAAATAAGCCAATAATACCCCAAATATACTAGTCATGAATGCAAATATAATCCAGAATATAGGCATGCCGGCAACGAATAATTGTACGCCAAAAACAGCAGTTACTATAACTAGCATGCCAAAATCCGGTTGTGTAACAAGTAATCCAGCAACAATAAAGTATAATATTGCACAAATAATAAAACTTGGAAATTCTTCTTCAGATTTTAAAGATAATAACCATCCGGTAACAACTGCAAAAAGAGGTTTGATAAATTCTGATGGTTGTAGTGAAAAACCACCTACATTAATCCATCGTACTGCTCCTTTAACTTCATAACCATAAAATTTTACTAAAACCAATAAGATAACATTTACTAAAAATCCTAAAATTGCTAGTCTTTTTAGCTGATTTTTGTCTAATGATGAAGTTAAAATAATGATGATAATAGCAATTAATAAATAAAAGGGTTGTCTAGAAGAAAAATAATGTTCATCTAAACCAATACGGGCAGCTACCATTGCGCCAGAAGTAGTAACTAATATTAAGCTGAAACAAAATAAAATTATTAAAGAAATAATAATTTGTTGATCTATGCTTCGCCACCATAGCCTAAAAAAACTAGTTTGATTATGACGCATTAAAATTTGGCCTTTGTATACAAAATTTTACAAACATTTCACCACGTTGTTCAAAGTTTAAGAATTGATCGTAGGAACTAGCTGCTGGTGCCAGCAAGATATTCATTCGTTTTTTATTATCAAGAGTAGAGCAAGCTTCTAATGCATCACGGAAAGCTGAGTCGACCGCTTCTTCTAGATCTTTACATATATGCACATTTACTGCAGTACCAGCTAAAGTTTGAGCAAATAATTCCTTATCTTGTCCAAATAAATAAGCTTTATTTATACGATTAAACCATGGTTTTATGGCTTCAATACCTCCGCTTTTAGCAATACCACCAGCTAGCCAATAAATATTATCAAGAGTTGAAATCGATTTTATAGCGGCCTCAGCATTTGTTGCTTTGCTGTCGTTATAAACTTCAATATTACTAATAGAGCCTACATATTGCATACGGTGCGGTAAACCAGAGAAAGATGAGAGAGCTTGTACTATTTGTTCGGGTTTTACTTTTACAAGACAACAAGCTGCGTAACTTGCGGCAATATTTTCACGGTTATGAGCGCCTTGTAAAGACTTGACATAAGGTAATTCAATAACCACTGACTCATCTCCAATATTATCATATATGGTATTTTCTAGTACGGTAATACCATCTGGCAGTTGCTCCATTGCAGAAACAGGAATAATTTTTACTAAAGATTGTGGTCGTTGTTTGAATTGCGCATAAATATTTTTAGTAATAATATTATCAACACCAATTATTCGGTAACACAAACTATCTGTAGCTGAGGGCAGTAAAATTTTTTGTTTGGCGTTAATATAATTATCCATAGTTAGGTGTCGATCAAGATGATCCGGAGTAATATTTAACAATATTGCAATCTTTGCTCTAAAATTATTGATTAATTCCAATTGGAAAGAAGATAGTTCTAAGACATATCCAGTTTTATTTGATGGCAGACTAAGCGCGGCATTACCAAGGTTACCGCCTGCAGGGTAGTCTATGCCGGCAAATTGTAAAATATGGGCAATTAATGCAGTAGTAGTGCTTTTACCGTTAGTGCCGGTAACCGCTATAAAATCTGCCTTATGATATTCTTCAAATAATAGGTCAATGTCTGAAGTAATGGTAATTTTGTTGGCTTCAGCTATCTTTATTAAAGGATGAGATAACGGAATGCCAGGGCTTAATAATATTTTGTCTAGCTGCGTCCATTTAGGGTTAGTTAAATCAACAATTTTGGCTTCAGGATAAATTGTTTGAAATTTTTGACAATTATTATAATTATCATCGTAACAAATAATTTGTGTTGCGAATGATGTTAACGCAGAATAAGCAGCAATACCGGTTCTGTTAAGCCCAAATATGCCAATTTTTTTACCAGCTTGTGAAAGTAAGTGTATCATAATTTAGAAATTATATTTAATGTATGATACAATAGCGGATTTTATTATTATTCTCAATATGGTTCAGTGGATTACTTTACCTGGCATCTCGGATTATCAGCAAACCATCGAATTAATGGAAGATACGGTAGCTTCAGTGATTTCTGGCACTGTGGATGAAACTATTTATCTATTGGAGCATAATGAAGTATATACAGCAGGAAGTAGCTTTAAGGTTAATGAGTTGTTGAATAGCAATGAAATACCAGTAGTTTATACTGGTAGAGGCGGTAAATTTACCTATCACGGTAAGGGGCAAAGGATAATTTATCCGGTGTTGAATTTATCAATCGCTAGAAGGTCTAAGGATCTAAAATTATATATTCACATGTTAGAAAATTGGATCATAAATGTTTTAAGGCAAATAGATATCGAAGCTTTTACGATCCACAATAAAGTTGGCATTTGGGTTAGACATTTAGGGCAGGAAGCAAAAATTGCTGCCATTGGTATACGAGTGAGAAAGTGGGTGACTTATCACGGAATAGCAGTAAATATTAGTACTGATCTTAAAAAATTCTCTGGCATTATTCCATGTGGTATTGAAGGTGGACAGACAGTATCTCTATCGGCTTTAGGAGCTTCAGTAACACTTCAGCAGTTTGATTGCATTTTACAGCAAGAGTTCAATAAAATAGGCTTCTAACTTCAAGCTAATATAGCTATAATTTGTTGAGCAGTTTGCTACATAATTCAGCGTGAATGTTGTTCGCAGTTTTAGAAAAAGTCATTACGAGCCACTTAGCAGTGGCTTGCAATGACAGACACTTGATACAGTTTATTAAACCCTCTCAGTTCAACAGATATACTAACACTGGAAAACTTGTAAACAACGCTCACATCAACTTAATTTACACAATATTGTCTTCATTATCTTCAATTTTAGGGTTAATTCCAATTAAAACTATATCGCGTGCTTCATTGGCTATCTCTAGATTATAGTAAGGCGTTTTAAGATCTTTATTTATCTCAATTGCTTTTTCATAGCTGTCAATCGCTTGTGCATACTTGTTTAATTTGTATGAGGTATAACCTAATTGTAGCAGTCAAGCGCTTCCGCAAACATATTTAAGTGGTGATGGTAGACACAAGATTGAATATACCAAGCTTCAAAACAATTAGGATCTATTATAATTGCCTTATTGCAGCATTCAAGTGCCTTATCATACTGGTGTGAATTACGAAAAGTACTGCCTCGCTCACACCAAAATTTTGAGTCTTGTGACTCGAACGGTTCGTTTGTATTGATAAGGTTGGTAACACCGGCATGAAGAAATGGTTCAAGATATAATATATTACAGCCATCATTGAAAATGTTGGTTTTGTTATAAGCTTTTGCAGCAGTGATGTAAGATGTAAACATTTCTACGCTATGTATATCTCTTAACGTTTTGGGCAATTTTCTGGTTTAATCTCATAGCACATATCATCAACATTATCGTATAGATATACAAATACGCCAGCTTGCTGATACGGTGCATAGGTTAGTACTATTTTTTGTCCATTAGCAGTAAATTAATGTGTCAGTAATGGCGGAAAAATAATTTTCTTTCATAATAATACCCATTATATTTCGGAAATCGCTAATATAATATGAGTTGAGTGTTGTTGCAACTAAGAAAAGAGTGGTGATTCCAAGTTTTAGTTTAATTTTAGCACTGAAGTAAGTAAAACTAAGGTTCTGACATTTTAACTTGAAAATATTTAGATCTCAGTTATAATTTTTAAGCTTTTGCTTAGAGTTAAGTACTCAAGTAAATAAATTCACACGCAGGAAGTGTATGTTAGTCCGGATGAAGGCTCCGGAGTTCAATATTCTGCGGCGGGAGATAGTTTGAAGCTTAGTGTTTTAAACTACTTAATAACTAACATTTAAATTTTTAAGGAGATATAATGTCAAAGCTACCAGTTGTTAGCATTGCTGAATTACTTGATGCCGGAGTTCATTTTGGCCATAAAACAGCTCGTTGGAATCCAAAAATGGCACCGTATATTTACGGTATAAAGGACGATATTCATATTATTAATTTACAACAAACAGCGGCTCTTATTCCAATAGCACTTAATGTAATTTATGAAACCGTAAAAAATGGTGGGAAAGTTTTATTCGTAAGCACTAAAGTTCAAGCAAGCGATATTGTTGCTGAATATGCAGAAAAATGTGGACAATATTATGTTAATCATCGATGGCTTGGTGGAATGTTAACTAATTGGGGCACTATTTCTCGTTCTATAAAGAAGCTGGATAATCTTGAGAAAATTTTAAACAACGAAGAGGAAGCTGCTGGATATACTAAGAAAGAAGCTTTAGAGATCACTAGAAAAAAAGACAAATTGATTAAGTCTTTAGGTGGAATTCGTAATTTGCACGATAGACCTGATTTGCTAGTGATAATTGATACTAACAAAGAACATTTAGCGGTAAAAGAAGCGGTTAAGCTTGAAATCCCAATGGTAGCAGTGGTTGATACTAATTCTGATCCAGACGCTATTCAATTTCCTATCCCAGGAAATGATGATGCCATGAGGTCTATTAGGTTATATTGTCAGCTATTTGCAAAAGCGGTACTTGCTGGAGTTGAGGATGCTCTTGTGGCTAGTGGTGTCGATATTGGAGCTATGGATTCTTCAGAAATGACCACAAAAAATATCAGCAGTATTACTAAATTCAAGCAACCAAAAAGAGTTTCTAAGGCTACTGCTATGGATGTAGAAACTAGAACTGCAGAAGAGTTTGAAATAGGACTACAGGCTGATAATAAGCAAAGCTAAATTAGTGTGTGTGAACGATTGTAAATTAAGTTAAGAGAGTAAGAATGATTAGTGCGTCACTTGTAAAAGATTTAAGAGAAAAAACCGGTGCTGGGATGATGGATTGCAAAAAAGCTCTGTTGGAAACAAATGGAGATTTTGAAGCAGCAATAGATTGGTTAAGAACAAAAGGGCTGGCTGCTGCCGCTAAAAAAGCTGAAAGGATAGCAGCTGAGGGGCTGACTGCTGCTATAGTTGTAGGCAACAGAGGAGCGGTAGTAGAAGTTAATTCAGAAACTGATTTTGTTGCTCGTAATGAACAATTTCAACATTTAGTGAAATCAATTGGCGAATTAGCTGTGCAGTGTGATAATTTTGAATCATTGACGGCGGCCTCAATGCCAAGCGGCAAGTCAGTAGCTGATGAAATTATAGAGAACATTTCTACAATTGGTGAAAATATTAATTTACGACGAATGAACGTAGTAAAAGTCCAAGATGGAGTTATTGCGTCTTATGTTCATAATAGTGTAGTTGAAGGACTTGGTAAAATAGCAGTAATAGTAGGTTTAGAGTCAAAAGCAGCTGATAAAACTAAACTTAAATCATTGGGTAAACAAATAGCTATGCATATTGCTGCATTAAAACCACAGGCATTAAACCAATCTGATTTAGATCCTGCATTAATACAGCGTGAACGTGATATTTTCTTTGAACAATCTAGAGCTTCTGGTAAACCAGATAATATCATTGAAAAAATGATTGAAGGTAGAATTCGTAAGTTTTTTGAAGAAGTAGTGCTAGTGGATCAAGTATTTGTTATTGATGGCAAATTAAGAATTTCTGAGGTGTTGGCTAATGCTGCAAAAGATTTAGGTGCCGAGTTGACTATTGCCAATTTTGTTCGTTATGAGGTTGGAGAAGGTATAGAGCAGGAAGATAAAAATTTTGCAGATGAAGTTGCGGCAGTGATGAAGTAATAAAATTAATTTAGAAGGTAATTTTATGAATAAAGCTATATTTACTATTTTATGTTGTGCAATGCTTATAGGGTGTAGTGGAAAATCGCATCCTAAAATGATTAGTTTTACTCCAGCTAGTGTTGTAGTAGATTATTCTGATAATGATTTATATGAGGCAACCGGATTAGCTCAACAATTTTGTTCGTCTATAAATAAAGATGCTCAGTACGTCAGAACTAATGAAACAGGTTGGGTATCAAAAGAGCGTCATGCTTTTTTTAATTGTATAGAATCTGCAAATAGGAATGCTCATCATAATAGTAATAGTAATACTACCATTCCAATTATTAATAATTTCAAATAAATTATTGTAGACCTTTTGCATTACCTAGAAGGTTATGGGATTTTTCAGACAAAAATGCAGACAAGGGTCGCATGAGAGCTGGAGTAAAATTTTGACAACAAAGTATCAACTAGATATAGTTTATGCAAAGGTCTAATAAAATGCGTGATAAATTAAGCATAATACTTGTTACTGGTGTTTTAAGTCTTAATATTGCTGATATTGCAGCACAAGATAATGATGATGTACCACAGGAGAAATGTTACTGCATAGCAAAAGCCGGCCGTAATGATTGTGCTACTAACTCACATAGTTGTGCGGGGTTGGCTACTAAAGATTTTGATTGCTCTGAATGGATGTATGTTGCTAGTGGATCTTGTCAAGAAGTTGGTGGCTCAGTAGAGAGTAAATAATGTCTAAAAAATGAGAATGTTATTATTCCTAATAGTTGTGGTGTAGGATTACGTGATGTCCACTATGATATAGTGACTACTCTGATGCCGCCTATCTCATGGTTTGAGGTGCATAGTGAAAATTTTTTTACCACCAGTAATTATGATCATTATGTTTTAGAAATAATAACCACTCATTACCCTGTTAGCTTTCATTCTGTTGGATTATCTCTTGGTTCTGCTGATTGTTTAGATAGTAATCATTTAAGAAAGTTAAAAGAATTGATAAATCGGTATAAGCCGGTACTAATTTCAGAGCATCTGGCTTGGAGTGCAGTTGAAGGCGTATTCTTACATGATTTGCTACCACTACCATATTGCTCAGATTCTTTGCAGCTTTTTTGTGACAAAGTACAGCGAGTACAAGATTATTTAGGGCAACGAATTCTAATTGAAAATCCTGCTTTATACGTTAAATTTCCGGAATCTACAATCCCAGAATATGATTTTCTTAATCAATTGGTAGAAAAAACTGATTGTGGTATTTTACTTGATCTAAGTAATTTATATATTAGTAGCTATAATCTTTCATTCGCAGCAGAAAAATATCTTGCTCAGATTAATACCGATGCAATATATGAAATACATTTAGCAGGGTTTAGTCAATCTGCTAAAGGATTATTAATTGATAGCCATAATGGTACAGTTGCAGAGGCGGTGTTGGTGTTGTTTAAGTATTTCATTAAAAATTATGGCGTACGTCCAGTTATATTTGAACAGGATCAAGATATTCCAGCTTTGCAGGAATTAATTGATCAAACAGAGAAAGTAAATGATGTAATCAAAGAATATGTTGCTTAGAGAATGGCAGATTAATTTTAAGAATTTTATTTGTGATCAAGAAGCGGTTAATTTTGTGGCAATGCCGTTAACAGGGCTTGATATTTACAAAGCAAATTATTTTGCTAAATTAACAATGGCACTTAAAAACAAATTTACTAATACTGCTAAATATTTGCAGGATAGGTTTGCTAAATTAGCTTTTAAATATATTTTTCTACATCAATCAACTAGTGGTAACCTGGATGAATATGGTAACTTATTTCCTACTTTTTTGAAAGAAAATGATTTAGCTTTAGCTAGCGATTTAGCCAGTATTGATTTGATGATCTTTAATACTGTGACTAATTATGCAGCTAATGTTTTTGATTCTTCTCAAGCAAATAATGTCATAATAGAAGATTTAGGTAGGCTATATTTTATCTTAAATAAAGCTGTTAATCTAGCGCAAGTGTCCAGAGGAGCATATCAACTATGGGAAGTAATAGCAGAGGATAAGCTTATAATAAACGAAATAGACCCTGAGGTTCAAGGTTTAATAAGCTATCCTAAACAATTTAAAGCAGTACTGAAATCTATAAATATCGAAGAGTATCATTGGTTCAAAGCTGTGCAGCAAAACAAAAATATATTAGCAGCAACAGAGATAGCATTGATATATGATTCGCAGTTTGAGTTAAATCAAATATTAAATTTTTGCTTTAAACACAAATTAGTAAGTGAAATATTTTATCAAAAAGAAACTTAATTAATCTAATTATATATTATCGTCATTTTGTTTTTTATCATTATCATTTTGCATACCATCTTTAAAGGCTTTAAGACCTCTCCCTAAATCAGACATTACTTGTGGTAACTTTCCAGCTCCAAACAATACAAGTATTATCACTAAAATTACTACTAAGTGGCCTAAACTTATCCCCATATACAAATACCTAGCATAAAAATTAAAGCATTTTTGATCATAACGTGATTTGGAAAATTAATCCACCAAACAATTTGAAATGATAAAGATTAAATATCTTGCTTATTATAATGAAATATGGTATAAATCTTTTAAGTCATTAAGAAATAATATGATATCTCATTTTTTCATTA
Organism: Candidatus Trichorickettsia mobilis; assembly: GCF_034366785.1. Classification (NCBI taxonomy): domain Bacteria; kingdom Pseudomonadati; phylum Pseudomonadota; class Alphaproteobacteria; order Rickettsiales; family Rickettsiaceae; genus Candidatus Trichorickettsia; species Candidatus Trichorickettsia mobilis. The sequence goes on from NZ_CP112932.1 coordinate 1,231,191, forward strand.
AATCAATATCTCTTCGAAAGCCTCAGGGTAGGGGCGTTGTATCTTTATTATATCCATTTTAATCAATTCTTTGTTTTTATACGCTATATAAGTGTAGTTATACTGTGTCAATTAAAGTAAGGACTCGTCTTGTTTGAGACGAAGTCGAAGCAATACAGTCAATTTAATTAACACCGAGTTTTTCTGGATTGCTTCAGGCAGAGCCATCGCAATGACGAGTTACTAGTTTAGTGAACACTCTTTGTAACAAGTAATTATCTTATGCATGAAATTAAGGAATTAAATAATAATTTTTACGTAATTGGTTTTATATGTCGAATAATAAACTTGGTTTTTGGGCAGTATTTGCCTTGGTGACTGGTAGCCAGATTGGTACTGGTATTTTAATATTACCCACTAATCTGGCCCCTTTTGGTTTCTTGAGCGTAGTTAGTTGGGCTTTTTCGATTATTGGTGTATTATCATTGGCAATGGTATTTGCCAATCTTTGTCGATATTTTCCTGAGACTGGTGGACCTCATATATATGTAGAGCGTATATTTGGCAGAAATGCTGCTTTTTTTATTGGCTGGACCTACTGGTTGGTTTCATGGATTAGCTCTACTGCTGTAGTAATAGAGGCTATGGGATATTTATTGCCGTTGATTGAGATAAATAATCAATTTATATGTCTTGGGTTAGAGATATTGTTATTGCTGATTATTACTGGCCTCAACTTTAGGGGAGTACAAGCAGCTGGAGCAGCCGAACTAATATTAGTGGCATTAAAAATCTTACCGCTAATAATTGTTCCAATCGGGGCATTATTCTACTTCAATCTAGATAATTTTGTTATTGATAATTCAGTGAAGGATGATAGCAATTCTACAAATTGTGCTAAGATTGTTTTATTAACTATATGGGGGTTTGTTGGGCTTGAATCTGCGACTACCGCAGCTGGCTCTGTTTCTAACCCTGGAAAAATTATACCAAGAGCAGTAATTGCCGGAACATTAGCTGTAGCTTTTCTCTATTTTACTAATGTATTAAGTATTATGGGATTGATAAAAGGCAGTGATTTAATGCATTCAAGATCACCATATGTTGATGCTGCGCGTCATGTTTTTGGAGGGCAATGGCACTTATTAATATCAATAATTTCTTCCATAGTATGTATAGGAACTTTGAATGCTTGGACTTTAGTAAGTGGTCAAATTGCTTTGGGGTTAGCCGAAAGTAGTTTTCTACCTAAAATCTTTGCCAAAAAGAATGTTAATGGGGCGCCAGTATTTGCTATTACCATCAGCACAATAGGGATTATAATTTTGTTAATATTGACCGCTAATAAATCGATGGTACAACAAGTAACGGCGATGATTAATTTCTCTACAACTTCTTTCTTATTTGTCTATCTTGTTTGCGCTGTAGGGCTACTAAAATTTTTGTTGACTAAGAGCGAACATAGGAGTTTATTTAAGCTGTTCACAGCAATAGTTGCAGTTATATTCTCGCTTTGGGTAATTTATGAGACTCCAATTACTACATTGATGATCGCAAGCCTGTTTACTTTTAGTGGTATACCGCTATATTTATCATGGTATAGTAATGGTAAGGTTACTGAGTTTTCAAGTGACAAAATTTGATAAATAATTTATATAATTATAGTAGATATGAATAGTTCTAGAGTCGCAATTTTAAGTTTTTACAGTTTTGTTAATATTAGTAATCCCGAAATTTTACTGCCAAAAATTTTGTTGGTAGGTAAGAAGAAATTATTAAAGGGGACTATTTTAATAGCAACAGAGGGAGTTAATGGTTCGGTTTCCGGTAGCTATGAAAATGTTAAATTATTAGTGGATGAAATTATCAAGCTAACCGTAGCTGATGAAATAAATGTTAAAATAAACTACAGCAATAAACATCCGTTTCAGAAATTAAAAGTTAAAATTAAACCTGAAATTATTGCAATGAATGTAGGAGAACTTGATGTGTATAGTTTAAAAGGTAAGTATGTAGAACCTAGAGATTGGGATCAGTTTATCTGCTTGGATGATGTAATTACTATTGATACCAGAAATGATTATGAGGTTGCTGTTGGTAGCTTTAATGGAGCAATAGACCCAAAAACAGCAACATTTAAAGAATTTCCTGAATGGGTGGATAAAAACATTTCTTTGTTGGCTGATAAAAAAATTGCGATGTATTGTACAGGTGGTATCAGATGTGAGAAATCTACTGCTTATTTACAACGGTTGGGTTTTAATGAAGTATATCATCTTAAAGGTGGTATATTGCAATATCTTGAGGATACACAGAATAAAAATAATTTATGGCAAGGCGAGTGTTTTGTTTTTGATGATCGAAGAATGGTAGCGAGTGATCTAACTCCAACAGAAGGAAGTTGGTTAGAGCGTGACAAATAGTGCGGGTATTACTGGTATTAAGAGAGTAGAAATTGTCGTTAGTCCAATTCCATTAATTTGGGATACAATTCAGGATCATCTATCATCATCCCGAGATTTAAGCATAGAATCTGTATTTTTAAATAATATTTATGAAATTGATCAATATAAAAAAATAGACTTATTAATTGTTGATGGAGATTATGGTCATTTGTTTAATAGGTTTCATATAAAAACTACGATAATTTTTGACCATAAAGCCGAAGTAGAGTTTTGGAAGGGGTCTAGATCTCTTCTGCAACTAGCGTCAAAGAGAGGATTTGAAGGAGACACGGAACGCAAAACCGCAGAGCACTTTTTGGTGCGTGAGGATTTGAGTGCCGGCTCGACATACAAATCATCCACAGAAGTAGAGTTTTGGAAGAGATCTACTAATGAACAAGTAAAATTTAGTTTACCATGTCACCTATCTCACTTACTAGAAGTAATAACTAGTAATAGAGAAAGGCAACAAATTTTTTGCTGTATTAATAATCAATGGATATATGATCAGCAATGCGCCACTATCGCGGACAATCAAATTAAATGTAAATTAACTGAAAAAGAGAATGAGGTAATTGCGACGATGATCAAAGCTGATAATTATCAAATCAATAAAGAAGATTTGTTAAAAAATATCTGGCAGTATCATCCAGAATCTGATTCGAGTACTATAGAAGCACATTTACATCGTTTAAAACAAAAACTTCCTGCCAATTTATTGCAATATAAAGAAAATTATTACAGGTTGGTTATTACAAATATTGAATAAGGTGAGAGTGTTTGCTGAACTGTATCAATTAAAGTAAGATCCGTCATTGCGAGAGCTAAGCCCTCGCAATGACAACTTAACTCAGTTTATTAAACACTATCAATAAATCAATAGCAATTTAGCAATCCCCATGATCCTAAAGTCTATTTGGTTCTGTTGTTGTTTTATTATTGATTATATTTTACCTCCTCGCTGTCTATCTTGTGCTGAATTAACTATTACTGCACAGGGTTTTTGTCCTGATTGTTGGAAAAAATTAAATTTTATTGCCAAACCATATTGTTATATTTGTGGTTGCCAGCTTAATGTCTCAATTTTTGATAATATGTCGTGTGGTCGATGTATTAATACAAAATCTCCATATGATTGGGTACGTAGTTTATTTATATTTGATGAACATAGTAGTAAAATAATCCATGCTTTTAAATATTATGATAAAACTGGTATGGCAAAAGTTTTGGCCAAAATGTTATATTACAGATATAAATCAGAATTAGTAAATATTGATTTGATAGTTCCGGTACCAATGCATAAGTTTAAACGATTATTCCGTATGTATAATCAATCTTATATACTAGCTCAGGAATTAAAAATAATTATCAATAAACCAGTAGATTATCGCCTGTTGATTAAGGATAAGTGGACTAAGTCACAAACTGCTTTATCAAAAAAAGCTAGAATACAGAATATTCATGGTAGTATCAAATTTAATCAAAAACATTGCATTAAAGGTAAAAATATTCTGTTAGTAGATGATGTGCTGACTACCGGCAGTACTATTAAAGAGTGTAGTAGATTGTTAAAAAGTAATGGAGCACAGTGTGTTTACGCAATTACTATAGCAAGAACTTAAGCTTAAATTAGAAGTCTATGCTAAATGGTAATTTTGTCATCAAAAACTTGCTTGCACTCTAGGTGTAACTCAACCATCTACTGTTGTAACTAAATATCATCTAGTACACAAGCTATAAGAAATTCCTCATTTATTTATGAATTATATGAGGGTTCTAATGATTTCTATGTATCTATGGCAACAAAGAGTAAATTTTTAGTTGGATTTATCTGCTAACAACTAAATAACTGCCAATATAATATTTTAGTTATGATATGATTTTGAAATGTTTTATAGATTTATAGAATAAAGATTCAAATTATATGAAAACAGATCCAGTATTAGGTTCTATACAGGAGTATATCAAATCTGGTGAGTACTTTATATCAGCTAGAAAATGGTATAAGGAAAAATATCTAAAGCCATTCTCACAAAGATCGATGATGTTTGTGTGTAGTTGTACTTTTTGTTTATTGCTTATTGGAATTGTCGTAAATGTATCATCATTATTTCCTTTGTCAGAGCAGGTGCGTTATTCTTTAAATGTTCGTGACGCTTCTCAGAGCTCAGCTATAATTACTCGTGCTGATTATATTGAAAGTGATCCTTTAGCTTCGATAGCAGATATTATGGCGCGAGGTTATGTGCTACAACGTGAAAAATATGATTATGATATGTTGCAGCAACAATTTACGTTTATTAAAAATACTTCTAATAGATTAACTTATAGAAAATTTTATAATGCAATGAATATTGATAATTTAGAATCACCGATTTTGAGTTATCAAAGAGAAGTAAGACGTTCGGTGGTAAAAGTATTATCATCAAAATATACAGATAACAACGAAATAACGATTACTTTTGAGAGTTTAGCTAAAAGTACTGGTGGTGATGTTGTAGAGAACAAGATCTGGGAAGCAATAGTGGGTTTTGATATTGATGATATTGATATATCAGTCCCTTCAGAAACTAAATTTAACTTTATTGTAACTAATTATAGACTTAAACAGTTAGTTGATAAACAGCAGAAATGAATTATGCCTAAAATAAAAAATTTAATTATACTAATTTTAAATTGCCATACTTTGTTTTATTTACGATTTAGTGCAACAAGATCAGTATACATATCAATCTTGTCAATACTGATTTTTTGTCACGAAACGAGCTTTGCGATTAGAGAGTCTAGACCTACGCCGGTAGATAGTCGCATCAGGGTAATGGTATATAATCCTGATGATGTTTTTAAATTTATAGGATATTATAACTATCAAGCTAGTATAGAATTAGCCAAAGAAGAAGAAGTAGTGAGTATCTCGATGGGTGATACTACGGGATGGCAAGTGGTGCCAGCGGGTAATAGGATTTTTATCAAACCCATAGAAACAGATGCTACTACAAATATGACTTTAATTACTAATAAAAGAACTTATTTATTTGAGCTATATGCTGAAGAGGCCAATGATATTAGAGATCCAGAAATGGTATTCAATTTAAGATTTATATACCCTGATGAAGAAGAAGAAGAACATATACGAAATTATTCTACTGCATCTGCGGGGCCTGACTTGACACATCCCGAAAAGTATAATTTTGATTATTCAATAAGTGGCCAAGAAGAGATTGCTCCAATTAAAATCTTTGATGATGGAGAGTTTACCTATTTGCAATTTAGAGATAAAAATGCTGATTTACCGGCTATTTTTGCCGTAGATGAAGAATTAAGAGAATCAATGGTAAATTATCGCTTATCAACTGATAATAAAAGTTTGATAATTATTGAGCATGTGTTTCAAAAATTATCAGTGCGTCATGGTAAGAAAGTAGTATGTATATTCAATGAAGCATTTAAACCAACATGAGATATACTCGGTTACTCGGTGAAAATTGAGAATTGCGTCGTCGTCATTAGAGACTTTCGGTGCTCACGTACTTAAGTGTACGCTCCGCTCCGAAAGCTCTATGACTTCTAGCACTTCTTCAATTTTGACCTTCGTCTATCTGCGATGTACAAGTTTGTAGGCGTTCACAGTTTTTAGAAAAAGTCGTCCAACGACGTTGGTTGCTCGCGCAATTTAGTTATTAAATTGTTTTTTGCGAATAGCTGAAGTTGGTAATTCCATGGATTCACGGTATTTTGCCACTGTACGTCGTGCAATTTTTATATTAAATTTTTGCAATTCTTCAGCGATCTCATCATCTGATAAAATACATTCCTGATTTTCGCTATTAATAATTTGTTTGATCAGCTCTTTAACCTTAGTACTTGATACAGTAGTGCCAGTAGTTTTTGTTCCAGATAAAGCTGATGAAAAAAAATATTTTAATTCATAAATACCATCTGGAGTAGAGATATATTTATTTGCCATTGAACGACTAATAGTGCTTTCATTTAAACCGGTAATTTCAGCAATCTTAGCTAAGGTTAGTGGTTTAAAATACATTACTCCTTTACTAAAGAAGTTAATTTGTTCTGTTACTACGGCAGTAGCAACTTTTAAGATAGTTTTAGCTCGCATTTCGATTGCTTTAAGGATAGAAGTTGCCGAGCTTAATTCTTGTTTAGTAAATAGTTTATCAGATTCATTATTTACATCTAATTTAATTTTTAATGATAATTCATGATTTAAACGCAATTTTGGCATAGACTCAAGATTAATTTCTATTTGAGGTAGACCATTCTCATCAAAGGTTAGAATAACATCCGGAGTTTTATATATTATTTGTTCGGTGTTAAAACCATTGCCGGGTTTTGGATTTAACTTTTTAATTTTTGCAATCAATTTATGTAAAGTGTGAGTATCGACATCACAAATTTTTTCTAATTGCTTAAGCTCGCTTTTAGCTAGTAATTCTAAATTATCAATTAAAATGAGAGCTTTATTATTATCATCGTTTTGCTCATCTAATTGAAGTTTTAGGCACTCTTTTAAGTTACGAGCAAAAATACCCGGTGGATCAAATTTTTGTAATTTGTATAATACTTCATCGATAAGCGAGATCTTACATTTTAAGGTTTGAGCAAGAGTGGTAATATCAAATACAATATAACCACTAGGTTGTAATGAATCTAATAAATTATAGGCAATAATACGTTCTTTAGGGTTGTTAACTTCAATGTTGATTTGTTCAAGGATATATTCTCGCAAAGTTTTTTCGGCTGCAATATTTGATAAGAAGTCAAATTCTGAATCCCGTTGTTGTTTATTTCCATTATAATAATCAATATCTTTTACTATAGAATCTTGCTGAGTTGGTTCTTCATATACGGTATTATCTTCAAGAAAAGGATTTTTAGCTAATTCTTGGGTGGCATAATTATTTAGCTCTAAACCAGACATTTGCAGCATAGCTATACTTTGCTGCATACTGGTAGTGATTTTAAGGGTTTGTTTGAGTTCGGTATGTTGAAACAGTTTGCTCATAGAAGTGTTTAGCTAAAAATTTATTAAATTCTTATTATATCATAATTTTAAAAAAGTTACAAAAAATTAATCAATATGACAATTGCTTATTATATAAAACAGGGAAATTTAAATTTTGCGGACAAAATTATATTTTCAGATCTTGAAATATATTTATATCCCGGAGATAAAATTTGTTTAATCGGTCGTAATGGTTGTGGTAAATCAAGCTTAATGAAAGTGATATTTGGTGATTATGAGCTGGATTCCGGAGAAATTTTTAAAGATCCCAATATAAAGATTGGCTATTTAACACAGGATATTAAAACAAATTTAGATTATAGCATTTACGATTTTGTTCTAAGTGAGCTTGATGACCCAGATAGTCAAAGATATCAAGCGGATATTATACTTGATAAATTACTAATTGATGGCAACTTAAATTTATCAAATTGTTCTGGTGGGCAACTTAGAAGAGCGTATTTAGCTAAGGTATTAGTATTGAAGCCGGATATATTATTGCTTGATGAACCAACTAATCATCTGGATATAACTGCAATAGAGTGGTTGGAAGATTTTGTAAAAACATATCAGGGTATAGTAATCTGTATCAGCCATGATCGTGCATATCTGTCGAATGTCACTAATAAAATCTGGTGGATTGATCGTGGTGTGTTGCGTAAATCAGATCAAGGTTTTAAATATTTTGAAGAATGGCAAGAAGTGGTGATGAGACAAGAAGAGGCGGTACTCAGAAAGTTAAATCGTAAGCTTGAAGTCGAAAATGATTGGTTAAATGCTGGAGTTACTGCTAGGCGTAAAAGAAATCAAAAAAGATTGGCTGATCTAAAAAATTTACGCGAAAATTTAAAACAACAAACCTTGAAATTAAGTATGGCTAAACAAAGATTAACTGCCATCATGGCAGAGGAGGTTAAAAAGAATAGATTTATTATCGAAGCAGATGCAGTATCATTTGCCTTTGGGCATAAAAAAATAATTAATAATTTTAGTTTTCAAGTAAAAAAAGGTGAGAAAATAGGGATTATCGGTGCAAATGGTTCCGGTAAGTCTACTTTTATTAAATTATTGACTAAACAATTATTGCCGCAAATCGGTAAAATAATTCATGGCACTAATTTAGAAATTTCATATCTTGATCAGCATAAAACTCCACTTAATCCGTCACTCAGTTTATGGCAAACTTTGTGTCCCACTGGTGGTGATCAAATTTTTCTAACCAATGGCAACGCGATGCATGTTGCTGGATATTTAAAAAGATTTATGTTTGATCCTGCGTTATTAAATGCAAAAGTTGCAACTTTATCTGGAGGTGAAGCCAGTAGATTGCTACTAGCCAAAATTTTGGCTAGGCCAGGCAACTTATTAATTATGGATGAGCCAACCAATGATTTGGATATGGATAGTTTGGAGATGCTACTTGAAATTCTTAGTGATTACGAGGGTACATTGATTATGGTAAGTCATGATCGTGATTTTTTAGATAGGTTAGTGACTCGTAGTCTAATATTTTCCAGAGAACAAATAATTGATATTGTTGGTGGCTATGAAGATTATCAGCGTCTGACCTTGCCGCAAATTAGTTCTAAACCCTTAAAATTAGCACCAACAAAAGCTGCTGAAACAACGACCAATAAACCTGCTATTAAATTATCTTATAAGCATCAACGATTACTCGAAACTATACCTCTAGAAGTAGAAACTATAGAGCAAGCTATTAAATCATTGGAAGCTCAATTAAGTGACCATAATTTATATCTAGTCAATCCGGATAAATTTTATGATTTAACTAAAGAATTAGAATATTCACAGTTGAAATTAGATAATTTGATTAATGAATGGATGAGTATTGAAGAAATACAAAAGAGCCTTAAGTAAATATGTAGAAATATTAATGGTGAGCGTTCAGAGATTTTTAAAAAAGTCGTCATTGCGAAGAACTAAAGCTCTTCGCAATGACGTTGGTCACTAGCTTTTTATCGTATATTGATGTTCAATTTTATAAACCGTGAACAACGCTCACAATTAAGTTAAAGTACATCATCAACTTAGAATTATAGTTGATGACGATCTGATAGAATCTATTGAATATTCTCTATAATTGCGTGGTCTAGAGAAAAACCATCATTATGACAGAGCTCATTCATTTAAATAATTATCGTATCTATTCACGTCCCTGAAACCTTTACCATATCAGGTATACAAATGGTGAGTTTGACAACAAACTGCTTCTACAATGTCATTCTCAGCAACGACGGGAATCCAGTGTGCATCTAAGCATTTGAGGCTTTTATTCCTAGATTCCAGCCGTTGCTGGGAATGACATTGAGTGCGTTAATAAGACTAGTGTATATATCACAAATCTGCGGTTTGCCAGACCCATAATAGATACTAATGAAAGATACTAATTATCCAGATAATCCAGCCCCAATAGGACAGCATTAACTTTTAACTCTAAGTCTGTGGTCAATAAAGACGACACTGCTTCGTGTAGCGAGTTGAAATCATTTGGATTTTGTTTTAACTCTCGTAATGTATCCTCATACCCATTGATGCTACCATCAGCAACCATTAGTTGAGCTAATACACCTATATCTACTTTTTCTGGTGCCGTCACTGTTGATTCTGCTTCTTTGTGTTCTTCGGTTGGACTTATTGCGTCTAATTCAGCTAAATATGGACGAATATATAGCTCTGCAATTTGTCCATCTGTTACTGGAGATTTATCAGGGTAACTTACGTTATTTGGATCAATATTCATATTAGCCTTTACTATCTCCCGAACTAATTGAAAATCAGGAAATAATTGCTGATTAGCATCAATTATAGAGCATAGCATTACTTTGCCTCTAACATCTAGTATTTGCTTGCCTCTAACATCTAGTGCTTGCATCATTGCTACGGCTTCTTCGGCGCACTCTAAAATTAATAAATCCGTTATGCGCAGAGCATTAACAAATTGAGTAGCTCGTTCTGCTTTATCACCCTTAACTCCTGAAAAAGGCAAAATCCAGACTTTTTCAATGACAGGAGTCTCATCTAATGGATGCATTACCCCTGGGCAGCCGACATCAAATGATAGTGTATCTGCTGTTTCTTTTATACCAAACCTTCGAGCAGCAGCAGAAACGTTATACCCGTCTCTAACAATATCTGCTTGAGTCATATTTGTTTTAAATAATTGTTCTATTCCCTTCATATATTCCTCCTTATATTATAGTATAAATCAATTAGTACTGCAATATGAATTGATTTGCAATAATAAACTATAGGTTAAAGCATATTTATTAAACAATTGACTTAATTGCATAAACTAAAAAATAAAATAAGGGAGTGGTGCAAATTGAAAAAAATAGTTTAAATGTATAGCTGTTAATAATTAGTGGTATCATTTGCTCAAATGGTATGGAATTACTAAAAGCGGTGATAAAGACAATTACTATAGTCGTGTCTATCAGTAAAGATACCGCAGTGCTAAGATTCCTAACCCAAAGAAATTTATGATGAGTGATTTTTCTTATCCATAAATAAAGTCTGATGTCAAAAAGTTGAGCAGTATAATTTGCAAGCAGTGAACCTGCTAGAGAAATACCATAAACTCCAAAAACATCATTAAAGGTCTGATCGTCAATCTTAGACCAGTTAGTTGCTTGAAGATTGTTCATAAGGGTAATGATCAGTGCAATGCTTAAGCTCATTAATATTGCTAATCGTACGCAGAATTTTGCTTTCTGTTTACCAAAGAATTCAGTGATCAAGTTAGTGATTAAAAATGTTAAAGGATAAAAGATTGCTCCTACTGATAGCTCAAAGGTATAAAAAGATAGGGGTAAATAAACAAATTTTTGGTAGATCAAATTTCCAGTTACTACCAGCACTGCAAAGAATGTACATAAAATTATATAGCATTTCTCGGCAGCATTCATCTGGTATTCTCTGGTTGATAGCTATTATGAAGGTTTGAGGTTCTGCTTGCGGATTTAAACTGAGATTGATAAATGGATATTGCTATATAAGATAATATCGCAAAAGCAGCTACATATATTACGGGGAATAGATACCATCCAAATGATTTCATGAACATCAAGCAAATATAATTAGCAGTACCAGACATTAACATTCCACCACAAGCATGTCCTAAACTAATGCTGCGGTAACGTTCATTGACTGGAAAGCCTTTAATAATAATGCCATGAGCTAATGCATTAAAAGGAGCAATAAAGGTAGCAAGCAATAAACAAGCTGCTAAAGCGAGATTGAGCATGTTATAGGTAATTGCAACACTGAGTAACATACAAGCAATAATAGTAGCACATACACTAATTTTGATTACAATCATTGCACCGAACCGATCTGCGCACAAACCGGCAATGGGCATTGAGACCCCTAAACATATTACTAATAGCACTGAGAAAGTACTGATAATGAGGCTGGTTTGAGCTAATACAATCGGCAAATATTGCTTCATAAACACAATAGAAACTTGATAAGTAACGCCAAATCCTCCGGCAATTAAAATTACTATTAATAAGATTTGCCACTGATATTGACATAAATTAATTATGCTGCGCAATGGAGTTTGTAATCTCTTGGCATCCTGAAAATCTGGAGTTTCTGTAAGTTGTCTACGGTAATATAAAGTAATTAGCGCTAAAGGTAAGCTCAGTAAAAATGGTATACGCCATCCCCATTCCGGAAAAATATGAGCATTAAAAAAATTGGTAGCTCCAATACCAAGTAATAATCCAATAACGCCGGTAGTTCTAGTAATTGCTGAGGCGGTATAGTGATATTTAGCTCCTAAATGTTCAATTACGTAAATTGCCGCTCCATCGTATTCTCCGGCCATAAAAATACCTTGGATAAATCGGCAGAGAACTAAAATAACAGTGCTCCAGATGCCAAACGTAGAATATTCAGGCAATAATCCGATTAAAACGGTAGGTACTACCATTCCAATTATAGTAAAATTTAAAGCAATTTTTCGACCAAGATAATCTCCTATACGCCCAAAAACTAATGCCCCCAGCGGTTTAGCCAGATAAGCTACAGCATATACGGCAAAAGTATTAGCTAAACTAGTCAAGAGATCAGTGTTTGGAAAGAATTTTGCAGCTATAACACTAGCAGAAAAACCATACAGACTGTAATCATAATATTCAACGATGGTACCAAGTAAAGCGCCAATAATCTTATTTTTTGGAGTGGTGCTCATATAATATCAAATGATTTTAATTGGATAACTCTGTTTTGTTTTATCTTTTCTGTGATAAATATTGCATGTAGAGCTTGTAGCGCAGTTTCAAAATGATCATTGGTAATCACATAATCATAATATTTGGCACATTTAATTTCTTCAATAGCTGCTTGTAGTCTTCTCTCTATTATCTCTGCAGCATCTTGAGCTCTTTGCTGTAGACGCTGCTTTAAAATATCTATAGATGGCGGTAAAATAAAAATTGACACGGTATTTTTTGGTAGAAGCTGTTTTATCGCATTAGTGCCTTGCCAGTCGATATCAAATAATATATCGATACCATTAGTTAGTGCTGTTGCTATTGGTTGTTTCAGTGTACCATAATAATGGTCATAAATTTTAGCATGTTCCAGTAACAAATCCTGGTCAATTAGTTGCTGAAATTCTGCTTTAGTTTTAAAATAATAATGAGTGCCATTAATCTCACCTGGTCTTGGTGGGCGTGTGGTGGTAGATATCGATAATTGCAGCTGAGAATTAAGTTTTAACAAAGCTCTAGTCAGGCTGGATTTACCGCCACCTGAAGGTGAGGAAATGATAAAGATTAAACCTTGCTGCACATTGAATGACATATTATCTAAAGCCTAATCTCTACTAAAGTAAGACAAAAAATCTATTAGGGATAACATAAACACGAATAATAAATGACTATTGCAAAAAAAACAATCATAATTACTGGAGCTTCAAGTGGTTTAGGTGCTGCACTGGCAATAGAGTACGCTAATATCAATGTTAGACTTTTCTTGTTTGGTAGATCAGAAGAAAAATTATTGAATATAGAATTGCATTGTAAGGCTCGTCATGCAGAAGTAAGGATAGTTAGTGTGGATGTGCAGAATCAACAATTGATGCATGATTCTATTACTAAAATTTGCCAAGAACATAAAGTAGATATTATCATTGCTTGTGCGGGAGTATCAGCTGGAACTTTAGTAGGGCCAGAAACATCAAATCAAGTGAATAAAATCTTAAACACTAATTTGCATGGTAGTTTACATACGATTATACCGGCATTACCGTTTATGATTAAAAATAAATCAGGCAATATAGTGATTATCAGTTCGATGGCTGGACTTATCGGTTTATCTAGTGCGCCTTCTTATTCTGCTAGTAAAGCTGCAGTAAAAATTTTTGGAGATGCATTACGAGGATATCTACAACAGTTCAAGGTAAAAGTTAGTGTAGTAATACCGGGATATATTGATACCCCAATGACTGCAGTTAATGACTTTCCAATGCCATTTAAAATTTCAGCAGCAAAGGCAGCAAGAATTATTATTCAAGGAGTGCAGAAAGATAAGCCAGTGATAGCGTTCCCTTTAATAATCTATATTTTATTAAAATTAGTAAACTTACTACCAACTTGTTTAATTGATTACATTAACTCCAAATTACCAGGTAAACCTGCTTTTGATTAAGTGTAATCAATTAAACAAGTTGGTAGTAAGTTTACTAGTTTTATTTACATTTTGATATCCTCTGCATTCCATTCTTTTTCATTAGCATTATATTTTAAGATACGTGGTTTGGCATCGATAGTATCAAATGTGATGTCGCCTATTAATTGTTCCTGTGAAGAAATAAAGCTAGCATCATTAGATTGAAATAATGGGAAATAAGGTTGATAATTCTTGAATTGTACATTAATAAATTTTTGCTTTGTTATTTCTGGCACATAAGTGATCAGTTCATTTAAATTAGCAATTTTTTTCCCTGCAATAATATTTACTACTAATCGATAAAAATTTCGATCATCTTGAGTAAAGCTTACTGGAATACTGCTAAAGCTACTACCAGTTTGTACATTCATAATACTAACAGCATGCAACGGAATACCGGTTTTAGCGCTAGTAAAATCATCGGCTTCAAAAAAAGTTGCGCCAGCAAAATTGATCATTTTTTCAATTTTATTGTGGTTAACGTCGTATAAAGGTACAGTTTTCTCTATCCTTTGGCCATCACGATAAATAACCAATTTGACTGTGTCTGTTTTTGCGTTATCCATTGCCTGGTCCAAAACAGCTAGACTACCACCTAATGGTTTGCCGTTGATTTCCCAAATAATATCACCTGCTTGTAGTAAGCCTTCTGCTGGAGAACCAGCAATAAGATTACGTATAGATACTGCTCTGTTGCGAGCATCAGGAAATGTTTTTAGAAATGCTTCCATTTCGCCTTTAGGGAAATTACGATGTTTTACAGCTTTATCTAGAGAATGAAGCTCGGTGATAATGCCACAATGTTTTCTTACTGGAATCACTCTATCTTTAAGAGCAGTTAAAGCATGTTGGACATATGCACCATTTAGTGCGAATATATAGGTTTTGCCACCACCATATAACACGCCGATGGCTTCGTTTTTCTTATTTAACACTGGTGAACCACTGGCGCCACCAGCAGAATTAAGGTTAATTACGTAAGAACATTGTGGCATTTCTCCATTAATTTCATATAAACCAGAAACATATCCGGTATGAAATGAAAAATCTTGTCCTTCAGTATTACCTACTACCAATACACTTTCATTTTGCTTTGGTGGTGTTTTAGTGAAACTAATTTGTGTAGCTTCAGTGGGTATATCTTGTGGATCTACCATTAAAATAGCATAGTCCTGCCACATATCATAATAAGCTAACTTTGCTTCTGATTGTTGACCATTGTAAAAAGTAATAAAATAACTCCCAATTGATGCTCTTCCTACTACGTGAGCATTGGTGACAATAAATCCACTTTTATCAGTAATAAAACCTGTACCGGTCCAGCTTCCTACATTACGGTAAGCTGATACCGCAACTCTACTATTAATAGTAACAATAGCTTTTTTTGCTTGTTCTAAAACAGTTGAACTAATCTCAGAGCTTGCACTTGCAATATAATTTGTCCATAAAACTATAAAGAATAAAAATTTGGTTAATTTGAATAAAATTTGCATTGAGTAACTCTTGTAAAGTTGTGTGTCAACACTATAATATAAAACTTCATATAGTTAAAATAAAAATATTTATGCTGATTTCTATATTGTCATATTTAGGTATAGCTTCTTTATATACTCAATATTTTAAGGTTAAGTTTACACATTCTCTTCCTGCTGCTTTGTCTTTGATTATCGTATTCTTATATGTTTGTGTGATGAGTGGGGTATTATCTTTGGCCACTTATTTTTTGTATATTTTAGGTATAGCTAGCTTATTTATGTATACTTATTTGTATAGAAAGGAATTAACTCGCTATTTACGGCAATACTCGTTTGAGATTACTGCTTAGATTAGCGTTATTTTAATTTACGCTTTTTATACAAAAGACGCATATTTTAGTTCTTGGGATGATTTTTCACATTGGGGAGTACTTAGTAAAGAATTGTTACTAAGTAGTACCATAGAAATACCAACAACAATGCCGACATCGGTATTATTGTCGCATGCTCATTACCCAAGAGGACCCTGCGATATATCATTATTTTATGTTAGTAGCTTCAGGTTATTCTGAAGCTGCACTCTTATTAGCGCATTTTATTTTGCATTTAATTTTTTTAGCGCCATTAATGGCTAATAGAAAATTTTGGCATAGTTTCTTTATAGTTATTCCAATATTAGCAGTAAAAGAAATTAATGAATCGAAGCAATCAATTAAGTATAATTTTATTCTTTATATTTTAATATTTTTGGCTCCCATTATAAGTAATTTTATTTGGGCTAATTATTTTAAAACCACTCATAATTTTTTTGGCAGAACAGAACATAGCTTTAGTAATTTATGGGTTTTAATTAAATCATTTAGTGGACAGAATCAATTACTTGTCTTGCATTATTTAAAATTTTTATTTAAATTTTTGATTCAAGAAGGAAGTTTACTAATTTTGACGTTAATTGGCATTAGTTGGTATGCGGTGCGAAGAAGAAGTCAAGAGTATATTCAAGAATATAAGTTTTATTTTAAAAGTGCTTTAGTATTTTTTGCCTTTGGAGACTATATCTATATTTCTTTACTTTCTCTTATGTTGAAGCAATAAAAGCGGCGTCTTTAATAAGATATTTAGGCTGCTATTGCTTAATCTTTGTAGCGATAGCTGCTGTATACATTAAAAAATGGTTGTCAGAGTATGATCTAAAGAGCAAAGAATTAGCAGTTTTACTATTAGTGTTCACAACATCTGCGTTGATTATAATCAATAAAACAACACGAATAGAAACTAATTTAAATCATTCACAACGAGAATTTATTTTAAATGCTAAGAACATAAGCGTGTTAATTAAACAAGGTATAAAACCACAATTTGATTTTATCAATAAGAAAGAATTATTTAGTTGTTTTTGGCTGAATTATGAAATGTCTCCGTACTTAAGTACTGAAGAGTTTAAAAAATGTGTTGCTGCTCCGATAAATTATAATCCGGAAAATCAGGAACTATTTCAGAATTTAGAACATGAGTATTTTGAGGAATGTATTCATAATAAACAAAATTGTAAGGTAAAATATTACCCATTCAATAATAGAGTAGAAGTTTATTTTGATTAGAGCTTGTGCAATGGTTTTCAACAAAAATTCTAAAAATTTTGTTAATTTTAATAATTTTATATTGAGCAACTCTTGTAAAATTGTTTATCAACACTATATCTAGCTTATAACTGATTAAAATAAAAATTTTGTTAATTTAAATATATTATTTGAGGGATTCATGGGAAAAGTAATCGGAATAGATTTAGGCACAACTAATTCTTGTGTTGCAGTTATGGAGGGTAAAGAACCAAGAGTGATACCAAATGCTGAAGGAGCAAGAATTACTCCTTCAATAGTTGCATTTGCCGCTAACGGTGAAATATTAATAGGAGACCCAGCTAAAAGGCAGGCGGTAACTAATCCAAAGCGCACATTATATGCCATTAAACGATTGATGGGTAGAACATTCAATGATCCAATGGTAAAAAAAGATCAGGATTTGGTACCTTATACTATAGTAAAAGCTGATAATAGCGACGCTTGGGTTGAGGTTGACGGTAAAAAATATTCTCCAAGTCAAATTAGTGCATATATATTGCAGAAGATGAAAGAAACTGCTGAAAACTATTTAGGAGAGAAAGTAACTCAGGCGATTGTTACAGTACCGGCATATTTTAACGATGCCCAGCGTCAAGCGACAAAAGATGCTGGCAGAATAGCTGGTCTTGAGGTATTACGAATTATTAATGAACCAACGGCAGCAGCGCTTGCTTATGGTTTTGATAAATCCGGAAGTAAAACGATTGTAGTTTATGACCTAGGTGGTGGAACTTTTGATGTATCAGTTCTAGAAATTGGTGAAGGTGTATTTGAGGTTAAAGCGACAAACGGCGATACCTTTCTAGGAGGAGAGGATTTTGATATTAGAGTTCTTGATTATTTACTGGAAGAATTTAAAAAAGAAAGTGGTCTTGATTTAAGGAAAGACCCGCTAGCGTTACAACGCTTAAGAGAAGCAGCGGAAAAGGCTAAAAAAGAGTTGTCATCAACACAACAGACAGAAGTTAATTTACCCTATATTACCGCAGATAGTAACGGTCCTAAACATTTGAATATTAAATTGACTAGAGCAAAATTAGAAGCTTTAGTAATGGATTTAATTGAAAAAACTATGGAACCTTGCCGTCTTGCATTAAAGGATGCTGGTTTTAAAGCGACAAATATTGATGAGGTAGTATTAGTTGGCGGCATGACTAGAATGCCAAAGGTTATTGAAAAAGTTAAGGAATTCTTTGGCCGTGAGCCGCATCGTGGAGTTAATCCTGATGAAGTAGTAGCACTGGGTGCTGCTATTCAAGGTGGAGTGTTAAATAAAGATGTTACCGATATATTATTGTTGGACGTAACGCCTTTATCTCTGGGTATAGAAACCTTAGGCGGAGTATTTACCAGATTGATTGACCGTAATACGACGATACCGACTAAAAAAAGTCAGACATTCTCTACTGCTGATGATAATCAGCACGCTGTAACTATTAGAGTATTTCAGGGTGAGCGAGATATTGCCGTTGAAAATAAATTATTGGGGCAGTTTAATTTAGAAGGAATTCCGCCAGCTCAACGCGGTATGCCACAAATCGAAGTTACTTTTGATATAGATGCTAATGGTATAGTTCATGTTTCTGCTAGGGATAAAGCTAGTGGTAAAGAGCAGAAAGTGACGATTCAAGCATCAGGGGGCTTAAGTGATTTAGAAATCGAAAAAATGGTTAAAGATGCTGAGGCTAATGCTAGTAGTGATAAAAAACGCAAAGAGTTAATAGAAGCTAAAAATAACGCTGATAGCTTAATTTATTCTACCGAGAAAAGCCTTAAAGAGTATGAGGAGAAGATTCCCGCAAGAGATAAAGAGGAAGTGCAGCAGGCGATTAATGCATTAAAAGAAGTATTAAGTTCTGAAGATATAGAGCAAATTACTGCGAAAACAGCTCATCTAACTACTGTTAGTATGAAAATAGGTGAGGTTATGTATAAGGATCATCAGCACAGTAATCCGGCCGCGGCTGCAACTGGAGCTGAGGATGCAGAAGATGATAAGGTAGTAGATGCTAATTATCAGGATTTAGGCAAGAAATAGATATACTTGGTGATTCTTGCGCATTGCGACCATACACATCAAGTTAAGAAAAAAACAGATGATACGAACCGTCATTGCGAGAGAGCGCAGCGAACGTGGCAATCCAGTATACGGTTACTCGTTTTGCTAAGATTGCTACGACCATAAAAGCTCTCAAGGTTTGACGGCTTGATGCAGTTCAGCATGACTAAATTCAAAGCTTCAGTAAAATAAATAAAAATTATTATATATGTCACCAGAAGATTATTACGCTGTGCTTGGAGTTAGCAAATCAGCTAACCAACAGGAAATTAAAAAAGCTTATCACAAGTTGGCAATGCAATATCATCCTGATCGTAATTCAGATAATAGCGAAGCAGAAAAAAAATTTAAAAAGATAAACGAAGCATATGACGTGCTTAAAGATGAGCAAAAGAAAGCTGCTTATGATAAATTTGGGCATAATGCTTTTCAGAATTCAGGAGGTGGTGGAGGCTTTAATAGAGGTGCTGGTGGTGGAGAATTTCATGATATTAATGATATATTTGGTGATTTTTTTAGTGATTTTATGGGTGGAAAATCACGGGCAACAAAATCTTCGAGTAAAATTAAAGGAGCGGATCTTAAATATAACATAACTATCACTCTTGAAGAAGCGTATAAAGGTGTAGATAAAAATATTAATTTTACTACTGAAGTAAAATGTAACTCTTGTAATGGTAGTGGTAGTGAGGGTGATAGTAGCGTAACTACTTGCGATATGTGTCATGGCCGTGGGGTAAACAGAATGCAGCAAGGATTTTTTACTTTGGAGCAAACCTGCGGTAAATGTCAAGGTATGGGGCAAATAATTAAAACACCATGTAAAAAGTGTTTTGGTAATGGTCGTCATTCTCAAGTAAAAAATTTATTAGTTAATATTCCAGCTGGTATTGAAGATGGAACTAAAATACGGCTTGTCGGAGAAGGAGAAGCTGGAATTCGTGGTGGCAATAGTGGTGACTTATATATTTTTGTTACGATTAGAGCGCATGATATTTATAAAGCTGATTTAGCAAATTTACATTGTAGACTACCAATTAGCTTTACCAAAGCAGCATTAGGTGGAGAGATTGAGGTGCCAATTATTGAAGGTGGCAAAGTAAGCTTGAAAATTCCAGCCGGTACTCAAAACGGTGATCAATTAAAGCTACGTGGTAAAGGAATGTCTAAAGTAAGGGCAACAACTAGAGGTGATATGATTGCGCATGTCTATATTGAGGTACCTAAATCCTTAACTAAAAAGCAGCGAGAATTACTTGAATTACTAGATAAGGAATTAGATGATGGTAAAAGTGATGATGTTAGCTTCTTTAATAAAATGAAAAATCTATGGTCTTAGATGGTAATAAATCTTCTTACATAAACTAGTTTGTGAGGAGATTTGATGTTAAAGATTACTTCTGGTAGTAGCCATATAGCACTAGCTAAACAATTGAGCAAACAGCTTGAAATAGAGTATATTACCGCTGATATCCAGAAATTTGCTGATGAAGAATTACGCATACAATTTACTGTTCCATTATACGCAGATGATATTATTATCGTTCAATCGACATCAAAACCGGCAAATGATTACTTGATGGAATTGCTGTTGCTAGTTGATGCGGTAAAGTGTGCAGGAGCACAACGAATAATTGCATTAATGCCTTACTTTGGATATAGTCGTCAGGATCGTCCATCTTATAATTATGGCCCAATTTCTGCACGATTAATTGCCACTTTACTGGAAACTGCTGGAGTCGATCAACTTATTACTGTTGACTTACACTCCAGTCAGGTCGAAGGATTTTTTAAGATTGGCGTAAAAAATATTGACCCTATTTCTCTATTTACCACAAGTATCACTGAAAATCATGGTTTAGTTGTAGTGTCTCCGGATATCGGGGGCATAAATCGTGCGCAAAAATTGAGTTCATATCTGGGTGTTGATATCGCCATAATTAATAAAATTAGAAATACTCATAATAAATGTTCTATGCAGCAATTAATTGGCAATGTTGCTGGTAAAAAATGTTTGCTTATTGATGATATTGTTGATACTGGAAATACTATATGTCAAGCAACAGATTTGTTATTAGACAAAGGTGCTGTTTCCGTCGAAGCTTTCATAACTCATGCAGTATTATCTGAACTGGCGATATCGAATATTATGCAATCTCGACTAGAGAAGATTAGCATTACTAATAGTATTGTTCATGATCATCTGCCTAAAAAATTTCAAGTCATTGACTTAAATTCCATACTCGCACAAGCGATAACAACTATACTAACGTGATTCTTGAGTGTATTGGCATATTAAACATTAAGCATTGATCTAGCGTGTATTTTTATTGATTCTACTCCTGGTTGATCAAAAGGATTAATATCTAGTAAATGTCCAAGTAAAATGATTTCCAACATGCTATGAGTCATTAGAGCGCCAACGGATTTTTCTGATAAATCATTTAATATTAATGTTCTTAGTGGCAATTGTTTGTCGCTTAATGCCTGTTTAGTTGCTTCAAAGCAGATATTGTTAATTCGTGATAATTCTGAGATACTGTTCTGCATTTCTATTTCTGGATCGGATAAATAAAACATGGTAAATATTTTATCGCTCTTACCTTCTAGATATAGCTGTAACATACTATGTTGATCGTTAGGTCCTAGACCTCTAATTGGAGTAAAGCCACCTTTGTTTTTACCTAATGATTCAGCAATAATTTGTGAGTACCACTCTAAAAATGGAGAAAAACACTGTAGATATGCTAGATTAACCATTATTGGTTTTTCTACAGCGGCTAATATGGCTGCAGCTTGTGCTACTATACTTTCTTCTTTATTATTCCAAAAATCTTCGATTACTTTAGCGGCTCCTTGAAAAAGCTGTTCAACATTGATGCCAGCTATGAGTCCCGGTAAAGTTGAGATATTAGTAAATCCAGCATAGCGTCCACTAATATGACTAGCATGGTCATAAATTGTTGAATTTATTTGTTCG
This sequence comes from Candidatus Trichorickettsia mobilis, assembly GCF_034366785.1. Taxonomy (NCBI): domain Bacteria; kingdom Pseudomonadati; phylum Pseudomonadota; class Alphaproteobacteria; order Rickettsiales; family Rickettsiaceae; genus Candidatus Trichorickettsia; species Candidatus Trichorickettsia mobilis. The sequence continues at coordinate 1,253,469 of NZ_CP112932.1, forward strand.
CCAAGACGGCGCAAACTATTATTACCCGCGCCAGTAATGAACAAAAAATTATTTTGAAAATTCATCACGGCTGATTTTTGATAATATTTCAGACATGATTTTGTAAGAGCTATAGTTTCTAAGGTTTCGCCAGAATTACTGATCACAATACAGATAGTTTTACGAAGGTTTAATTGATCAAGCAGGGTCTTAAAATCAAAAGGATCAGTATTGTTGATAAAATGAAACTGTGGTCGAGCTATTTTATTTTTAAGCAATCCTAGAATAGCTTGTGGATTTAATGTTGCTCCACCCATAGCTATAATTAGAATATCATCAAAATTTTCTCTGATTTGTTTGGCAATAGTAATATAAGGGGTAATCCATTCGTCAACTATCGGTTGATGTAACACTTTATATAGTGGGGTAGTATTAGTAGTATAAGAAAGTTTTTCTTTTATAATCGTACGCAATGATAATTTATTATTATTGAATCTTGCTAAGGTCTCTTCCTTAATCTCTAAGCAATTTTTATGAGTATATTGGTACATAAACAATCTATATAATTTACATCATAATATCAGTTTTTTGATATAAAAGTGATAATAACTACTTCTAATTTAAATACAATAGTTACTTTTGTGTTTCTAATTTATAGCTCAGGGCTGCTAAAATAAAATTTTTGAATAATGGATGTGGTTTAAATGGCAAAGATTTAAGTTCTGGATGAAATTGTGCTGCTACAAACCATGGATGATCACGCCATTCTACAATTTCAGTTAATTGGCCATCTGGAGACATACCAGAAAATATCAATCCGATTTCTTCTAACTGGTTCTTGTATTTTAAATTAACTTCATATCGATGCCGATGTCTCTCAAATATTAATGAAGTTTCATAGGCAGAATAAGCATTAGTATTATTCTTAATCTGACATGGGTATGAGCCAAGACGCATAGTTCCACCTTTATTGTCAGTATTATTACGTTGTTGTATTAGTAGTAACGGGTCAAGCCATTCTGTCATCAGTGCAATTACTGGTTCAGTAGTTTGACCAAATTCTGTACTGGAAGCATCGCTTATCCCTAAAACATTTCTACAAGCTTCGATAATTGTAAGTTGCATACCCAGACAAATGCCTAAGGTAGGAATCTTGTTTTGCCGAGCAAACTTAATCGCAGCAATTTTGCCATCTATGCCACGAGTACCGAATCCGCCAGGGATAATGATACCATCAACATCGTTAAGATGGTGATGGATATCATCTAATTGTTCGGTATCAACCCATACTAGTTCTATCTTGGTTTGTGCCGTTATGCCAGCATGAGTTATTGCTTCAATAAGAGATTTATATGCGTCCTTTAATTTAATATATTTTCCAGCGATGGCTAATGTTAAGCTGTAGGTTGGATTCTCTATTCTCTCAATGATATTTTGCCAATTATTCAAATTAATTGGATGATGATCAAGATTAACTCCAAAATACTTACATACACGTTGATCAAATCCTGCTTGATGATATTGTAAAGGTACATGATATATAGTTTGCGCATCTAGAGCTGCTAGTACATCTGCACTTTGAACGTTACAAAATTGTGCTAGTTTGGTACGCGCTTCTATTGAAATGAGGCGATCACTGCGACAAATTAGTATATCAGCTTGGATGCCAACACTTAATAATTCTTTAACTGAATGTTGTGCGGGTTTGGTTTTAATTTCTTCTGCTGTATGTATGTATGGTAATAAAGTTAGATGAATAAATAAAGTACGTTCAGAGCCTTGTTCATTTCTTAATTGTCTGATAGCCTCTAGGTATGGTAAGCTTTCGATATCACCGACAGTTCCACCAATTTCACATAATATAAAATCAGTATTAGCGGTTTTATTTAAAATAAAACGTTTTATTTCATCGGTAATATGAGGAATGACTTGTACTGTTGCTCCAAGATAAACTCCTTTTCTTTCCTGAGCAATTACGTTACTATATATTTGTCCGGTAGTTACATAATCAGCCACTGTAGCATTGATGCCAGTAAAACGCTCATAATGACCGAGATCCAGATCGGTTTCCATACCATCTTCAGTAACAAATACTTCTCCATGTTGATGTGGACTCATTGTCCCAGGATCGACATTTAAATAGGGATCAAGTTTTCTTAAAGTAACACTGAATCCTCTTGCTTGTAATAGAGCGCCAAGAGCAGCAGAAGCAATGCCTTTACCTAAAGACGAGGCAACTCCGCCAGTAATGAAAATAAATTTGGTGGTCATTTTTATATAATTTGATAATCAAAGAATAAATGCAGTAAATGTGGTGCCGGATGTCGGATTTGAACTGACGACCTACCGCTTACAAGGCGGTTGCTCTACCACTGAGCTAATCCGGCAAGAAAATATATAATATATAGTTTGAGAGATGTTTAATAAATATATAAACTTATTATCATGCATTTTTTCTATTTCTGACCTATTATTCATCTTTTTAACGAGGCGTTCACAGTTTTTAGAAAAAAACATCGTCATTGCAAGATTTTGTTAAAAATCGAAGCAATTCAGTCTTTTATAAGGCTCTCACTTACTCGAGCTAATTTCTGGATCACCACAGAGCCTAACGGCTCCTCGTGATGACGCCTTAATGTGGTATACTAACGTTCAAACTAAAAAACTCGTGAGCGCTTACTTTTTAACTTATCATCATCACGAACGCAAAATATATTCGAACACAGAAAATGCTCCAAATACAGATGTTTTCGAACATACAATGTCATCCTAAACTTGTTTCATGATCTCGTCAAGACTTCATGAGATCTCGAAACAAGTCTATAATTGTCCGAATGTCATTCCTGCGCAAGCAGGAATCCAAAAATCTACTACATTTTTCTCTCCTGCTAAAATAAAAAAGCTGGATCCCTGCCTACGCAGGGATGACATCGGTGTTTTAATTTAACTTTGGAGAGCTATAAAACAAGTCCTGGATGACGTTATATTTCGAGAACATATCTGAAACCGAGTTACTGAACCTATATAAGGTAACACAGTTAACACGATAAGTATTTATTGTTAGTATAACTACAAATTGGTACTGTTTATCAAATACATGCGCTTATATTTAGCTTTCCGATTTTTTAGGTTTTCTGGCTTGTTGGCCTTGTGCTCTTATAGCCATCTCTTTTTTTGCCCATTCTGGCAAATTTACACCAGCGGCTGCAATAAATTTTGCAACAATTTCTGTTGGTTTAGCGCCACAGCTTAACCAGTATTCAATACGATCTACTTTTAGCACAATACGATCTTTGTTATCATTAGCTAAAAGCGGGTTGTATGTTCCAACTTTTTCTAGAAAATCTCCATCTCTAGGAGCAGTAGCATTTGCTACTACTATCCGATAAAAAGGACGCTTTTTTGCCCCACCTCGAGCCAGACGAATTTTTGTTGCCATAACTTAGTTAACCTTATTTGATTTTTTCTTCTTTAAATTGGACATGCTTTCTAACTTTTGGATCGTATTTTTTAAATGATAATTTTTCAGTTTGAGTTTTTGGATTGCGTTTTTTAACTAAAAAATAGCCAGTACCTGCGGTGCTTACAAGTTTTACTAAAATATTTTTATTTTTCTTTGCCACGACTGAACCTTATTTTATAGTATTAGATTATTATAGCAAAGCCAATTTACTACTATTTTAATAATTCAATTGGTAGCTATCAAAATTTGGCAACGAGCATATATGAAAGACCTACTATAGTCAAGTATTTTTGTGTAAAGTCCATATACACTGGATTATTACTACCTGGATAAAATAAACAAATAATATATTTCTGGTAATCACATTTATTTTTAGATTAATTGGTTGATTAAAATTACGTGCGGTTATCAGAAAATATCCACTAATTGCTATTAGTATAGTTATAATAAGGTCGGTATTTGTTGGTGTAAATATAGCAAAACTATGAAATAATGAGAGGATCACTGTAATTGCTACTGTTAAATTGCGATTTCTGTCTTCATATTTTGCGATATGTCCTAGAATCATTATTGTTATAACCAGAGTACCATATTCAAATAAAAAGTCGGTATAAGGAAACAGAATCCCGCTAATTATTACATGCAGGTAGCTACTGGTAAATTTTTTTAATTGATGATCGAATAAAAATATATACCATTGTCCTAGATAAATACTGATTAAGATATTAGCTCCTTGAAATTTCCCAAAAATAATTCGTGTTATAGCATATAATAATATCCCTAATATTAAGATTAAGTGTTTCGGACGTTTGTGAAAATTATAACCAGCAAAAAAACAGAAAATAGGCATCGCTAATCTACCAATAGCGCGTAATATTTGTTGTTCTGGGTAGAAATATAGACCTATATGATCAATAGTCATCGCGAGCACCGCTATCAACTTAAGTAGATCTTGATGATTAGATTGTGCTTTCATTTTTTGATAATAATTCTTGATAGATTCCTAAAATTAGGCTGCTGATAAAAAACACTAAAGCTCCAGTAATAATGGTCGCTGACAGGGTTAATGATTTAATTAATAGTGATTCATGATAAAAATATGAGCCATAATAATGGTTGATTATTAAAATTATCAGGCTCATAGATAAAGCACTGAAAAGTAATTTTAGAGTAAAAATCATAATTTTTTTGGAAGTAAAAGGGACTACATGATAAACTTTGCCGTATTTATGTAATAACCAAACATTATACCAGGCAGCGATGGATGAGCCAAGTGCTATTCCTATATGATCAAAGAACAACATTAATAGTAAGTTTAAGATAGTATTTATAGTTAATGAATATATGGTTATTTTTAATGGAGTTTTAGTATCATTATTTGCATAAAAAATAGGCATAAAAATCTTAGAAAGGACAAAAGCAGGTAATCCTATTGCAAAAGCTGAAATTGCTTGTGCGGTTTTTATAGTATCATCAGCAAGAAAAGCGCCACGCTCAAAAATTATATGAATAATAGGTTCAGATAGTAAAATTATCCCAAGGCTTGCTGGTATCGATAAAAATAAGCCTGCTTTGATAGCTTTGTTTTGAAGCTGGTAAGCTTTTTTTAAGTCATTGATTTTATATATTTTAGATAACTCAGGAAGTAGTATTGTGCCAAAAGTTATTCCGATAATTGATAGTGGAAATTGATAAATGCGATCTGCATATGAAAGAATAGAAACAGCTCCGGGAATAAAGCTGGCAATTGATTGTGAGATAAATAAATTTAATTGATATACACCTGAGCTTAAGGTTGCCGGAATCATATTCAATAAAAATTTCTTTACATCACTATCATGAATATTAATAGTCAGAGGAAACGACAAGTTAGCTTTAAAGACAAAATAAAGCATAAATAAGATTTGTAATATTCCTGCAATCACTACGGCAATACTAATTGCAATAGGTGATGAGATATATTGTTGTAAAATTAGAGTGCCTATTATGACGGTAACACTTAAAATAATTGGCGCAAACGCAAAAGCGGCAAATTGTTTTACGGAATTCAAGATACCACCCAATAAGGCTGTTGCAGAAATAAATATTACATAAGGTATAGTGATTCGGCATACTAATATAGTTAACTCAAATTTTTCTAAATTTTTATGAAATCCTGGGGCTAGTATCAATACTATTGATGGCATAAAAATTTCCATTAAAACTACTAACGTGATCAGAGTTAATAATAATAAAGTAAAAATTTCTCCAGAAATTTTACGAGCTGCCGCAGATGAATGTAATAATTTTTCATTAAAAATTGGAATAAAGACGGCAGATAATGCTCCTTCACCAAAAATACGTCGAAACAAATTTGGTAATTTAAAAGCTACATTAATACTGTCAGCTAAATAACTGGTGCCAAACATTGAAGCAATAAATAACTCTCTTGCCAGTCCAAAAATACGAGAAAGTAATGTAAAGAATGCTACGATTATACCAGAACGAAATAACACTAGATGTATTGTTTTATTAATGTTTTAAAATAACTATCCACAATATGTGATAGTTTGTTAATTGCAGGGCAGATATTAACTCAATCATCAAGTTTTTAGCAAGTAATAATTTAATAACTCAATTACATTATGCAAAATATGATAGATCTTATTAACTATCATCTATTCATGATTTAAGTTCTCTTGAATTTTATTATTAGAGCTCTTTGGAAACTCATTTCTGAGAGAGGATTTATTAAAAGAGAAACAGCTTTGATCTGCAGCGTACTTTTGGTTTGCTTTGGATTTGAGTATCGAACCTGTATACAAATCATCTATAGAAGTAGAGTTGGTCACCAGCTTTTTAAGTCATATATTGATGTTCAAATTTAAAAACCGTGAACGCTCACGTAGAGTTTGTGAGAGAGGTCTATTAAATGATTCATGAATTTGACCATTTTCAGAAGCCAAAATTATTTTTTACTAAAACCTCTCGCAGCTACCTCTAAAATACGAAAATCATAACATCAGTTTAGTTTTTTTAAAAATACATTGGTTATTATTAATTATTTTTATTGACAGAATAGTTAATAATATATATTATAATATCAAATCACTAGATTTTATTAATATTAAACCAAATCAACAATAAATTATAAGGTTAAAAACTATGTTTGAATCAATAACAAATTATTTACTAGGGTCAAATGAATCTACAAAACAAACTACAGAACCGATAAAACATATTACTTTTAGTGGCGGTGGCGCTAAAGGTGCTGTTTATGGAGGTGTATATAAAATTTTAAAGAAATTTGGTGTTATAGACGAGGTAGAAGATATAGCAGGTACTTCAGCTGGCGCTATTACTGCTGCCTTTGTAGCAACTGGAATTTCTGCAGAGAAATTTGAAGATCTTTCGAATAAAACAAATTTTAAAGATTTATTAGGCAAGGGATTGGTTGGGCTTCCTATAGTCAATGATGCTATCCCTTTATATGAATTGCTACGTACTACTATTGCAACAAATATTCAAGATTTTCTAACAGAATTTTTACAAAATGATTTTGTTATAGATGATATTAAAGGTCAATTGTTACCAGACTTAATAAAAGCGAAAGCAAGTCTTGAAGAAGTATTGCGTAAAAAAATAGATGATAGAGAAAAATATACAGCAGCAATAGAAGAAGATGAGTTTTTAGTAATTGATGCATCTGAGCTTTATAATATTGACACAGAAATAACAGCTTTATTGCAACAACGAGTAAAATTTATCAATCAGCAAAGCAATATTGAACTACTAGAAGAGAATTTACAAGCGCTTTTACAAAAATGTACCACAGAAGGAGACATAACTTTTGGAGATTTAGCTTTATTAAGAACTATTGCTCCGGAAAAATTTAAAAATCTAATGGTAACAGCAACGAACTACCAAAATGGTGATCTAACAATTTTTAGTGGCGAGAATACTCCAAATGTTGAAATAGCTTTAGCATGTAAGGCTTCAGCTGCGATACCAGGAGTATTTCAAGGAGTACAAATTAATGGAGTTTGGTATTATGATGGTGGTTGTAGAGATAATGTGCCAATAAAGTATTTTGCAGGATCCAACAATGAAACTCAAGCTCAATGTCAAACTCTGGCTTTTGTTTTTGGCGGTGATGATTTAAACTCTAGTGCAAATAAAGCGATATATAGCGCCACACCAAATATTTCTAAGACTGGTATGGCAAAAAATATAATTGATAATGCGCTATATTATGGGCTTGGCATAGGCAAGGGTAAAGATCAGATGTTATATACCGCTGAACAAAATAAACACTGGGAAGAATTACGCGAAATAGCACTTAATGTAGTACCTTTGGGTACAGGCAACATTGGCACGCTTTCTTTTGATGAAGCTGCGGCGCAAGCTAAATATTTAACTCTGAAAGGTGAAACTCAAACTATGAGATATTTACTCAATCATAATATGATTGATCAATCTATGAATGATTCACTTGCTCTAAGAGAGTTCTTTTTAACTGTCTATGAAAAAGTTACAACCAAAGAAAACCCACAAAATTATTTACTGAATTTTGTTGAGGAAGAAAAATGGCTTAATCAAGACCCACAGATAGTGATTAAAGAATTTATTGAGCTCACAGCAGATAGTAACGTTAGAGATGAATTTATGGCAACGTTGAATTGTAAGCAGGCTAGCAATGTGATAAAAAACGTTTGTTACGACTACACTTTAGACAATATTGATTTAAATTCATCGATGGTGTTTGCGGATACAGATAATATTGTAGATTATGAATTTTATCTGAATAATCATTTTAATGCATTTGGTTCAACCCATTATGAAGACTTTGGCTTACTTGGTAATAGCTATGTTATGTGCGTAAGTTAAGTATTGTTACACAAAAATTACAACGACGGTCGTGCAAGTAGTGTATCGTCGTTGTGAGACTAAGACAAGATTTTTTCTAAAATTTCAAAATTATTGTCTAACAGCTTTTGTAATTGACCTTCCTGTTCAAGAGCATATAAATCGTCACTACCACCAACATGTATATCATTAATAAATATTTGAGGTACAGTTTTACGACCACCTGCTTGTTGAATCATTTTTTCTCTTAACTGCTGATCGTTTTCAATATTAATTTCTTCAAATTGAGCATTCTTTCTTTGAAGTAAAGCTTTGGCTCTAAGACAATATGGGCATGACGAACTAGTGTAAATAACAACTTTTGACATAATATTATTTTATTCATTTTATAATTGATTTTATTAGGATAGAATATCTCTAGGTAATTGGCTCGGATATTAGCGTAATTATTAAGTTCTTGGCAAGTAATAGTTTAATGGCTCAGTTTTTAATTAAATCAGATTATCAACCTGCTGGTGATCAACCAGCAGCGATTCAGCAAATTGTTGAAGGTTTGGTATCTGGACAGAAATCACAAATGTTACTTGGTATTACCGGTTCAGGTAAAACTTTTACCATGGCTAATATCATTGCCAGGATGAATTGTCCAGCTTTAATTATGGCACATAATAAAACTTTGGCTGCTCAAATTTATTCAGAAATGAAGGAGTTGTTTCCGGATAATGCTGTCGAATATTTTGTTTCTTATTATGACTATTATCAACCAGAAGCTTATGTTGCGCGTACTGATACTTATATCGAAAAAGATGCATCGATTAACGATACTATAGACTTACTACGACATTCTGCTACTCGTTCTCTATTAGAAAGAAGAGATGTGATAGTAGTATCATCAGTATCATGCATATATGGTTTAGGCTCTCCTGAACTTTATAACCAGATGGTCATAATCTTAAAAGTTGGTGATAGCTATTCTAGAAGCCAATTACTACTTGAGTTGATAAATTTGCAATATGAACGGAATGATATCGGTTTTGAGCGAGGAACATTTAGAGTTAAAGGTGATAATGTAGATATTTTTCCAGCTCATTATGCTGATAAGGCTTGGAGATTATCATTTTTTGGTAATGAACTTGAATATATCCATGAATTTGATCCTTTGACTGGTAATACTATTGCTAAACTTGCTCAAGTGGTGGTTTACGCAAACTCTCACTTTATAACTTCACAGGCAGTAATCAAAAAAGCAATTGGTGAAATTGAGATTGAATTGCAGCAGCATTTACAATTTTTACATAAACAAGGCAAATTATTAGAAGAACAGCGAGTGAAATCTCGTACCAACTATGATCTTGAAATGCTAATGGAAACCGGTAGCTGTAAAGGAATAGAGAATTATTCAAGATTCATGACTGGAAGATTGCCAGGTCAACCGCCGCCTACTTTATTTGAATATTTACCTAAAGATGCTTTATTGTTTGTTGATGAGAGTCATGTGACAGTACCACAAGTTCGAGGAATGTATAATGGTGATCGAGCTAGAAAAGAAGCGTTGATCGAACATGGGTTTCGTCTACCGTCAGCATTGGATAACCGGCCGCTAAAGTTTGATGAATGGCAAAATTTACGTCCGCAAACTATTTTTGTATCAGCCACTCCAAGTGAATTTGAATTACAGGAAACTCATGGTGTAATCGTAGAGCAAATTATTAGACCTACCGGTCTTTTAGATCCGGAATGCATTATCAGACCGGCAACTAATCAGGTTGAAGATTTACTAGAGGAAATCAGAGTTACCGTCAATAGATCTTTACGAGTATTAGTGACGACGCTAACTAAAAAAATGGCAGAAGACTTAACCAGTTATTTGCAGGAATTAGGGCATAAGGTTGAATATTTACATTCAGAAATTCAGACTATGGAACGTATAGAAATAATAAAAGATTTAAGACATGGCAATATTGACGTTATTGTCGGCATTAATTTGCTTAGAGAGGGCTTGGATATACCAGAGTGCGGTTTAGTGGCAATCCTCGATGCTGATAAAGAAGGATTCTTACGTTCAGAAGTATCTTTAATTCAGACTATAGGTAGAGCAGCTCGTAATAGTGAGGGAAGGGTAGTATTATACGCTGATCGTATTACTAAATCAATTGACAAAGCGGTAGCTATAACTATGAAACGTAGACAGCTGCAAACAGAGTATAATCAAAAATTTGGAATTATTCCTAAAACTATTAATCGTAAAATTTATGCGTTAACTGAATTTGATAAAGTGAGTAAAATTGTTAATATTGAACAGGATCGTGAATTATTACGAGATCAAGGTAAATTAAAAGTATATATAGAAAAATTAAAGAAAGAGATGCGAGCTGCAGCTAGTAACTTAGAATTTGAAACTGCTGCAGCGATTAGAGATAAAATTAAATTATTGAACGAAGCCGTGTTAGAACTAAATTAAATGTAACGTTCACGGATTAAAAAATACTCCAAAAGCCTGTCATTGCAAGGGATGTGCATAAGCACATTACGAAGCAATCCAGAAAAAAATCATAACAGTAACACAGCTTTTACGTATCTATTCAGGGGTCTGGCGCAAACCACAGATATATGATATATATACTAGTCTATTAACGCACTCGATGTCATTCCCAGCAACAGCGAGAATCTAGGAATAAAAACCTCAAATGCTTAGATGTACGGCTGGATCCCCGCCGTTGCTGGGAATGACATCGTGGAAGCAGTTTGTTGTCAAACTCACCATCTGTATATAGCGTCGTCAGTGAGCTTGGGACGACAAAATTTCGCGTGATTCACCTGTGCGAAACAAAGTAATACTGCTTGCGCAGGTTCACACTAAAATTTAAAGTAACTAGCTCACTGACTCTAGCTATACCTGATACGGTAAAGGTTTGCCAGGGACGTGAATAGATACGCTTTTACTGTGTTAATCTTTCTGAGTTGCTTCGTTGTAACCTAAAGGTTAACTTTTCGCAATGACGATTCTTAAAGTTGTGTAAAACCTAACCAGCTTTTTTTATTTGTATGGAAATAAGATTTTGCTTCCATGTCTCTTTTGTTAATTCAGGCATTGGAGCTTTCTTAATTGCATAATGAAAAAAGTGAATACCTTCATCTGTTTTTACTACTTTAGCTAGCTCTGATTGATCAGGTTGACCTGAGCAATCTTTACTAGTAAATAGCCACATTCTCTCATTTGGTTTTTGATACAAGGATTGCCAATCAACATTAGGGCATACTGCTGTCAATGAGGCTTTGTTTTGTGCTTCAAAGACATCAAGATTAATATCTTTATTTAACCCTGGGAAAAATTGTACAGTTACTAATTCTGACCAGTTGTCAACAGTTTCACCTGATATCACATATTCATCAAAAACAGGTTTTCCTGTTCCAGAAGAATTTTGAAACTTAGACCATGCTAGCATCCATTTTCTATCATCAAAAACTGGTTTTGCTTCTTCTATTGCATAACTATTAACAAAAGACAGAAATAAAGGGAATAACATCAAGTAACGCAACATATGACAGCCTCAATAAGATTAAGAGTTTGATAATGTAGGCGATTAAATAATAAACCTCTCTCACGCTTAAGTTTGTGAGAGAGGTTTATTATTAGAAATTAAAAATTTACTCGTAGATTCAAATAGCCAGTATTTGAGTAGAATTTTTTGCTTCTAGTATGATCATAACCTAAAGTTATATCAAAAGCCTTCAACTGCAAAATCTGGACTGAGCCACCAAATACATAAGTTGTTTTTGCTGCTTTTGCTGATGGAGTTGTTGTTGGGGCTATTGCATCAATGATTGACACAACACTAGCTCCATTTTTTTGTTTGAGAATTTGACTTATATTAATATGCGCTTCTGGCACTATATTATAAGTTTGCATATTAACAATATAACTAGTTTTTATTCCAAATAGAGCTGATGTTGTATATGAATTTCTTTTGTCTATTTGTCTTGTCAAGGTGTCAGCACTATCTTGTTCGCGATAACCCTTTACATTTAATTTATTATGAGAGATACCAGTACTTGGAATTAAGTGCCAATTTTCATTATAGCTGGTTTTATAATCATAACCTGCTTCCATTTTGCCACCAAAGATCGTGCCTTTGGTTTTGCCGTAAGCCTTATTATGATTTAAATCATTAGTATCTCTTGATTTTTTCATCTTACTAGTTCCGTACTGACCTTGACCACTAATAAAAATATTATTTTCGAAATTATATAACCCATAGACAGTACCAATATAGTTCCTTACTCTATCTTTACTTATATGACCGTCTTTACCATTAACTGTAGTTTGAGTATACGAGAAAGCTGCACCAAGTTTATGAGTGTTGCCAATATCAGCACCTACAGTAACGCCTGACTGATTTAATTTATATCCTTGAGTAAGGCCATATTCTTTTTGCCGCGCTTGAGTGAGCATACCTTTAACCCATACTCCGTAATGGTCAAACATGCCATCACCAGCAGCAACTCCATCTCCTTCTGTTAGATTTCCACCATTCATAGCAAGCACACCAATTCTATTATCTACTAAACGTAAAACGTCTGTAGCAGCATTACGTAGTGCTTCAGCATATACACTAGTAGTATCAGGTTTTTGTACATATGGTAAAGAAGCTAAGTTAGTTGCTTTGTTACTACCTGATAAAGATTGAGCTATAGGACCATTTGGATCAAATATGAAATTCTTGACTGCGCCCATAGTAAAAGGATTTTCTGATTTATTATATGTATCATTGATATATTGAATGGATATTTTAAGTATTTCTGCAGCTGCAGGATTTTGCTTAGCAACGCTAGAGATTAATGCTTTTTCCGCCTGAGCAGGTGTTATTTGTAAATCATCAGCAAGCTTAGCAAATAACCCGTCCATCGTATTCTTAAGTTTTACATTAGTATTAACAAAAGCTTCTATAGCCGCCATTTCTGCAGCTGCTTTTTCTGGAGGCACACCGCCCAATGATAGAAAATACCTACCAAATGCGTCTGGATCAGTAGAATTGGCTTTTAGTCCAGCTATAATTCCAGGCAGCTGTGTTGGATCTTTAATTTTAACATACAATGTTTTGAAGAAAGTCTGAGCTTCTGCCGGATAATATTGAAAAGCATTGCCAATTCCCTTACTATCTTTAGATAGATCCATCAAATTAGATATTATAGCTATAACATCTACAGCTTTTTGAAGAGGTGGATCATTTTTGAGTTTTACGATATTAGAAATAAGTTTTGTTATGTCAGCAGCCACGGTAAATAGCTGCACTACCGGATCTGGTTGCGAATCATCTGCTTTCGCTATTGTCACAGATAATGTCATAGTTCCTAACATAGTTGAGATCATTATTTTTTATATTTTTTCATGACTTTGCTATTTTAAATTACTCAGATAAGAAATCTTAGCCATAATTTAAATATTAACAAAATAATAATCTGATATGCAATTTATAATTGTATATCATGTTGTAAATTTATTATAATTATTACTTAGTAGAGTATTAGTTTTTTGAAGTGCTATCTACAACTTACAGTTTGCGGCGCATTAATTTGCCTTGTTCTCTTTGCCAATCCTTCGCTTTAATGGATTCTCTTTTATCATGCAGCTTTTTGCCTTTAGCTAGTCCTAGCTCAATTTTAGCAATATTCTTACTATTAAAATATAAGCTTAATGCAATCAGGGTGTAGCCTTTTACTCTGACTTTACCGATAATTTTTTTAATTTCTTTCGTATGTAATAATAGTTTGCGTGGCCGGCGTGAATCATGATTAAATTGATGAGCTTTATCATATTCCGCAATATGGCAATTATATAAAAATATTTCATTGCCGGCATTAGTAGCGTGGCTATCAGTGATATTACCTTTGCCTTGGCGTAAGGATTGCACTTCACTGCCTTTTAAAATAATACCGGCTTCAAAACGTTCTTCGATAAAATAATTAAATAAAGCTTGTTTGTTTTGTGCAATAATTTTTTTATATTCAGTCATTTTATATAAGTTCAATAATATTTGAGATAAATACTATTATATGCGTATAATTAGTTATAATCAACAACAGTAGGTAAGAAGTCTATTGAACTTTTTTTGTGAGTCTATTGATTACATAGATAGCTCCTATAATAATTACAGCAATGTAGAATGCTATAGATAGTGATATATTGGTAATGTGCCATAAAGATAAACAGATTACAGGAGTAAGGCGCCCTACAGTTGCTGAAGCTAAAGCGTTACCAATACCAACTACTAGATATTGGTCTGGTGAATTTACTAATTTCTTACACCAAAGATTTAATGGACATAAAAACATGATCCCCCAGATTACTATCCATAGACGTACTGCTGTAACATACCATAGTGAAGCATGATTAAGACTGTACCATAGCGGAATAATAGTAACTGCAAGCACCATACATGAATTCTTCATAATTAACGCTGGAGGATATTTTTGTGCATATTTTCCGCATATTGGGATGAATAGCATATCGAAGATTAATAAGCTAGTATTAAGAGCTAACATTGTGCTTGCTCTAATATCTGTAATTAAAGGGATAAAACTGTTCATTATAATAAATGGTATTGAATAAGTAAGATAAGAAACATTAATGATCGCAGCAATTTGTACTATAATTACTTTGTGTTTCCAAATTATACTTAAGAGATTAAGGTAGTTGATTTTTGCACTTACTTGTAACATATCTCGCTTGTTAATTGAATATCGTCTTAGATAATAACCAATCAAGCCAGTGCAGCTAGCACCCCAAAAACAAATACGCCAGGCATTTGTGAATGGTGATACTTCTACTGCCCAAGTAGCAGCTGAAGCGAATACTATACCAAATACAGTGGAACTATGATAAAGATATGAAGCTTGTAGTGCTTTAGTATCAGATTTATTTTCCAGAATATATAATCTAGCAATAACCGTTTCTCCTTCTGCAAAAATACCTTGAGCCAACCTAATTATAATTAGGCCTGTCGGCGCTAACCACCCGATAGTGTTGTAATCAGGTAGAAATCCAATCATAGTAGTAGTGATCGCCAGACCAATCAGAGAATAATATAAACCTTGGGCTGGAGCACGACGTGCAATCATACCAAAAATTATCGCTCCCAATGGTCTAGTGAAAATCGAAGTAGCGAGAACAGAATAGGCCATTATTAATTGCACTGTTTTATCAGTATTTGGAAAAAATAGTGGAGCTAGATGTGGTGCTAGAAGAGTATATAAAGTAGTGTCAAAATGATCTAAACTATTGCCGATCAAGATTGATAAGTCTTTTTTGCTAAGGTTGCGCATTTATCCCTCTTTTGGTTTTGTGATCACCAGAGGGAAGGGTAGAGGTTGTATCAATAGCTTGAGTGAGTATTGTTTATGTTTTTGAAGATAGCACCAGAAGTACTAAAAAAACGTGGACACTACATTTCGATGCAAAAATTAATAAAAGCAACACTCTCCCTTCGCAGATATTACTCCGAGCAGGTTCTAAGGGTTTTTCTCAGCCTAAGAAGCAGATACTAATTTTAGCTATATCTGTAATCTAAAGCACCCCTGGTGATAATATTCACTATATACTAATATACATAATATAGTCAACTGCTTAAAATGTTAATAAACGCCATTCTCGGATTCGTGGAATAGTTATAATTTTTTAAAAAATTAGACAAATTAATGATCAAAAAAATACCAATTATCAGGTGGTAGTATATATTCTATTAACTGTCCCATTAAAGTATGATGTTGTGAGTCAACTTCCATATTTGGATCAATATTGTAAATAGTGAGTAAATCTTGTAAAGCTTTGCCCATATTCACATCTAATAATTCTGTGCAAGCTTTATATATCAATTGAGGGGTTGCTACTTCTTTTCTCTGCATTAATTTATTAAACTCTGTGATCTTGAATAAACTAGTTGGAAACAGAAAGTTACTATCGTCGTAAATTTCTGTAGTAAGTTTATTGGTAATTAGTATCTTGGCTAATAATGATTTTATATTTTTTTGATCTACTAAAGGTATAGTAAGTTTAGAGATTTTAGTATCTGGTAATACGGTAGCGATTGCCTCTACCCCTTCTTGTCCTATATTACTATAGGTTAAATCAAGTTTAAGGAATGAAAATGAAAGAATCGACTCAATATTTGTATGAAAATGATGCTCAAGTTAATTCTAAAGAAGTTAAACCCGTATTTTTAGTGCGGGGCTATCTTTTATATACCGCTTGCTTTTATATAGCATTTCTTCTCTTTCGTTTAGGCTCAGAACGATTTTCAAGTATGTTTATTTCTGATCTCCTTATATTTAGCATAATCGCTTTTATAATAATTATTCCAATTAGATTTTTTCAGCATGCTTACACACGATTCTTTATTGAAGATCATAAAATTTCTTATGAAAACAGTTTTATAAATTATTCTAAGAAAGACATAAAATATGAAAATATTAAAGAAGTAATGATAAAACGTAATTTTTTAAAGCGCTTGTTTGGCATCGGAGATATACAGTTAATTACCAATATTGCTCTTAATAATGCAGGTATAAAGCTTTTAAATATAAAGGATCCGATGGAAGTTTATAAGCTAATCCAAGAAAAAATTGCCCAACATCAGAAATAATATTTGCTAGTCAAAACAAGTAATGAAGTTTTTACAAGTAGAAATATGTTTGCCGATTGCCAACGAAGTAGAGATATACTACTATAGTAGTATTAAGTAATACTTTGTAATACTATGCTTAGTAAGTGAGGAGCAAATGAAAGCATCAAATATAGTACCGGTAACAGTAAAACTTGAATCAAATACCAAGCAGAGGCTAGAAAAGCTAGGGAGAGCAAAACAGCGCTCAACACATTGGTTGTTACAACAAGCAGTTCAGCAGTACTTGGAAATAGAAGAATACGAAGAGCGATTAAAACAAGAAACTTTGGATAGATGGCAAGAAGCTTTGGATGGAAAATTAATAAGTAACGAGAAAGTCCAAGCATGGCTTGGAACTTGGGGAACCGATAACAAAACAGATTCAGAAGAATGATTAAATTGATTTGGGTGGAGTCTGCGGTTGATGGTTTGGTACGTCTTAAAGAATTTATAGACATAAATAATCCTGCTGCTGCAAAACGTGCAGGTTTGGCAATAAAAGCTGCAATTGAAGAACTCGCTGAATTTCCTTTGCTAGGGAAGCCGGTAAAGGATTTATTAGGATATCGAGATTTGTTTATTAAATTCGGAGTTAGCGGTTACATACTAAGATATAAAGTGAGTGAGGAGGCGTTATATGTACTTCATATACGTCATGCTCGAGAAGTAGATTTTGCTAAAATTAGCGATTAATCATAAGAATGTAAAAATAATTATAGACTAATGAATATATCGAAACCCCAAGATCACGATAACTTTACTAGCAGCTAATAGGTAGTAGCTCATAAAGTAAGAATGTTTGGTTATGATATAATTCCCTGCTTTCCTGGCTTACATCGGCTTCTCGTTACGTTGGTGTATGCGCCAGAAGCTGTATAATGAACAGTAAAATCGGCGTAAATAATAATCAGTTTATTGGTTGTATTAGAGTTAGCATTTATATCGGAACCTCGTAATCAGCAAATTGCATATTTTCCACTATGGTTCAATCATATTATCAGTCTGTGAGGCATAGATAGTAGCTTGTTAAAGTAATGTTATCTTAATGGATGCGTATAAATGCAAGATAATCAGTTGGTTATTTATCAGATTGAAAATGGAGAGATCAGAATTGAGGTGCAGGTCTACAATGAATCTGTGTGGTTATCATTAAATCAAATGGCAAACATATTTGGGAGGGATAAATCAGTAATCTCAAAGCACCTAAAAAATATATTTAAAACAGAAGAACTGGATAGACATTCAACCGTTGCAAAATTTGCAATAGTTCAACAAGAAGGAGAGCGGGAAATAAAAAGATGGGTAGAATATTATAACCTAGATGCCATTTTATCCGTGGGGTACAGAGTAAACTCCAAGCGAGGAATTCAATTTAGACAATGGGCATCTAAAATATTGAAAGACTATCTTATCCAAGGATATAGCGTTAATAAAGACAAAGTAATCCAAGATAGATTGGATCAATTAAGACAAACAGTTGAATTTACTGTCAACTACCCTGATCAATCAGAATTTAGTAAATGATGTTGGGATAGAATTAGTTAGCTTAATCAAGGCATACACTAAAACATGGGATATGTTGGTTAAGTATGATGAAGGTAATTTAAACATTCCCGCAAACTTACGAGAGGCAACAGATAGATTGCTTGATTACCGGGAAGTAATTAATGCGATAGCAGTGTTAAAGAATGAATTAAAACAGGAAGCCGGTAGATTTATCTTAATATATGTTTCATCCATCCTCCAACTATTGCCTACGGGCTTTTTGCGTTTCCTTACCGCAGTATCTATTAACGGCACAAACCTTATTACCCATCTTTGTAGAGTAGCATGATCTATCTGTGCTCCTCTGATACTAGCCATTTCTTCTAAATCACGATAACTTAGAGAAAATCTACATTTCATGTAGACAAAGAGCATTATTATTTAAGGTGATGAACAAAATCCTTTAAAATACTTGATCAGTTTTGGAGAAATGTTAAACGGCATTCGAATATTTTTTAAGCCTTTATAGCAGTTTTAGAGAGCCTTTGCAACAGATGCGACAGAACCACTTATTTTATAGATGCGACAAAACCGTTTGCGAGAGCCACCTTGTTCTAATATACTGTTTACGAAAATTGACCAGTTTCTTTATGCCATCAGAACCAGCTAAATGCGGTAAAAATATAAGTTCAACGCAGATTCTCAAGGAACCATTAACTGTTTAATTCCAATTCTTGATTCGTGATGGATATAATACTAAAAATAATTAATTTATGAGTGTTTTATGTCTAAAAAAATAGATGAGATTCAGAAGATGGTAGATGAGCTAGAGGCTGATGTTAATAAACAACTTAAGGTCTCACAACAAGAACTTGATAAAGCGTACGAAAAGACTGAGCAGCAATTCACGGAATTTGAAAAACAGCAAGATAGGCTGTTTAAGATGTTTGAAAACCCTGAAATGAGTCATCAGGCGGATCTTGAATTAGAAAAAATGGCAAAAGAAATGGGGATTGACCTTAATGCAAAAAATTCTGATAATCTTGAGATAGATAGAATAATTAAAGAAGCAGAGAGAGAGGTTGAGGCGGAAAGAAAAATTGGTGGAAAGGGTTCTAAAATGACTCAAGATCAGCTACTTGATCTTGAAATAGAAAAACTGGCCAAAGAGATGGGGATAGATATTAATGAAAAAGATTCCGTCATTAATACAGCAAAACAATCTGGTCACCAGTCATCAATAAGTGAGGATAACGTTGAAAAAGAATATCAGCAATTATTAAAAGAGGTGGAGCAAGAGGAAAGTAACAAACAATCAGCTCGCAAATCGCCATCAAGTGGTTTGTCAATTGAAGAACGTGTGAAACACAGAGGAGCTAATATCTCTACTATGATTAAATCTCATGGAGCTATAGCGGATGAATTTGCTAAAACCTCATCTAATCCAGAAGAAAAAGCACAACTTACAACATTTAGTGAAAATGCTACTAAACTAAGCAAAATAGTTGATAAAGTTACATCGATTGAAACACCTGATAAAAATGTACAAGATTTGAGTGGTGATCAAGCTAAGGAGAAACAACAAAGCTCTAACAAGTTGATGAGCGGCATTGCACAAGCTGCAGAAAAACTTTACTCAGGATTAAAATCTGGTATTTCAACTGCAATAGACAAAATTAAAGAGTTAGGTTCGAAATGTGTAGATTCTATCAAATCATGGTTTAGTAAACCCCAAAAAGAGCAAGAGGTAGTAGTTGCTCAAACTATCTCTGCAACAAAAAAGACTGTAGACACAGTTAAAAACCCATCTGAGAAGTTGAAGGAAGCTACCAAAGATTTACAAAGTAGTTTCAAGGATTTACAAAAGCAATATGCTAAAATTCTTCCCAAGGAAAAGCAAGCGGCATTTAAAAAGTGGCAAGAAAATAAAGTTGCAGATAAAATGACGTCCCAGGAACTTATAAAAGAAACTAAAAAAATTATGGGAGCATTGGTAAAACAACATGTTAAAAACACAGAGCAAGATAAACAAAAATTGCAGCAAGCGCATAAAAACAGGCTTAATAAAATTAATAATAAAGGTGCACCAAGCTCTGGTGGTCGTAGTTAGTTTGAGAAGATGTCGTCAAATCATAGCCAATTC
Organism: Candidatus Trichorickettsia mobilis; assembly: GCF_034366785.1. Taxonomy (NCBI): domain Bacteria; kingdom Pseudomonadati; phylum Pseudomonadota; class Alphaproteobacteria; order Rickettsiales; family Rickettsiaceae; genus Candidatus Trichorickettsia; species Candidatus Trichorickettsia mobilis. The sequence continues at coordinate 1,274,044 of NZ_CP112932.1, forward strand.
GGTAATGCCTCTATTTTGCATTTAAGGTAGGAAAGGGTACGGCGTTGTTGCATGAATCGAATTTTTGGGAAGTGTTCAAAGAACTGTGTCATTTTAAAATTATCTCCCAAATTTTAGTCTGTCTGGGAAATAAATATCAAGCTGAGAAATGGTCAGTGCCCAATTTGGTACTGGCATATTCCATTTGGCGATAATCTGTTTTATAGCACAAAATACTAGCTTAAACAAAGCATTTTCTGATGTAAATGAACCTTTGGTTTTGGTATATTTTCTTACCTGACGATGGAATCCTTCTATTGGGTTTGTCGTATAAAGTCTGCTGCCTATAAAAACGAATTAAGATCGCTAAAATAAAGTAAAGACGAACTTTTTTAAAGCAGATCATTTTGTTGACTTTATACAGGTTTGGTGTTTTGACGCGCATCACCTATTTTAGTTTCTAAATTTTTAACTTCTTCTTCAGATAAACCGGTAGTTTTTATGACTAGGTCGAACGGTAACCCTGATTCTAATAAATTTCTGGCAATTTTTATTTTTTCTTCCTCTCTACCTTCCTCTCTACCTTTATCTTCTGCATGTTTTAAGTTGTTTTTTTCCATATCATCGTCTATCTTGGAGGCTATATAGGCTTCTTTCTCTTCAGGAGACCAGTTATGTTGCTCTAGTTTACGATATGCTTGCAAGACGTTTTTATTTTTTACCTGTGGTATGGAATCGAGATGAGCGGCTTCTTTAAACATCTCCAGCCACTCAAGGGTAGAACCGGTTAAACCCGACTTCTCTAGCTTAGGAAGTTCTATAAATATATGTGACTGGGTTAAAAGAAGCTGTTTACCGGTAGTAGTCTCGACGAACGGATGATAGGAGATACAAGGTATATCATCGTCAAAGCATTTTCTACCCATTATCGAGATAGTTATAACAGGGTTTAATTCTGTGTGCCGTGCCTTGTTCTAATTGATCGGTAATAGCGTGGGAAGCATAATATTGGATTCTCTGTAAATAATCTTCTTCATTACGCTTCTGCATCTCTATTATATATATGTTGTTCTTATCATCCTTAACCTTTAAGTCGCATAAGCTCTTTTTCCCTTTTAGGAGACTAGGCATTTGATCTTTATGAAGGAACTTTATAGAGATTAGCTTACTAGAGAACGGAAACTCTACGGCATTACTTATTATAGATTCGGCAAAATCTTTTATACCTTCTATATTATCTTCACTGAAGATCTTTTTAAAGGCTACATCGTTCCGTGGATTTGCGAGTTTAGTCATGGTACATTCTCTTGAGTAAATTTTAACTATCTAAATTAGTAGCTATTGTAGAAGGTTCTAAGGTTATTAGTTGTTTAATCTTATAAATCGTCCCTCTGGATATTTCTAGCTCTTTGGCGATTTGAGTAGGGCGCTTACCTTCCAGTAAATGTTGTTTAATCTTGTCTTGACAAATAGAAGGAGGTCTACCTTTATAAATACCCTTGATCTTAGCGGCAGCAATTCCGTCAGCTTGACGCTCACGGCGCAAGTTAGTTTCAAACTCGGCAAATATTCCAAGCATATCGAAGAATGCTTTACCGGTTGCAGTTGAGGTATTTACGGGTTGTTCTATCGCGATTAAATGAGCACCTTTTGCTTTGAGCAGGTCAACTATAATTTGTAAATCTTTTAACGAGCGTGCAAGACGATCTATACGTGTTACTACTAAGTATTCATCTTTATGAATAAAATCCAATATATTATTTAGCTCTTTTCGATCCGCTAAATTATTTCCGCTTTTTTGTTCGGTTCGGATAATTTCACAATTTGCAGCTTTGAGTGCAATAATTTGAGAATCTAGATTTTGTTCCACGGTTGATGTGCGTGCGTAGCCGATTTTAGTCATAAAATGTCTATTTTGGGTATGCTGTCGATAATTTTTGTATATTAACTAAAATCAGACCTAAAATAAACAATTATTTTGGATGATTTTGTTCATTAAGTAATGTATTTTTTGGGTGTACTCATAATAACGATTTTTTATCAAATTTTTCGGTAATTTAGTTGTCGGTAGACAGAAAAATATAAAGAAGCTTTAGAAAGTGTAAAAGCAAAGCTTATTTGCAGAAGTTTTGCTTTAAATTTTTTGTTTTTTTGTAATTGACTATCAAAAATTACTGCAGTAATAACTTGATTCTGTTTACCTCATCAACGCTCTTTCCTGTGGTCATGGAAATTAATTGGAGGCCGATGTTTTGTTCAAGCATTTTTATTATCAAATTTAATAGAGCATTCTCTACATCGCAGGAAATTTTAGAATTATTCACGATTTCAGCTTCTCAATTTCAGTTATTGGTAGACCGGTAAATTCTATAATTTCTTCTACAGTTTTTCCTTTGGTAAACATTAATTTTATTAGTTCAGCCTTACCTTCGGCCTTACCTCTAGCTTCACCTCTAGCTTCACCTTCTTCTATGTATTTTTGAGCTATACTGCGCATAATATCTTCTCCATGTGCTTCCGACAAATGATGCGTTATCAATTGCCCTAATTCTTGTTGCTTATCTTCGGACACTTTCGTGTCAGTATACCAAAGAAAGTGTTTTATGTAAATGTAGCCTTTATCTTTATCAATAAGAATAGCTTCATTAAATTCTTGCAGAAATCGCTCCCATAATTTCAACATATCTCGTTGATGGATATGCTTCATAAAAAACTCAAGCATTCCTAAATGCTGCTTTTTCTTTATTTCGTCATCGGACATACTTTGCAAGTCAATCAACTTGTAATTATCGCTCATTAGTTTTTTGGCTTGCTCAGGGATAGTAAATAAATCCCATAGATTCATTGGAGCATTATACTTTGCAGTGCCGTTATAAAGTAGCAGCGGCGCAATAATTGGTAGCTTACCGTTGTTACTTTTGTGACGTTCACATAACAACAGCATATACTTCCATAACCTCAAGGCAATCCAATAATCACAAGTTGACTGGGCTTCAATTAACACGTAAACAAAGGCTTGCTCATTATTACGAGTTTGTACCGAATAGACTATATCGCTAAATTTACGCTTAAGATTTTCTTCGATATAGGATTCTTTCTCAATTTTTATTTTTGATAAATCGATTAGTTTTTTAAAATCATCAGGTAGATAATACTCTAGAAAATCACGAGCAGTAACTACATCTTCCATGATTTTTTTAAATAACCCATCGCTTGGGATAGATGTAATCTTTGTACGTTTTTTTCTGCTCATCTAAATTTTATATGCACTGATTTTTATAAACTTTGTATTTTTTAGCTTATCGTTGTTTCTCTATAATTACGCTAAATTATAAAATAAGTTAATGTAAAATGCTTTTCGATTACCTGGAATCTCGTAACATCAAAGTAGTACTAACTCGTGAGATTGGCGGAGTTAACACTGCGGAAGCTATCAGAAATATTGTTGTTAATCAGGAGTTACTTCCAATGTCAGAATTAATGCTAGTAATGGCTGCTAGATTTGAACATGTGAACAAATTAATATTACCCAAGTTACAAGATGGTTATTGGGTAATTTGTGATCGCTTTATAGATTCTACAGCTTGCTATCAATGGCTTGTTCAAGACATAGGTGCGGAGAGAATATACCAGCTACATCAACAACTAATATCAAATCTGTTGCCTGATCTTACCTTCTTCATCGATATAGAGCCTACAAAAGCTTTACCACGAGCCTTGAGTCGTAACGATACCAATAAAATATAGAAAGTTATAGCTTTATCTGGCAATTGTTTTGTAATAAGGTATATAAATCACACAACTTACCTATGGACTTGATTGGTTAAAAGATTATTTTTGGCACTCCCAAAGTGGCAGCCTATCTGCGATGTTTAGGTTGTTGCAATCTCACATTGTACGAGTGACGGGATAAAAGTGTGGGGTACTATGATTGGTAATACAGAGTTCTTCTCCGGCTTCTACTTCTTTAATTAACTCCGGAAGATGTGTTTTAGTTTTAAACATTCCTACAATTTTCATAACTCTATTCAACTAGTTTATTTTACTAGTCTAGTATATGACGACATTTCTTGCAAGTTAAGTTTTATATACCTATTCATATATTTAGTTACTTTAGTGATATTATTTATATTGTAGGATCTTTGAGTCGGTAGTGAGAATTGTTAGATTCTCAGTTTTAGACTGAGCAACTAAAAGGCGGTCGAAAGGGTCATTATGTATAAGCGGCAGCTCTTTAATATAATCTAAGTGCAGTATTTTAATATCTAGCCAAGTAAAACCGCTATCTAATACTGCTTTAGCTAAATCTGCATTTACAGTTATTCTTCCAAGGGTTTGCTTAATAATAATCTCCCAATAACTCGCTATGCTGATAAAAATATTATTCTTCGTATCAAGTATTAACTCTTTAAACTTGCCGAGTTTTATATCATCTCCTTCTAAAGCCCAAATTAGAACGCAAGTATCTAACAAGTACTTCATTTATACTCACCTATAATTTCATCCGGCAAATCCGAATCAAAATTATCTAAGACTTTAATTTTATTTTTTAAAATACCTATTCTACGTACTTTAGGAGGAGTATATTTTATTAATTGTCCAACCGGTATTCCGTTTCTACATATTACTATAGTTTCATGATTTTCATTTATTTTATCTATATATTTAGATAAATTGGTCTTAGCATCATGCATATTTACAAATTGCATATCACCTACAAAACAGTTTAACTAAGCTAAGTTTAGCTTAGTTAAAAAGCAATGTCAATAAAACATATTATCAGTTTCGTTTACAAAGGGTATAGCTTTAATTGCTTAATTAGTTGTAATACTAAGCTTTAACCCAATCTTATACAAAAACCTATAAAAAAAGCCCGGTGCTTGGATTTTCATTTTTAGTAAAGTAACAGGCCAGTTGCCAGCTAGCTTTATATAATATGACAAATCCGGTAAAGCCATAATTTCAGAAGGCATTACCAATAATCGTGATTTTTCTAAATTATTAATATTAACCCCGTCTCGCATACTGTTAGCGCCATAAGATAAATTCTCTTGTAATTCTCTAGTCTCTTGTTCCACTAACATAGCGGCAGACCTTTGTGCCGTTTGAGGATCGCCGACACGAAAAATAAATTTATTATTAAATAAATCTACCGGCAGTAACGTTGATAGACCCGGCCTTAACTCATTGCTTTTTAAAGTAGAAGAAGGTGATGTGATCCTCATTACCAAATTAGATAGATTGGGTAGAGATACTGCAGATATGATAAATCTTATCAACCAATTTGATAAAATGCATGTAGGTATCCGTTTTTTAGATGACGGTATTAGTACAGAAGGATCTACAGGCAAAATGGTAATTATTTTGTCTGCCGTTGCGGAAGCGGAACGGCTTAGAATATTAGAACGTACTAACGAAGGTAGGATTGAAGCAAAATCTAAAGGCATAAAATTTGGTCGTAAGCGTAAAATTGATCGGGAGAAATTACTAAAGTACAAAGAGAACGGTATTATAGGTACTGCTCTTGCCAAAGAAATGGGAATAAGCCGCGCTGCAGTATATAAAATATTGAAAGAAACAAATTGCACTATAATTAATTAAGATAAAAGCTTTTTAATTTCTGCAATAGATAAACCGGTAGCGGTAGATATAACATTAATATCTATATTTTGAGATAATAAACTCTTAGCAATTTCTATATTTCGTTCAGCTTTACCTTCCTCTCTACCCTCAGTCCTACCTATCTTCTCTACCTTCAGCTTTAGCTTTTTTTCCATATTTTTTCAAGGTATTAGTTTCTATTCTAAGCCACTTAAGGTGTTCTTCATAAGCTTCTCTCTCAGCATCAGTAAAGTTCATTACTTCCAGCACGTTGATAGCTTTTTTAAGCTCAGGATTGTCTAATATTTTAGGCAAGTTATCGGTTTTTAATAAATCATTTCTTGTTAGGAACGCTAACCACACGTCTAGAGAATTTTTCACTTTTGTGAGTATATCCGATAATTCTTCATTAGAATTATCGGCGAATTTCTTAAGCTCGATAGTATGAAGTTCTAAATCTTTAAAGTATAATAGGCCGCTGTCTTTTTCGGTAATCTGAAACACGTTATGATACTTGGCCGCATCCGGAATCGAAACAAAGTTAAGGATATGGATACCTATGGCTTTAGAAAGTAGAGAATAGTCTTCAGCTACTCTTAATTGTTCGGTATATAATTTAGCCCAGTAATATAAAGCTCTTTTATCGTAATCAGCTTCATCGCTAATTTGAATTTCAATATTAAATCTTTTACCGTCTATACCTTTTGCTTTAATGTCTAGCACCGATAACTTATCTCGGTAAAAGTTTTGTGGATTGTATGGGTTAAGTATAATGGTTCTGTCGCATCTGCTAGAAGCGTAGTATTTTTTGATAAAATCAAAGTGAAAATTTATACTATTCATAGTATGTGATTAATATAAATTACAAGCTTTTTTCACAGATGCGACAGAACCATATTTAGAACTGCTGGAGGTTAGAAGGCGTTTATGCAACAAAGCTGTTAAATATCACTTGATTTTAATAATTATTTATTATATATTTAAAATTTTTAATATAATCAACGTGATATTTTATGAAATCTAATTCTTTGCAAACAGAAAGCATTAACTCTTCTCAAGAAAGCATAACCAAGTCTTTAAATTTTAGTTGTGAATCAAATAATTATCGTTCTAGTTCTATAGGATATTCTACTTCTTGGGTACCTTACGATTCAATACAAGAGGATTCTTATGGTATACTAACTACTACCCCAGACTTCCATATGTGGTATGGCACCAATCTTAATATTAACAACATTTATAAACACACACCTAATAATGCGTTTAGTGGGTGGAAAATTCATATAAGTGTACATAAAGATGATTTAAGAAAAGCATGGGAAATTTTTGGAAAAATTGTGGATGAACAAGAAATCATCCCTACTTCTAAAGTAATTCGAAAAGAGATGTTGAAAGAGCTAGATAAAGAAGAATGTCCTCAAAGAGGAAAAATGATTACAATATATGATCATAATGAAAATATTAATTGGAAACACTTGTTGTTAAGTATAGAGCAAAGTTTCTGTGATGCCAAGATACGTTCTAGTTTCAATGTATTGGGAGATAAAAAAATTAAAAATAGTAAATATCTATCGTATCGTAATGAAACAGATCACAATGGCAAGTATATATCTATGGAAAAAATTCAATCAATGAGTATTGAAGAATCTCAACTATATAATCCTTTTAACAAAAAAGAAAACTTCGATTATATTGATTGCTTAGAAATATATTCAAACAATATTTTAGGTGATGTTTTGGAGCGTGATCATATGTTATTAAATGCTAATATTTCTAGTCTTCTTATTGAAGAATTCTATCAACCATCAGATATCGATATCGATGTTTTAGGAGAGGAGTGGGTGGTTTTGCCAGTCGCTGAATGAACCTGTTGCGATAAAACCTAAGAAGCTACTTTTGCGTAAGTTATGATAACATGAAATATTAATAAATTTAAAACTATGAAAACAAACTTTACATTTGGTATAGAATTTGAAATGTTTTCTCTGCACTCAGGCACAGAGAGTATTAGTACTACAATAGGAAAAATAGCTCCAGCATATCAAAAGCTTATGCAAGAAAAAAAGCAAACGGAAATCAAGTATGCAATGAGCGTTATTACAAAAGAAGAATTAACAAAAATTTATTGCTAAATTAAATTAGACTTATTTTGGTTGGTGACTTGTCTTCAGTCTGAAACGTACTCTCTATGTACGTTGCGGTTCTCGACTGCGCATTAAATAAAAATCCCTCGGTCACTTCTGGGTTTTAAAAGAAGTTTATTAGAAATTAGTTTGTAAAATTTTAATGAAGAGTTTTGGACCAATCAGGATCAGAAGCATCCTTAGGTGTTGGGATTTCTAGCTCGTTGTAGCCGGTAAGATCTATTGAATATATCCTATTTTTGCCGGCAGTATTTCCTCTTGGCGGTTCACCTTTGGCAAACATAATTACTCGACCATTACCTGCCCAAGTTGGGCCTTCCACTAGGTAACCATTGGCGATAATTCTTTCACCAACATTTTCAGGGTTTGTTGTCGGACGCATGACCCCGATAGTAAATCCTCCACCTCTAGTCATTTTGGTAAAAGCTATATAATCACCACGTGGTGACCATGATGGTGCGGTATAATACCCGCCGCCAAAGCTGATTCGCTCAATATTTGTACCATCAGCATTCATAATATAAAGCTGCCTTGAGCCACTGCGATCAGAGTTAAATACAATTTTACTATTATCTGGAGAATAGCTAGGTGAGGTGTTAATGCTAGACCCTTGAGTTAGTTGCGTAATGCGCATTGTTTGAAAATTTATGGAAAAAATGTGAGTAGAACCATGTTTTGCAATCGACATTAAAGCTTTGCTGCCATCTGCATTGAAACGTGGAGCAAAAGACATGCCTGGAAAATCTCCTACTATAGTATCTTTCCCGGTTTTTAAGTTGCGCATATAAATCCGTGGAGCTTTACGAGCATAGGAAATATATAATAATCTATCAGCTTGTGGTGAAAATCTTGGCGTTAATACTAAATCTTTGCCATCAGTTAAATATTGATGATTAGCACCATCATAATCCATGACAGCGATGCGTTTTACTCGTTTAAGATATGTGCCGGTTTCAGCAACATAAGCAATTCTTGTATCAAAATAGCCTTTATCACCGGTAACTTTCTCGTAAATCTTATCAGCAATTTTATGAGCAACTCGGCGCCATAAATTAGCCGGTACCTCAAATACTTCACCGACTATGTCTTTTTCCAGCACCGTATCCCACAGAATAAAACTGACTTTCAGTTTACCATGCTCACCTTGAGTTACTTCACCATTTAATAATAAATTGGCATTTATTTGGCGCCATGTTACAAATAATGGTTTATGTTCAATGCCAATTTTATGTTCAATGAACGCTGCTCTAGAGATTGGCTTGAACAATCCTGACCGTTTTAGATCATTAGCAATGACATTAGTGATATTATCACCTGTTATATTATCTGCGCTATTATCCGCATTGAAATGATTAATTGCTACCGGAATAGGATCTGCATGACCACGGTTGATAGTAATAGTTTCGATAGCTTGACTGTTAAATGCAATTAACAATAATATACTAAAAAATAGGCGAATCATTTTAATATAACTCCAAATTCTGTTTAATTAGTCAGCTGCTCATAGATGTTTATCTTAATAGCTCACTAGAATCAAAAAGCAAATTAAATTCTTTCCAGATACTATAACGTTCAGCTGATAAATTTTCAAGAGGGCTTGCTTGCCATACTGCTCTCATAGCACTATTGGCAACCATCATACAAGCGTCTGGTGCCGCAGCTCCACAAAATTTGTCTTTGATTTGCACTTGCGTTACGGTGCCATCTTTATTGAGTGCTATATATAACGTAATTTTTACTTGTTCAATATTTGCTGTGCCAATGGGTATATTCCGGTGCTTTTCAATTTGTTGTTTAATTAAAGCTATCTCACTAATAGATAAAGCTAAGTTCTCATCATATGAACCTTTTGATTCTTTATCTACATCACTTTGCTCTGATTTTTTTGCATATTTAGTCGATTTGTTATTATTACCGTCAGATGATTGTTCTAAAGTTTTGAGTAGCGAATCAAGATCTTTATCATTGATAATTTTTTTCTTTTTATCTGGTTTGGTAGTAGGTTTACTTTCCTTCTTTTGATTCTTAGGTGATTCTTTTGGAATTTGCTTTTCCGGCTTAGGTTCAGGCTTAGGTTCTTTTTTTTGAATTGGTTCCGGTTTCTTAATATCAATAGCTTCTTCTTTAACTGGAGAATTTTCTTTTGGTAGTTCCGGTTCTTCTGCTATTGCAGGTTTTGTAGTTTCTGCGGCAGTAGTCGTTGGTTCTTTTTTTACAACTGGAGCTGGAGTTTCAGGAACGGGGTCGGCTTTAGTTTTTAATATTTTTTTTGCGTCCTCGACTTTTTCTGGTTCAGCTTGCTGAACTTTTTTGGTAGGTACGTTTGATATAGCACTAGTCGGTAGCATATCAAAGGTAATCACCTGTTCTTCTTCAAGCACTTTAGTTTCAAATGGTAAACCAAATATTACTATGTAAAATACCAATAAATGTACGGCAAGAGAACATGATAATGCTAGAAGTGAAGTATTATCATTATTTTTCATTGTGTTTAATATTGGAAATAAGTGCTACTTTTGAAAAACCAGCAGCATGAATTTCAGCAATGATTTTTACAATCTCACCATAAGGTGCTGCCTTGTCACCTCTGATAAAAATTCTAGTGTCTTTTTTTTCTTTTGTTATTTGAGTAAGTTTTTCTGCTATATGTGTACGTTCTATTTTAGTTTCAACTAGAAAGAGCTCACCTTTTTTGTTAATAGTTAAAACCAGTGGTTCATCCTGACCTGTCATTGGACTGGCTTTTGTTTCCGGTAGATCAACGTTAATACCTGCCACTAGCATTGGCGAAGTAACCATGAAAATTATTAATAATACCAGCATCACATCAACTAGCGGAGTGATGTTGATCTCACAGCTTATGCTACGCCTACCACGTCTATTATATTGTGTATTTGCTAGTTTAAAGGCCATAGATTATGCGTTTTCCTTAATTTTATCGCAACGGTTTAGTAAGAAGTTTATAATTACCGTAAATTTGGGATTGGATAGACGAAGGTCAAAATTGAATAAGTGCTAGGAGTCATAGAGCCGAGGAGCACAGCGTATGGTAATACGTGAGCACCGCAGATCTCTAGTTGACGACGACGCAATTCTCAATTTTCACCGAGTATATCATATCATATTTTTTCTTCATCAATCGCTCTAGATAAGAGAGTATTTAGTTCCCCTACAAAATCGTCCATCTTATTATTAATTGATATTACTTTATTCATTAAATAGCTATGAAAAATTACGGCAGGAATTGCTGCAAGCAAACCAATCGCAGTAGCAAGCAATGCTTCGGCTATTCCAGGTGCTACTACTGCTAATGAGGTGTTTTTTGAAGCAGCAATGGATTGAAAACTATGCATTATTCCCCATACAGTGCCGAATAATCCAATAAAAGTTGCGCTTGAACCTACTGTAGCTAGGAAAGTCAAGTTTGTTTCTAGTTTTTCTAGTTCACGGTCTCGTATTAAATGCATAGATTGTAGGATCCGTTCTTTTTGACCAATTTTTAAGAAAGAGTCTGTTTGATTCTTTCTATTACCACGCTTACATTCGTGCATGGCACCAACAAATATTGCGGCTAATGGGTTGTCAACAGCATTCTTTATGTTTTCATATAACTGATCCAAAATTTGTCCAGACCAAAATACTGACTCAAAAGCAGCGATTTTCTTTTTAATTTTAGTTAAACGTAAAGTTTTATCAAATATTATTGTCCATGACCAGATAGAGACAATAATGAGTAATAACATAACTGATTTACTAACAAGATCTGCGGAGGCTATTAGTGAAAAGATAGAAGAGTTATTACTTACAGTAATATTAGCTACTTCATTAACAGTTATGGTACTCATTATAGCTACTTAAATTTTAATGACAAAGATAAATTGGGGAATAGTTTTGTTAGCAAATAAGATCTGTAATGACATTTACATATCTTGCTTCAGAAAATTAAGATAAGAGTTAGAGTATAATGATATTTATCTGTGTGGTATTTGTTATTCCATCATAAGTTTTTTAGCAACTCTGTTTGACAACATTCATTTTATAACTTATGCCAGAATGACAAGTTTATTTCTGAACACCTTTGTATAGTTATAGCAAATAATTCCTATAACTATACTGCAAGTACATTTATTATTTTACGTCCTTTCTTACAAGTAAACTCTACCTTACCTTTAATTAAGGAAAATAATGTATGATCCTTCCCAATACCTACATTCTGACCAGGATGAAATTTTGTCCCACGTTGTCTAAAGATAATGTTGCCTGGTATAACATATTGTCCATCGGATTTTTTAGCGCCCAGTCTACGACCGGCAGAATCTCTACCGTTTCTAGAACTACCACCAGCTTTTTTCGTTGCCATCTTTCAATACCATCTATAATAAAATCAAAATATTATTTCTTTGTAATATCTAAAATCTTTATCTCTGTTAATTCTTGTCTATGCCCAGCAGTGCGTCGATAGTTTTGACGACGTTTTTTCTTAAATACTAATATTTTATCATCTTTAAGCTGACTAGTAATCTCAGCTGTTACAAGTGCATCCTTAACAATAGGAGTGCCAATAAAAAATGCCTTTGATGCTTCGCCAATCATCAGTATTTCATTGAATTCAACTTTCGCTCCGGGAATACCATCAATTTTCTCTATTTTTATTTTGCTATTTCTAGCAACTTTATATTGTTTTCCACCTGTTCTAATGACTGCAAACATATTAATAATCAAATTATATTTTAAAAATACTAGGGTAGTATATACTATAGACTGCTTGAGTCAATAGTAATTTAAACGGTATTAAAATTATAAAAAATTTTCACATGTTTCTTGCTAGATTTCTAATGTTGATGATAGCTATTTTGTTGTCATATATGATCCTTTCTAAACCTTTATTATTAGAAGATACGGATTTTTCCAGGATAGTTTTGGATAGAAATAAAAAATTAATACGCTTAACCATCTCTGCCGATCAGAAATATAGATTATATACATCACTAGACAATATAGCACCTCAATTTATTGAAGCGGTGTTGTTATATGAAGATAAATATTTTTATCAACATATAGGTGTTAATCCTATTGCGCTATATAAAGCTTTCATCCAGACATATCTTGGAGGTAATCGTAAAGTTGGCGGTTCAACTATTACTATGCAAGTGGCTAGATTGAAATTCAAAATAAAATCTAGTAATGTCTTAGGCAAAATTTGGCAAATAGTAAAAGCCATTCAGTTGGAATTACATTATTCAAAGCGTGATATATTAGAAGCCTATTTAAATTTAGTGCCGTATGGTGGTAATATTGAAGGGGTAGGAGCAGCAAGCTATATATATTTAGGTCGTCAAGCACAGGACTTAAACTTATTTGAAAGTTTAAGTTTGGCAGTGATTCCTCAGAATCCAGTTAAAAGAGCTCCAAATAGTAAAGTATTGGAAGTATCTAATAATAAAACTTTATTAGCCAGGAAATTTTTATTTGAGCGTTGGCAGGAGTTGCATCCACAAGATAAAGTTTATAATAAATTATTTGATTTGCCGGCTAAATTTAATTCTATACAAGATTTACCGTTTATAGCACCGCAGTTTACGTTAAGAATGCTTGCAACTAATAATCATCATAATATTACTACTACAATAGACAAAGAAATCCAAAGTTTAATTGCTCGTCAGCTTGAGGTTTATGTAAATGCGTCAACAATTTACGGCATTAAAAATGCTGCCGCCTTATTGATAGATTTTACTACCATGGAAGTGTTAGCAAGTGTTGGTTCAGCTAATTTTTCTGATGTCAATATTCAAGGTCAGATTGATGGGACAAGAACTAGGCGTTCTCCAGGGTCGACTTTAAAACCGTTTGTTTATGCTTTAGCTTTTGATCAAGGATTAATCCATCCACTAACATTGTTGAAAGATACACCATATAATTATGGTAATTATTTACCGGAAAATTTTGATGGTGATTTTATTGGGCCTATTAGTGCTAGAGATGCATTGATTAAGAGTAGAAATGTTCCGGTATTATATCTCGCTTCCAAGTTATTCAACCCAACTTTTTATGAATTTTTAAAACAATCTGGAGTAGCCAGATTATTACCTGTAGATAAGTATGGATTATCATTAGCTCTTGGTGGTGTAGAAGTTACTATGGAAGAGCTAGTAAAATTATATGCCATGCTTGCAAATATGGGGAGATATCAGGAACTTAAGAAAGTAATAGAGGTACAACCAAATAATCTTGAGATTAGTTCACTATTATCACCTGAAGCTAGCTATATGACTCTAGACATATTAAAGAATGTAGCAAGACCTGGATTAAATGCCAATATGTTAGGTAGTGCAGCGACAAATTTAGCAGTTTATTGGAAGACAGGGACTTCTAGCGCATTTCGTGATAGTTGGGCTGTAGGTATATTCGGTAAATATGTGCTTGCAGTGTGGGTTGGTGATTTTCAAGGAAAAGTTAAGGGGCAGTTTATCGGAGTGAAAACCGCAGCGCCATTATTTTTTAATATTATTGATTCTTTAACTAGTATAAATCTAATTGAAGATTTAATTAGCTATAAAGTGCCATCATTAAAGATTACTAAGGTTTTAGCTTGTGCTGATACTGGCGATATAGATAATAACCTATGTCCTATTAAGACTGATACGTGGTTTATTCCAGGTAAATCGCCAATTAAGCCTAGTGGTATATATAGAAAACAAGAGAGACAACTGGCATCAGGGAATAATTCTTATCAGATCAGCAAGTTCTGGTCCAGTGATCTGAACCAGGTTAGTATAAATAAAAATCCTTTGCCGTCTACTATAAGTGTTTATGGAGTTAATAGCAATAGCTACCAGAAACCAGAAATTACTTCTCCGCTTAAAAATGTTGTTTATTCACTTAAAGTTAGTAAATTTATTACTTTTTCAGCGATTACTGATGCAAATGCTGCAACACTATTCTGGTTTGTAGATAATCAATTTATTGCTAAAACTATGCCCACAGAATTGTTTTTATGGCAGGCAACTATTGGTAAAAAAATCATCAGGGTTATTGATAATAATGGCTATAGTCATACTAGAGTTATAATAGTAGAAAATTAGCTATCATTTTGATCACTTTGATCATATTGTATTTTTGAATTTTCTCCTGAAATATTTGCTGAGAATGGGTTGTTTTCTTTGTTTTCCATATTTTCTAAATTAAAGCGCTCAGTTACATATTGATCATTAAGTGCTTTGACAAATTGTTCTGCTGTAACCTTTTTTCCTTGCATCATCTGCATAACTAATAGTTTTACTTGCTCTGAAACTCCGTTTTTCTCAATTTCTTCAATTTTTTTTAAATAATGTTTTTT
This sequence comes from Candidatus Trichorickettsia mobilis, assembly GCF_034366785.1. Lineage (NCBI taxonomy): Bacteria > Pseudomonadati > Pseudomonadota > Alphaproteobacteria > Rickettsiales > Rickettsiaceae > Candidatus Trichorickettsia > Candidatus Trichorickettsia mobilis. The sequence goes on from NZ_CP112932.1 coordinate 1,289,104, forward strand.
TTCTTCTTCTGAGACAGGTATAGGTAATTTAGTTGATTTCTTTTTCATAATATTTTCCTAAAGTTATGAACTATAAAATTAAAATTTATGGCTACCCAATATATACTGTGTATAAATGAAGAGTTGGAAAAATTGCAGTGCGTAGCCGCAAATAGCATTGGTCATGCTGAACTCGTTTCAGCATCTCGTCAGGAATTCACAAGATGCTGAAACGAGTTCAGCATGACAAACATTTTTTTAACTTTTCATTTATGAGAAGTATATACATTAGCAATATTACATAATCAAACGTAATTTATATAAAATATCTAGCAAAAAGCTGCTCGTTTTAATCGATCGTTGATCGCAAGACCTATACCGTGATTTGGAATTGTAGCAACTGCAATCTGAGTGATGCTGTTATTTAGCGAATAATTATCTAATATTCTTAGGAAATTATATAAATTAGCTGCTGCCTCAGTCATATTGCCGGTTTTACTCAAATTTATCGTGTAGGAGCCGTCTAAATTACTATTGCCGAAATTTAACCCTATTTCGTTAGCAGTCATATTATCAGCATTAAGACGCAATTTGGTTTTGGGTGCATAATGTTTATCTAACATTCCTGGTGCTTTGATTACGTGTTGTGGCGGTAGTAGATTTATTATTTTTTTACCTAAAGCTAATTCTATTGTTTCAGGAGTAATAAAACCATAGCGTAAGATTGTGGGAGTAGCAGTAGTAGTATCAATGATAGTAGATTCTAAACCTAATATTGCCAAAGGATTATTGTCATTAATTACAAAAACCTCAGTATCGGCAAAATCAGTAGCTACATGCCCAGCATTAGTAGCACTAATATAGCCTGAAGGATTAGCACTCGGAGCTGCAATGGGACAATTAGTTAGATCTATTAATTGACGAGCAAGATCATGAGCCGGAACTCTAATGGCAATAGTCGATAGTCCAGCTAATACTGAGTTAGCAATGCGATGCCCTGGTTTTAGTGAAACTATAATAGTTAGTGGTCCTGGCCAAAATTGGCTTAAAGTATAAGCATCTTCATTAAAATGAGCGATAGATTCTGCTTGGGCAATATTTGTAACATGTACTATTAAAGGGTTGATCTGTGGACGATTTTTTATTTGAAAGATTTTTTGTACTGCTTGTTCATTGGTAGCATCTGCTCCAAGCCCATATACCGTTTCTGTTGGAAACGCAACAACTCCACCTTGTTTGATGATGTTTGCTGCTTTTATTAATTCGTACATTATAGATAATCAAAATTAGCTATTTGTAGAAATAGTTGCTTAATATTATATAAAAGCGATAAGCGATTATGACGTAGTTCAGGATTTTCATCGTTTACCAGTACCTTATCAAAAAAATTATCAAGATATGGAATTATTTTAATGAGTAATTCTAGGTTTGTAGCAAAAGTCATCGTTAGTGCCTCGGCAATTTTATTTAGGGCCTCGTTTAACTCGACTTCTGCAGTTGTTTGCAATAATTTTGGTTGGATTGCTGTGTTAATAAAATTATTGTCTAATATATTATTGATCCTTTTATATGCTGAGATCAAAGCTTGTCCTTCATTACTGCCAGTAAAAGTTTGTAAAATTTCAAGTTTTACTGCAATAGTTAATAAATCTTGTTTGCGAAGATCTAATACAGCATTAATTAAAGCAAGATCATATTGTTCTTTGAAATAAAATTTGACTCTTTCTTGTAAAAACTCGATAAATCCAGAAAAATTACTATCATTAATATTTAAAATCTCAAATATTTTTGATAAATCTTGTGAGTTTATTGAGAACTTATTAGTCAAGATGATTCTAATAATCGCTATTGCATATCTTCGAAGAGCATAAGGATCTTTTGAACTAGTTGCTTTTTCTCCAACGGACATTAGAGTAATCAGACTATCTAGTTTATCTGCAAGAGCTAGTTGTGCTGCCATACTAGTAGGTACATTGTCTGATAATCCTTGTGGTTTATAATGATCTCTGATTGCAATTGCTATTTCTTCGTGGAGGCCGGCAGATTTTGCATAATAATATCCCATGATGCCTTGCAACTCTGGAAATTCCTGTACCATTTCTGAAACTAGATCAGTTTTACATAGTTTAGCAGCTATTTGTAAATCCTCATTAGACCTCTCCGGAAACTCAATTTCTGATGGTAATTTTTTCGTCAAAACTAGGCTCCGTTCCTCACGTATGTCTATATACGCTGGGGTACTCGACTTCGTTTTCCCTAAAAATTCCTCATCATAAATAAGTTTCCGAAGAGGTCTATTTTTTGGAAAAAGATAATTGCAGATTTGTGCAACTCGTTCACTTTTATCAAACATGCTGCCAAGCTTTGCGTGAAATACGGTTTGCTTAAGTTGCTTAGCTTTATGTTCAGCAGTTGTTTTTAAATCCTGTTCATAAAAATATAAAGCATCAGATAGTCTTGCAGACAATACTTTTTCATTACCAGCAATAATATTATCTTGATATTGTAATAAATAATTATTGCTGACAAATAGAAAATATGGCGCAAAATTACCGTTTTTATCAAAGGCAGTAATATATTTTTGGTGGGTTCGCATTGAAGTAATTAAAACTTCAGGCGGTAATTTTAAAAATTTAACAGCAATTGTCCCAATCATCACCGTTGGATATTCAATCAAGCCTGTTATTTCTTCTAGTAATTTAGGATCATGGTTCAGAGTGAGATCAAAACGCTTAGTTAGCTCCTGCAATTGCTCTTCGATCATTTTTTTGCGCTCAAATCCGTCAATTATAACTTTATTTTGTGCTAATCTTTGTTGGTAATCCTCAAAAGATTGAATATTTTCTAATTTACTCTTCGATAGAAATTTATGTCCGTAAGTATAGTCATTAGCAGTCAAATGAGCTAGTGTTATAGGTAGTAATTGACGATCAAGAATACATAAAATATTAGTTAATGGCCTAACCCATGCGAGCGAATAATTATTCCAATACATCGATTTTGGCCAGGAATAACTGCTAATGGCTTTAGGCAATAACTCAAGCAACAGCTGCTTTATTTCAATTATCTGTTGTTGTTTTTTATGAATATAAAATGAATTATGCGGAGCTAGTTGTTCTTTGGTAATTGAGTGAGCTTTGCAAAAACTTGCGATTACTGATTCACTAGCATCAAGACGTGGCCCTTTAATTTCCAGTATTTTTGCTGGTAAAGTTTTTGGTAAGCCGGTTACATATAATGTAATACGACGTGATCCTGCAAAAACTTTTAAACTATCAAATGCTATTTCATTATCTATAAAAGTTTTGGTAAAAATTTCTAGATAACTCGTTGCAGCTGCTGTTTGCATTAGTGCTGGAATTTCTTCGCTTAGTAGTTCTAGTAATAATTCACTCATATGTATACTCCATGAAATGTACTATTGAGCATTTTGTTCTAGTTCAAGCCATTTAACGCAACATTGTTTAGCAAGATCACGAATTCTTGCAATATAAGAAGCACGTTCAGTGACACTAATTGCTCCTCTGGCATCGAGAATATTAAAAAAATGGCTGGCTTTAATGCAATAATCATAAGCAACTATAGGTAATTCTTGCTGAATCAGATTTTGAACTTGTTGTTCACTATCTTTAAACTGATGACGCAAGAATTCTACATCGGCAACTTCTAAATTGAATATTGAAAACTGTTTTTCTGCTGCAAAATCAATTTCACCATAAGTTAATTTATACTCATCCGTTCTACCATTCCAATTTATATTCTTTACCTCATCAATTTCCTGAATATAAAGAGCTAACCGCTCTAAACCATAGGTAATTTCACCGGCTACCGGTCTACAGTCAATGCCGCCTATTTGCTGCATATAAGTAAATTGTGATACTTCCATACCGTTACACCATACCTCCCAGCCACGTCCTGCAGCACCAAGAGTTGGTGATTCCCAATCATCTTCAACAAATCTAATATCATGTTCGGTTAAATTAATGCCGATTTCTTGCAAGCTGTTTAAATATAATTCTTGAATATTATCTGGTGATGGCTTTAAAATAACTTGGAATTGATAATAATGCTGCATGCGATTAGGATGATTTCCGTATCTGCTATCTGTTGGTCTCCTGGACGGTTGGACAAAAGCAACATTCCATGATTTCTGGCTTAAGGTTCTAAGTACGGTCGCTGGATGAAAAGTACCAGCTCCCATCTCAAGGTCATAAGGTTGGAGAATAGCACAACCATGATGATGCCAATAATGTTGTAGAGTTAAAATAATTTCCTGGAATGATAAAAATTTGTTGTTCATAAATAATATTACTAAAATATATATAGAGCTGAATGAGGCTAATTATATAACAGTTCGCTGATGAAAATGCAACAATTGCAAAAAACTCTGTTATGGTTTAGGGATAGTTGTAAACATATGACGTATTATTTGTGTTACTCTATTAAAATAGTTAAGATCATAAAATATAAAAATGCCACCAGCTAATTCGCATCATTTTCCAGCAAAAGTTTCACATAAAACCATGGGGTTAATTACTTTCTTGACGTTTAGTGTCGTGATAGGTGAATTAATAGTTGGGTATCTGGCTAATAGTTTAGCGGTGATTTCAGACGCGGCTCATAATTTTGCAGATGCAATTGCTGTTGCAAGTTCGTGGTATTCAATGTGGATTGCAGAAAGCCCTGTGACGGCTAAACGTACATTTGGTTTTCATCGAACTGGAATTATTGCTACATTTGTTAATGCCCTTATTTTAATCGTAATGGCATTGATCATTTGTTATGAAGCTTATCATCGTTATCTCAATCCAGTTGCAGTGGAAGGGATGGTGGTGATTATTGTGGCATTTTGTGCTGCAAGTGTAAATTTATTTAATGGCATGTTATTACATAAAGCTTCAAAAGAAGATATTAACATTCGCAGCGCTTTTCTACACATAATAGGAGATGTAGCTACTGCTTTTGGAGTAGTGGTAGCTGGTATTTTTATAATGTTAACCGACATATCGATTATTGACCCAATAGTATCTTTTATCGTTGGAGTATTTATATTATGGAGCTCAATAGGGTTGTTAAAAGATTCTGTTGCAGTATTAATGGAAGGGACACCGTCTAACATTAATATAGAAGAGTTAGAGCAAGCTATTAATAGTACCCCGGGAGTAGTGCGTTGTTATGATTTGCATGTGTGGGTTATTACCTCTGGCTTTATTGCTTGCAGTTTTCACCTGGTTACTGATAAACATACTTTAAAAGATAGTCAAACTGTGCTAAGAAGTTTAGAACAGGAATTGGCGACTAAATTTAATATTACTCATACTACGATTCAAATCGAAACATAGGTATAAAACTCGGTGAAAATTGAGAATTGCGTTGTCGTATCTAAAGATCTGCGTTCCTCACGTACTTAAGTACGCTGCGGTACTCGACTTTGATACTCCTAGCACTTCTTCAATTTTGACCTTCGTCTACCTTCACTACGTAGATTAAAACAAGATGGAGAATATATAATGGATATTATTAATAATATTGGTATTATGAATATAGTTCTTGGTATAGTTGGGCTTATATTGATTGTAGTATTTTTTGTAAAAAGATCAGGCGGTGCTAGGGGGCAAAAAGTAGTAGATAGCAATAAAGAGGCCCAGTCTGCGGCATATTATCAAAAGAAGCAAAATAATGATCAAAAACTGACTCTCCAAGAGAAATTAGAGTTATCATGGAAGTTTTTATATGAAATCACTGAGATAGTAGTAAATAAATTTTCACCACAAGATAGACAAACAGTACAAGAAATAGGTAAGAATCTAGCAGAGGGTGGAATGAAATATGATCATGTTATTGATTTAGGTATTAAACCAGAAGTTAGTAGAGTGCAGAATCTAGAACAGGAGAAAAAACAAGATCAAAGTATAGGAAGATAAATTTATGATTAAGAATACAAGAGATGAGTATGGAATAGTAGCGAAATTATTACATTGGGCAATTGCTGCAGTTATATTAGGAATGATAATAGTTGGTTTTGTGATGTCTGGTATGGCTAGTTCTGAATTAAAATTTCAAATTTATGGCATCCATAAAGCTACTGGGGTAATGTTGTTGTTTTTTATTTTCTTAAGATTAATTTGGAAATTAATTAATGTTAGTGTAGTTGTTGAGATGCCTTTATGGCAGCACCTTGCAGCAAAAGCAGGTCATTTGTTGCTATATTTATTAATGTTTGCAATGCCAATTAGCGGCATGTTAATGTCATTAATGAGTGGTCATGATATAAGTATTTATGGGTTTTATACAATTAAAACAATAACCAAGAATGAGTTAATTGGCAAAACCTCATGGATGTTACACGGTTATTTTGCATGGGTTTTTGTCGGAGTAATTGTAGCACATGTCTTGGCTGCGCTATATCATCATTTTATAAGAAAAGATAATGTGTTGAAAAATATAATCTGATAGATATTCGGTGTAAACAAACGCTCACGTCATCCCAAGCTAACACAGTCATCCCAAACACCTAGTGTCATCCCGAACTTGTTTCGGGATGACACTAGCTGTTCGGGATCTGATATATTCTCACGAATTGCGGAGTCATTAGATAGTGTTCAATGAACCGTGTAAATTAAAGTAAGATTCGTCTGAGCTGATGGCTAAAGCCCGAAGCAATCCAGGAATGAATCCCAAGGACTTAAAGACTAGATTGCCACGCGAACTGACGTTCGCTCGCAATGACATTTTTGCTAAAATCCGTGAACGCTCACAACTCTAAACTACAATATTTATTATCTTTTGTGGAACTATAATAATTTTTTTAATTGCAAGTCCAGTTATATGTTTTTGTACTTCAGGTAAATTTATCGCCAAATTTTTTATCTCTTCCTCAGGAGTCGCATTTGCAATATCGCTGACAGCCCGTAATTTACCGTTCACCTGTATAGCAATAGTGTAAGTGGCTGATACCAAAAATTTTTCATCAAATATCGGCCAATTAGTTAAATAAAGTGGAGTAGTGTAGCCAAGAATCTGCCATATTTCTTCAGCATAATGTGGAGTAAAAGGGTTAATCAATTGAATTAAAACAGTATAACCTTCTTTTATTAGTTGAATATCAGTTGTACTAGCCGCTAGCTCATCTGATAATTTATTAAATAATTCACGGATATGAGCGATAGCTTTATTTAATTTGAAATTAGCTATCTCATCAGTAACTTGCTTGATAGTGTAATGAATTAAACTTCGTAAGTTAGAGTTAGTGTCAACTGAATTTATGTTTATGCTAGATTGCTCTTTTAATGTAATTTCATTACACATATTATATAATCTGGTAATAAACTTGGAACAACCTTCAAGTCCATTAGTAGACCATTCTAAATCTTTTTCCGGAGGGCTGTCAGATAATACAAAGAGACGCATTGCATCTGCTCCGTACTGTTTAAGCATAGATTCTAAATCAACGACATTCTTCTTTGATTTACTCATTTTTTCTACTTTGCCTAAAAATACTTCAAGGCCGCTTTCCTTATGAATAAGCTTGCTATCTTTTTTAACTACTTCGTCCGGATATACCCAATTACCTTCTATGTCTTGGTAAGTAGCGTGTAATACCATACCTTGTGTTAATAGACTGGTAAAAGGTTCGCGTATATTTACATACCCTTGTTCATTCATGATTTTGGTAAAAAATCTGGCATACAATAAATGTAGTACTGCATGTTCAACACCACCAATATACTGATCTACCGGCAACCAGTAATCGCATGCAGTACGGTTAGTCATTTCTGATGCTGATGGATCGCAATATCTGGTAAAATACCATGATGATTCAAAGAAAGTATCAAAAGTATCAGTTTCTCTGACACTTGAGCGATTACATTTTGGGCACTCAACATGTTTCCAGCTTGGATGATTAGAAAGTGGATTACCGCGACCATCAAAGATAACATCCTGAGGCAAAGTAACCGGCAGTTGATCATCTGGTACTGCTACTGGGCCGCAGTTGGAGCAATGAATAATTGGAATAGGGCATCCCCAAAAACGTTGTCTCGATACTCCCCAATCTTTTAGGCGATAATTAGATTTACGTTCACCAGATTGTAATTTTTCAAGTTCAGTAATTATTTTTTCCTTTGCTTCTGCAAGATTTAGTTTGTTCAGTAAATGAGAGTTTATCATTACTCCGTCACCAGTATAAGCTTCTTGATCAACGTCAATTGTAATACCAGCTTTATCAATCACTTGCTTAATCGGTAATTGTAGAAATTTAGCCAACTCATGATCACGTTCATCATGTGCTGGACAACCAAAAACTGCGCCAGTTCCATAATCAGCTAATACATAATTGGCAATAATTATTGGAATTTCTATTTTTTTATCTAAAGGGTGTATGGCATGAAGTCCAGTAAATATTCCTTGCTTTTGGACTTTGTCAATAGAATTTGCTCCATGATCCAGTAGAGAACACTGGGTAATAAAAGCTTTAAACTGGTCATCAGATTTAATAGCAAGCGTATTAGTTAATGGGTGATTATAAGCAATTCCAATAAAACTAGCACCAAAAATAGTTTCAGGTCGCGTTGAAAATACTTCAATTGATTCGTTTAGCTCTTTAATTTTGAATTTGATCTGAGCACCAATTGATTTACCAATCCATTTTTCTTGCATCACTCGCACACTTTCCGGCCATTGTGACAAGTTTTTGATCTCGCTTAGTAATTCTTCAACGTAATTGGTGATCCTTAAGAACCATTGTTTTAGATAACGTTTTTCAACAACAGCGCCACTGCGCCAACCTTTACCGTCTACTACCTGTTCATTAGCCAGTACGGTTTGGTCTACCGGATCCCAGTTCACTATCGATTCTTTCTGGTAAGCCAAACCTCTTTCATATAGTTCAAGAAAAAATTTCTGTTCATGTTTATAATAATCAGGAGCGCAACTAGTAATTTCTTTCGACCAATCATAAGACAGGCCTATCGACTTTAGTTGATCACGCATGGTTGCAATATTATTATAAGTCCATGTAGCTGGATGAGCATTATTGCTAATAGCGGCATTTTCAGCCGGTAAACCAAACGCATCCCAGCCCATAGGATGCAATATATTATAGCCACGTGCCCTCATAAAGCGTGCAAAACAATCGCCGATCGCATAGTTTCGTAAGTGACCTACATGAATTTTTCCGGAAGGGTAGGGCAGCATTTCAAGAACATAATATTTTGGCAGTTCTTTGTTAATATCTGCTGTAAAAGCTCCTTGTTCTTGCCAAATTTTCTGCCATTTATGTTCGATGTTTTTCATATTATTTATTATTCCTTGCGTTCAGATTGAATATATAATTCTCGTGCACGCCTTAGAATTTTATCCTCTAGTACGGGAGCTAAATCTGAGGGTTTGTCATTTTGAGTCCAATTGCCGTTTTTTAATGTTTTAGAAAAAACCTTAACTTCAATGGCATCTGGACTAATTACTGTGTCTTTAATAAATAAATTAATCTTAAAACTAAATTGTGGTTTGTTTTTTGGACTATACCATTCAGTGATAATTACCCCGCCAGTACTATCAATTGCAGCAAGTGGTGCAAAATTTAAAGTTTCAATGGCAGCTTGCCATAAATATTTGTTTACAGAGCCAACTGAGTTTTTGGTAGATTCATTTTTAATCTTACCTGGTGCAAATACAATGCCGTCGCCACCTAACATTGAACCCATTTCCTCTGCTTTTCTTTCTTCTCTTGTTTTAGGGTAATTATCATTTGTGGCTAAAAGGTTATTAGCAAATGAGCAGATAAAGAAAATGATTAGGAGGCAATATGAAATGTTTTTCATAGTATATGTTATGGGTTAGTTAGAGCCTTAATATAAAATAGTACGTATGGTTAGTCAAAAGGAAAAAGCAAATTAATGATGTTCTTCCTCTCTGCCCATTAAATAACATAAAAGCCTCAAAAATATTAACATTACATATTATTTGTTGGATAAAACATAATTAGCAATTGTAGCGACTATTAGTTAATTATATAACTTAGGTTAGTCCATGACCTTTAAATTAGAAAGCCAAGATTAGTAATGATTATCACATATTTAAATCAAGATAATGCACTTAAGAAAAGTGAGAATTATGTTCTCAATGAGTCAACAATATGGATAGATTTATTTAATATTTCCGACGATGAAGAAAGATTGGTCGAAAGCTTTCTTGGTATTGATGTGCCAACTCTAGAAGAAGTAAAACAGATTGAGGTTTCCCGTAGATTATATGTTGAAAATGAGGCGTTATATATAACTACTGTACAATTAACTGTTGCTGAAAGTGATGTTCCTACTACTCATTCTATAACCTTTATTCTTCATAAGCACCGCTTAATCACTGTTCGTTACACTGAACTCAAAGTTTTTAGTGTTTTTGTTAATAAATTAGGTAAACAATTAATTAATTGTTATTATACAGCAGACGATATTTTTTTAGAATTATTTCGAAGTATAGTAGAAAGATTATCTGATATACTTGTATCCATTCGCGAAGAAATAGACAGTTGCAGTAAAAGGATATTTACTAAAAGTATACCAAACGAAAAAGTAGAATATCGTGAAGTATTAGAAAGAATAGGGTATAATGGAGACTTGCTCTCGAAAAGTCGTGAAAGTTTGGTCTCTTTAATGAGAGCGGTACACCATGTTTTGCAATCTTCGGATTTTTGTTGTGATGAACAAAAAATGATTTGCCTAAAAACTATCTTTACCGATATAAATTCAATTAGTGACTTTGCTCACTTTTTATCTGGAGAGCTAAATTTTATTTTAGACGCAACTCTTGGAATGATAGCTATTGAACAAAATGATATTATTAGAATTTTTTCAATAGTTGCTGTACTATTTTTACCTCCTACTTTAATAGCAAGTATTTATGGTATGAATTTTGATTTTATGCCTGAATTAAAGTACCATTATGGCTACCCAATAGCTATATTATTGATGTTACTTTCAATATTTTTAACTTATAAATTTTTTAAAAATAAAAAATGGATGTAGGCTCTGTGATAGTGTCTCCATGTGTGCTCTTGTCTTATAACTGGATTGCTCCGATCATAAATGGCCTTGCAATGACTGGTATTACTCAAGCACTAAGGTAAAGTGTTTTAGTGCTTTGTTGTCAGAACAAAATGCTGTATTATTTAAGTGTTAAGTATTAATTTTGGAAATTATGAGAATTATAATAGCTTTATTAATTGTTACTTTTAGCGTTTCAGTACTGGCTTCTGAGCCATTACCATGGCAAATGCTATTACAGCCAGCAGCAAGTCCAATCATGGAAGAATTAAATTGGCTGCATAATTTTCTGCTTGCAGTATGTGCCTTTATAGTATTTGTGGTACTAGCGCTTTTGGTTTATGTGTGTATTAAATTTAATGCTAAAGCTAATCCGATACCGGCAACATTTTCTCATAATGTTTTGATAGAAGTAATTTGGACTGTCATTCCAGTAATAATTCTTATAGCTATAGCTATTCCGTCTTTTCGTATTTTACGTATGGAGAATGAGATGCCTCCAGCTGAAGTTACTATTAAAGTAGTTGGCTATCAGTGGTATTGGAATTATAGTTACCCAGATCATGACAATATTGGTTTTGATAGTTATGTGATTGCTGATGATAAGTTAAAGCCAGGTCAAAGGCGATTATTAGAGGTTGATAATCGCTTAGTGATTCCAGAAAATACTATTGTGAAATTTTTAATTACTGCAGCTGATGTAATCCATAGCTTTGCTGTACCAGCTCTTGGTATTAAAACCGATGCGGTGCCGGGTCGAGTGAATGAAACTTGGACCAAAGTGACTAAAAAAGGAGTTTATTATGGACAATGCTCAGAATTATGTGGTGTAAACCATGGGTTTATGCCAATTGCACTTGAGGTGGTAAGTAAGGATGAATTTGATCGTTGGTTAATTCAAGCAAAAAGTAAATTTTCTAGTAATAATATTAACACTAAGATTAAGATAGCGGGATCCACAAATTAAGAGGATATTCAAAAACCATACTAGTCAAGTTAAGGAAAATTGACACTCAATTGTCATTGTGGAGCCACTACGTTGCTGTGGCAATCCAATAAAAGTTGTTTTACATTTTCTGGATTGCTGTGACTTCGTCTCAGCTCAAACGATTGAGTGTCAATTTTCCTTAACTTAGTATACATGATTTATTAAACATTATCGAATCTAACAAATAAACTAAGGTAATTATGGCTCAAACTGATGTAAGCGATAATCATACCCCACATGGGTGGAGAAGGTGGTTATTATCTACAAATCACAAAGATATTGGCAGCATGTATATCATGTTTAGTATTCTTGCTGGAATTATAGGTGGCTTATTTTCTTTTTTATTTAGACTACAATTAGCATCTCCTGGTAATGATTTTATTGATAATCATCAGTTATATAATGTTTTGATTACAGCGCATGCTATAATCATGGTATTTTTTATGATTATGCCAGCTTTGTTTGGGGGTTTTGGTAATTGGTTTGTGCCACTGATGATTGGCGCCCCAGATATGGCTTTTCCAAGAATGAATAATATTAGTTTTTGGTTGCTTGTGCCTTCTTTTACTCTGTTACTTGGTTCTGCTTTTGTTGATGGTGGAGCAGGTACTGGATGGACTATGTATCCGCCACTTAGTAATGTGGCAGGACATCCAAGTGCTGCTGTAGATATGGCTATTTTTAGTTTGCACCTTGCGGGTATATCATCAATCCTTGGCGCTATTAATATTATAGTCACTATTTTTAATATGAGAGCTCCAGGTATGGGATTATTCAAAATGCCATTATTTGTGTGGTCTATTTTAATTACGGCTTTTTTGTTAATATTGGCACTACCGGTATTAGGTGGTGCGATTACCATGTTGCTTACAGATCGTAATTTTGGCACTTCCTTTTTTAAATCTGATGGTGGTGGTGATCCGGTATTATTTCAGCATTTATTTTGGTTTTTTGGGCATCCTGAAGTATATGTAGTAATTTTACCTGGTTTTGGCATAGTTAGTCAGATTATATCTACATTTTCTCGTAAACCGGTGTTTGGTTATTTAGGTATGGTAGCTGCCATGGCTGCTATTGGATTTGTTGGTTTCCTGGTATGGGCGCACCATATGTTTACGGTAGGACTTTCTTATAATGCTTTAATGTACTTTACTGCTGGCACTATGATTATTGCGGTGCCAACTGGTATTAAAATTTTTAGTTGGATTGCTACAATGTGGGGTGGGTCCATAGAATTTAAAACTCCAATGTTATTCTCTATAGGATTTATTTTATTATTTACCATTGGTGGAGTCACTGGAATAGTATTGTCAAATTCTTCGATTGATAGAGTGCTGCATGATACTTATTATGTAGTTGCTCACTTCCATTATACTATGTCACTTGGTGCTTTGTTTACTGCCTTTGCTGGTTTTTACTATTGGTTTGGTAAAATATCTGGCCATCAATATCCTGAGACTATGGGTAAAATCCATTTTTGGATTACTTTCATTGGCGTAAATCTTACTTTTTTTCCACAACATTTTTTAGGATTGGCGGGAATGCCACGACGTATACCTGATTATCCTGATGCTTTTGCTGGTTGGAATATGGTGTCATCTATTGGTTCCGGTATTTCAATGCTTGCTGCTCTTTACTTTGTATATATAGTATTATATAGCTTAAAATATGGAGAAAAATGTCCGGCAAATCCATGGGGTAGTGGTGCAGATACTCTTGAATGGACGTTGACCTCACCACCACCTTATCATTCTTTTGAAAGTCAACCAGAAGTAAAATGACTGCTATAACAACAAGCTTAAAATATTATAGTTCAATAAAAGATTACATCGCTTTGATGAAGCCGCGTGTAATGTCTTTAGTGGTGTTTACTGCTTATGTAGGAGCGCAAAGTGCGCCAGGACATATTCATCCTTTGATAATGACTACAGCGATAATATGCATTACTTTAGGTGCTGGTAGTGCTGCTGCAATTAATATGTGGTATGATCTGGATATCGATTCTATAATGTCCAGAACTCAAGGAAGGCCAGTAGTTACAGGTAAGATTGCTCCTGAGGAGGCTTTGTCTTTTGGTGTCATATTAGGTTTTTTTTCCAGTTTTATGATGGCATTATGTGTAAATTTATGTGCTGCCGGATTATTAGTATTTACTATTTTGTATTATGTTTTTGTTTATACTATTTGGTTAAAGCGACGTAGTCCACAAAATGTAGTGATCGGAGGAGTGGCTGGCGCTCTCCCGCCTATGATTGGCTGGGCGGCTGTAACGGGAGGAGTTACTATAGAGTCAATAGCATTATCTGCAATTATTTTTATGTGGACCCCACCGCATTCATGGGCTCTTGCTTTATATCGAATCAAAGATTATAAAAATTGCCATGTTCCAATGATGCCGATAGCAAAAGGTGTGTATTATTGCAAAATCCAAATTCTTCTTTATACATTTTTAATGATTGGTACATCGTTGCTACCATTTTTTATAAATATGGCTGGTAAGATTTACTTTATGGTGGCTAGTTGTGCTGGTCTGATGTTTCTATATTATAGTATAGCTTTATTTAGTGATGACGATAATAATAAAGCAGCAAGAAAATTATTTATTTATTCTATATTATATCTATTTATTATATTTTTAAGTCTGCTTAACCCAGTTTGATGCAGTTTATTGAATTAGTTTACGCTATAATTGTCGTTCCACAGCTCGTCACCTTATTGTTATCTCCGCGTAGATGTTTGATTAGACATTAGCTTTATTTTTTTATCGAATGTGGCTATGTTCAAACAGCGCTGCCTCCGCGGAGATAACAATCTTTAGTGTTTGAAGTTGGCATTGAAAATATACCATAACTCAGCTATGCAATCATACAGTCACCTCCACCACTATCTCCTTCAGAAGAATATTGCCCAGTGCAAACTGTTGACTCCCATTCATTTGTCTTAGTTCCTTCGAAAACTGAAGCTGCACAAGCAGAATGAGCGCTGTCATTATTTTGAGTGTCATTATTGCTGCTCTCATTTTCTTCTCCCATATACCGTCCTATTTTAAATTACATCAACTTAAGGTTGTATTATACAATCTTAAGTTGATAGCATTGTAATTGCATTAGAAAGTCAAATATAAAATTAGAAAATATTATAGCATTATTTTATAAATTTATGTGGATATACTATTGGATTATAGCAACAGTGTTGTAAATATTAGATTGAATAATGTCTTTCAAGTTTTGAAATTCTATTGTCTTAATCTCATCGTTTCTTATCCATGATTTGTGAATTACTGCTTTTTCTACTATAATGCTATCTTGAGAATTTATTGATGACTTACGAGACATACTAATAAAAGGACCATCAAATACAAAATCTAAATTATCTATATTTGGTATTTTAGTATTCTTAAAAACAGTTCTTCTTGTTATTGTTTGTGGAAATTTTAAACTTAAATCATTTGCAGAAGTTTTTATATCAGTGTTTAACACTTCTTTAAAAATAGAAAAATTATTATTTAAGAAATATATTTTTCCTAAGTTAGATTTTAATAACAAATCATTATTTTTATAACTCAAAGAAATATTTATTGTTTCAATTAACTTTGAATTAAGTTTTGGCATAGAAATTTGTAAAATATTATTGGCTTTAATATTATTAGCAGGAATGTATCTAGCACAAAAATCATTAATTATTTTTTCTTTTGAAGAATATATGCCAGACGCTGTTAAATAAGAAGCTGCTTCACCTTTAAATGATATGTTAGCATAAGTAACATCACTATCTATAATTTGATCTAATAATATTTGAGCATTTTCCTCAGAAATAAGAGGAATTTTTTCATATGTTGACTCACTACCATTTAGCACTAAAACAAACTTATCTGATATATTTGGTAAAACTCCGTTAATTATGTTAGCTTTAGCGCTTGGGTCGATCCAACAAACTTTTTTGTTTGCATCTATTACTTTAACAATGGCATGATTAAAATCATACATACTTGGAATTTTTTTTCTCAATACTAGGAGAATCTTCAATACGAACCAATGCAATATTAGCTTCATACCCTAATGATCTTAGAATTTTGGTAAAAATTAATGCAAAATCTTTGCAATCACCAAATTGATCAGCTTCAACTAATGCTAAATTTCTAGGAATAAACTTGCCCTCTATACTTCTTAAATCTGAGAAGTGCTTTATTTTTGCATGCAACTCTGTTGTTATTTCATTGATTTGCTCAGAGAGATCTTTTTTTTGAGATGCAGATTTTAATGTGCTTAAGAACATTCTAGGTAATTTTTGATTTAGTACAATATCATACTTGTCAGATAAGAGTTTCCCAAGCGTTTGCCAATTATTTCAACTAGATATTGATAGATAAGTACGATAATATGGATTTCTTTTACTAAACTGAGATTCATCAATTACTACATCAGTAATTGGTTTTACTAATTTAATTTCTGCTTCCGAGCTATAAGCTGGTTTATTTACAATGCTATTTTTTTTGACTAGTAATTTCTGTTCTGGATCATTAACCTCAATTTTTATTGGAATTTTAGAATAGATATTAATTTTAGATCTGAACCAATAACCACCAGACCCATAGTAATAATTACTAAAAAACTGTCCGTCAATTGGAACTTTTTTTGTATATTTTTAGTATAATAAATAAATCCTGGACCCAATTTCTGATTTTGGGAAATTAATAGATATTTGTTTAATATTGTTATAGTTCTGACAAGTTATTAGCTACATACTTGTCTTCTATATTAGTTTGTGAGACTTCATATTCATATTTATTAACAAGGGTTTTTGCTTTAATAATATTAACTAACGAACTATCTCCATCGTAGGTTATAGCATATTTACTCATTAATTTTCTACCTGATTCATTTAAAATCCTTACTTGAATTTCTATCAATTCTTCATATGTGCCATCTTCTTTAATAGATAGTGTTGTATTATAAAAATCATATTGTATAGGAGTATTTTTGAGGTCTTGTAATCTAGCGTAAGTTACACCAGCATAGCCAAGTACGATTAAAATAAAAATATGCAAAATAAAATTTATCAAATAATTCATGATGTCTAACTCAATTATTACTCCCCTTTTCTTCAAGAATCTGTCATATTTTCTCAGTTGCTAACCTTTCGTATCTTTGCTATATTATAACTTACATTTTTAATTTCTATCTGTGATAGCAATATTATTTGCTTTTATCAAGAATTTTGGCATGATTTATGCGTAATTTAATATTAAACATTGATTGGATTTAGTTATGGCTGATTTAGCGGTTTTAAGTGTTATAAGTAATAATGGTAGTAATAAAATATTAGCGCTTGAATCTGATTTTAGCCAGGATAATAATAAATTTAAAGAAATGCTAGGAAAAGCAAGTAATAGATTAGAGAAAGCCGAAAGCAGAAAAGAAAGAAATCCTGAGGCGCAAGAAAATAAGTTAGAAAAAACTGAAGAAGCTCAAGATGTTGAAGTTGAATTTGAGTTTGTGATTAGTAATGAAGGTAATATTAAAGCTGATAGCGATGAAAATAGTATACAAAGCTTTATGTTGTCTAATTTAAACACAGAAAATGAGCAATTTGTAGTAGCTGATGACGCAGATCTTAAAAAAGAGATATTAGTAGCGTCGGCAGAAATAGATGCTAATTTACATCAGCAGGTGTTGCCACAAGAAACTAAAGTAGATAAAGGTACAGTAAAAGGTACAGTAGAGGTAGATACTGTGCAAGAATTGGTTATTACAACAAATGCAGATGTCAATAGCTTTATGCCAATAAAATTCGAAGAAACAAAGTTAAAACAAGCTGAAGAAATTGATATTGCTCTTCCTCAAGAAGATAAGAAGGCTGATGATTTAGCGCAAGATTTGGTATTAGGAAGTCAATTTTTGCCTTTACAATCTATGCAAAGACTGGATTTAGACTCAGAGCTATCAGATTTAAGTGATAATCTGACACCGAGTACTAGACAAGAAAAGCAAAAAAAAGTAGATGTGGGGGTTAATATTATAACTGAGCCTGAAGGCAGTGATGGTAATGTAAAGAATTTTGGTCAGAATAATATAAAGCCTGATATGGTTCACAGAGTAGTTGCGCCAGTTGTTGAAATGCTGAGGTCAGAAATACAAGCAACAAAAGATATAAATGATCATTTAAGTAATAGTAAAGAGTTAATAGAAGATAGTAGCAGTGGCTCTAAGAGTTTTGTTATTCAACTAGACGGTGATAAAAGGACGGTTATCTCATTTAAAGAGATTGCAAGTCAACAATTAGAGAATATTCCACATCGTAACGATCAGGTAAGAATGGCTGTTGAAACAGCAGCCAATAATGGCTATAGTAAGATTATATTACAAATGCATCCAGAAAGTTTGGGAACTATAGATATCGCCATTGAATTTAATAAAGAGAAGGTGGTTTCAATCCAATTTAGAGCTGAAAATCGTAATACTAGCGAGTTACTAGCTAAAGATTGTCCTGTTTTAGAGCGTGAACTTAGTAAAGTAGTGAATATAGATAGTGATACTTCTTTGAGTTTTGATTTTAAAGGCGATAATAGTGATAATAGCAGTCATCAAACTCCTGAACAAAATAAGAGAAACATATTATCAACACATTTGATGTTACAAGAAGATACTAATAGTAAAGCAAAGCCAATTAAGAATGGCTATGGTGGTAGACTTAGCGCAGATAGTGTTGATATTAAAGTTTGAGGTAAATTAATGAAAGTTTTAAATCCAAGACAAACGGGGTTAGCAGAAAGCCTCTTAGCAGAAAAAACCTTTGGTGGTAAGAGGCAAGCTAATCATAGTAGTGCATATAATAAGCTAAATCAAAACGATAGTTTTGAAGCAGCAATGGAACAGCTTGAGAAAGTAACGAGAGACTTTGAAAGAACCGTTATGGCATCTTTTAAGCATCAAAACATTATAGGCATGCTATCTGGAGATGGTTCAGGAGGGAATAACGATTCTCAGCAAAAGGGCATCATGGATCTCAGTAAAATGACTGTTGATATAGCTCAGAATAAGACTTTAATAAACCAGATGCAGCGATTAGTAGAAAGCAATGAGCAATCTCAAATTGATTTGTATATGGGGAAAGAAGTTTATTATGATGATACTATCAGAAATTATAGTGGGAATGATATTACCTTTGATTATGAATTAAAATATGGCAACTTTCCGCAAGGAACTAATATATCGGCTAGAATCAGTATTTTTGATGCAAATGGTCGAGTGGTATTTAATGGTAAATGTAATAATAATAATGGTAGTAATAAATTTCTTTGGAATGGTAGAGACGATAAAGGTCAGGAAGTAGCTGAGGGCAAATATAGAATGGAAGTTTCAGCTTCGGCTACACTGGCTGGAAGTAAAGCTACGCTACCTATTAACGTTACTTCTTCTCTTAGTGGCGTTGTTGATGGTATCAGAGTATCGGACGGTAAACGGCTACTAGTTGTTAATGATAAGCTAGTTGATCCAGATAATATCACTGAATATAAGAATGTAAAAGCAGATAATGAAGCTATTTCAGTGAGTGCTAGTGCAGACCTTATTGGTATGCAAGCTACTATTGATTTATCTGTTGTTAGAGTGGTGGAAGGTAAAGGTGAGCTTATTTATGATAATCAGGTTCAGATAGAACACCCAGGAGATGTACGGGTTGACATTACAGATAAAAATGGTAAACCGCTAACTACAATTATTTATAATGAGCCTCTGTTAGCAGGTGTTGGTACCTTAGAGTTAGATGCAAAAAAGCATAAGCTTGATGATGGAGAATATAATTATACATTATATGTGAAAGACAATGATAGCCAACAAAATATTCAGTTAGGTAAGGTAAAGTTAGTTGATGTTACCGGTGTAGATATCAAGAATAAAAAAATCATTGCTGGTAGTGCAACTTATCCATTGGCCAATATCACTGGTATTATTGGTGAATCAAGAGAAGAAAGATTTTTAACTGGTTTAGCAGCTTCTTATATTGGCACACAGGTTGAATATGAAAATAGCAATTTTAATCATAATAGTGGTGATCAGTTTACTAGAGAGGTAAGGATTCAGAAACCTGCTGAAGGTCAGCGTTTGGGCGATGCGGTACTTAAAATATATAAAGGCGAACAATTAGTGGCGGAGGTACTAAAGCCAGCTGGTGAATTGTATTATCAGGGTCAAGAACTTACTCCAAGATATGATGAGTTAGATCTAGCTGGTCAGACTATGGTTAATAATTACATCAAAGATAAATTCTTGATTCAAGGGTTTAATCAGTATACGGATCTTAACTTAGATCGTCAAATAGCTGTTGCTCCTTATGTTGGACCTTATATTAACACAGAATTCAGAGCAGGAAATATATTTAAACAGGGGCAAGCTCATGATGAAGCTACTAGGCTGAAAAATAGAGAAATCGTTGAATTTCACTGGGATGGTAGAAGGATCGATGGGCTGCTTGCCGAAAATGGAGAATATCGCTATGAAGTTCATACAACTACAGTCGATAATATTACAAATATAATTACTTCAACAAAAGTTAGTACTATTACTAATGATTTAATAAAAAGCTCAATAGTAGAAAATGGACAACTATCTTTTGAGTTAGCAAGTGGTAGGACTATTACAGATAAGCAAATTTTGGCAATAAAATCATAAATACAGTTTCCTTACTTGAACTGGATTGTAGTCAATTTAAGCGTATTGTTTTTATAGCTGACTTCATTCACGTTTTGTAACCAGAACCAAAGATTTGCTCAAAGCTTGACGACTTTTTTAAAAACCGTGAACAACGCTCACTTACAATTAATTAATAGTGGAGCGTTTTTTAAAGTTCTACAACACTAACCATGTTTTTGCAAAATTTCCTGGATAATTTTACTTGCAAGTGGTGCTGCTGCTCTGCCGCCACTGCCACCGTGATCTACAAATACTGAGATTGCATATTGGGGATCGTTGTAGGGTGCAAACCCGATAAATACTGCATGATTACGTCTTTCCCATGAGATAGATTGTCGACTCAGATCGTCATTGGCGTTTGCTTTTGATTGCACTTGTGCAGTGCCGGTCTTACCTGCAAACTGAAATTTCTCTTCTAGAATACGGCTATAATAAGCAGTACCGCCTAAGCTATTTACCGTTTGATACATTGCTTCTTTGATAAGTTCAAGATGCTCTTGGTTAATATCGATTTGAGTATAATTAGGGGTGTTTTTAGCTATTCTTGGGGTATAAAGTTTGCCATTATTTGCTATTGCTGCACAAAAACGAACTAATTGAATGGGAGTGGCTAAAAGAAATCCCTGTCCGATCGATAGGTTTAAGGTATCACCTAATGTCCAATCTAGTCGCAATTTGCTTTTTTTCCATTTTTTAGAAGGAACAAATCCTAGCACTTCTCCAGGTAAATCAATGTCAGTTGAAGTACCAAAACCGAATTTCTTAGCCATGTTAATAATTCGATTGGCACCTATTAATTTTGCAATCTCGTACATATAAGAATTACAAGAACATTTAAGTGCTCCGATCATATTTAGAGAGCCATGTCCTAGACGACTGGCACAACGGAATCCACTCTTTAAAGCAGGGGTGCCATTGCAATACACCACCTTATCTGGAGTAATACCAGCTTCAAGTGCTGCTAGAATAGTAATTATTTTAAATACCGAGCCTGGAGGATAAGCATTTTGCACGGCTTTATTAATTAATGGTTTATATGGATCATTAATTAAACTATGCCAATATTCTTGTGAGAGTTTGGTAAAATTATTGGGTTCAAAACTAGGGCTAATAGCAAGAATTGGTAGATTACCATTGCGACAATTCATCACAATTGCTGAACAACCATATTGGTTTAAATAAGGTTCAATTTTGGTATGCAATTCTGCATCAATATTTAAAGTAATATTTTGACCAGGGATACTATTTACTTGCGTTAATTCTCTGATATATTTACCGAAAGCATTAACTTCCATTTGCTTATAGCCAAAACTTCCACGTAGCTCTTCTTCATAATATTTTTCAACACCTGATTTTCCTATAATAAAATCACGACTACTAACTGGTAATTCTCGAGATTCTTGCTCATTCACTTGTCCAATGTAGCCAAGTATATGTGCTGTTGCATTGTGCATTGGATAAAATCTTACTTGTCCCATATCAATAAAAATAGCACTTAATTTATGTTTATATTCTTCAATAATAGCTATTTGTTCCCAGCTAAGTTGATCAAGAATCATCACCGGCATTCTACGATCAGCTCTTTTTACTTTTTTCTCAATATATACTTGTTGCTCTTGAGTAAGTCCTAAAATTTGGTTAATTAATATTAACTCTTGTGGATAGCTTAGTTGACTATTCTTATCTAATAACAACCTAAAACAAAGTTTGTTAGTAGCTAATAGTTGACCACTAGTATCATAAATTTGACCGCGATTAGGAGGAACTAACACTAAACTAATCCGATTTTTATCGGATAAAGTAGTGTATTCACTTTTCTTGATACATTGCATATAAAACATTCTGCTCGCGAGTATCGATAGCAATCCTAGCTTACCTACACCAATCAGAAAAGTACGACGCGATATTATTTGATTATGGAATATTTTATTTAGCATACTTCTTTAAATAGAGTAATGATTTATCAAACAAGATCATGAATAGTGGGTAGGAAAAAATAGTCGTTAAATATTGAAATAATATCGTCACTAGATTTAAAGAAGATGATATTTTACTAGTGAAAATTAAATATCTAATAACTAATGCCAAAAATGCATAGCTACAAAATACGATAAAATTTATCGTGCTTGTTCTAATTACCAGCCAAATTCGTAATTTATTTAATAGCAAATTAGTTAGTAAGAATGTTACTGCACTTGTGCCAATAGGAAAATGGTATAGTTGATCAAGAAATATGCCAATAATAAATATTTGCCAATATTTTATTTGATAATTCAAGCTGAAATAATAAATAATAATTATTTCTAATGCTGGAAAAATTTCACTTTCAATACCAAGGCGATATAGTACTAGTGGTAATAATAATAATAAAAACAAACTTATTATAAAACATAATATAATAAAAATATTAAACAATTTTTTGAACATGGAGTACATTACTTACAAAACAGTTATAAGTTTAATAATAGTCGTAAACAATGCATAATAACGAACTCCGATTGGGTAGTTTTAGCTAATGCTTTTATAAATTTATGTGTCGGTGTACCTGTACATTCATCACTAAGCCAAACCCTATTAACATTGAAGCCATCATTGTACCACCATAAGATATAAATGGCAATGGTACACCCACTGCAGGCAACATTCCCATCACCATTGCTATATTAATAAATACGTGACTGAAAAAGATTGCGGTTACACCAACAACTATCAGCTTGCCAAAGATACTTTTAGTATTAACCACAATAGTCAGGCAAATTGATATTATTAATGAGTATAGTGTTAATAACCATATCCCGCCAGCAAAACCAAATTCTTCAGCAAAGGTAGCAAAAATAAAATCTGTCTGATGTTCTGGCAAAAAACTTAAATGGCTCTGAGTCCCATTCATCAATCCTTTACCAAAGATTCCTCCTGAGCCAATAGCAATTTTTGATTGAATTATATTGTACCCAGCATTAAGAGGATCTTTTTCTGGGTCAAAGAACACTAATACTCGTTTGCGTTGATAATCATACATTAAATGCCAAATTATTGGTAAGCTTAACATTATACTGGCTCCAATAACAATAAATTTCCATAGCCTTACGCCCGCTGCAAAAAACATGAAGCCAGCAACAATTAAGGTAATGACTCCTGTGCCTAGATCAGGCTGCTTAATAATTAATATGACTGGTATAACTACTCCAATCACTGCTATACATAATTTTGATATTTTTGTAAGATCTATAATTGATAGTTGATGAAAATATTTTGCTAGCATTAATACAATTGCAAGTTTTGCTGGTTCTGACGGTTGCACTCTGGTAAAACCAAAATCTATCCAACGTTTTGCACCCATAGCAATAGTACCAAATACTTCAACGCCAATAAGTAATAATAAAATCAAGAAATAGAATAGATAGGAAAATTTAAAGATTATCCTGAGATCAAGAATCGCTATTAAGATGCTAAACGGCATAAATAAACAAAAATTTATTATTTGCTTATGAGACCATGGGTATATACTGCCTCCAGCAGCAGAATAAAGTATAATAAAACCACTGCAGCAAAGTATACTAATAATTAATAATAATGTGAGTGGTAATTTAGATAGTGATTCTAAATAATTCGTTTTATACATACCTAATTATTATAAAAGTTTAGGGAAGTGCGTACGCTGTATATGATATATGCGTCAAGTTAATGAAAAGAGACGTATGAACAATTTTGTTTGGACACAAACTACCGTCTGAGTTCAGCTCTCTACTTTCCGCTGTCATTGCGAGGCTTCAGCCGAAGCAATCCAAAAAATGTAAAACGACTATTTACTAGATTGTTTCGGCTGCGTAAACAGTGATTACTTTGTTTCGCGCAGCCGAGACGTAGCATATTTGACTTATCATAATTCAACTGGCATTGCTATATCTCTTTTTCCTTAACTTGATGCAAAGCTTGAACAAGATATACCAATTCCTGATTTCATTTAGTATCATATACTAGTTTATATTTGGGAAAAATGATCGTTACCTTTGTCCCAACATTTGGTTGACTCTTGATTAAAAATATTGCTTCATGAGCATCGAGCAGCATTTTTACTATGGGCAGACCAAGACCATATGAATCTATTAAATTATGATTCTTTTTTAAGATAATTCCGTGATTACTAAGAGCTATTTTTATCTCTTCTTCAGTCATGCCTATGCCTTGATCGATAATATCAAGCACCAAATCATTTGAGATAACTTTAATATCTACAGTAATTATTGTTTCTTCGTTGGAATATTTTATGGCATTACTTAGTAAGTTATTCATTACTTGTATCATACGCCGGCTATCACAGATCAATTTAGGTAATGAATCCATAATATTAAGATTTATTTTTATTTTCTTCTTATCAGCCCTTGCTTGATTAACATATATAGCTGTTTCAAGTATTTTGGTAATACTGGTAATATCATTTACGATTTGAAACTTACCTTCAATAATCTGATTCTCATCTAGTATGTCAGTAATAAATTTTAATATTACTTCTGCACTTTGATGAATGCCTTTAGCATAATCACAATATGTATCTGATAATGGGCCAAAATATTGTTTAATCATCGCTTCTGACCCAGTGGTAATAAATCCTAGAGGTGAGCGAATTTCATGAGCTGTAAAAGCTAGAAAATCAGATTTAGCTTTAGTAGCAAGATTTGCAGCAATAGTTGCTTGTTCTGCTTTTTCTCTTAAATAGGTTTCACGACGATAAATTGAGATTACAATCAACAGAAAAATAGAGACAAATACGGATACTTCAAGAAATTTTTTAATGACATCATCTAAAATATTGTTTTTTATTTCATCATCATCTAGGTTTACGATTAAGATAAAAGGTAGGTTTTTTATTTTTTTGATGTAATAATTTACTCCGCTAAGTACGTCTAAATATGCTATTTCTTGTTCTGTTTTATTAAAAAAATCAATACGCTCCAGTACTTCGTTTAAATAAGTTGAAATTACTCCATTATTATTAATAATATTATGAATTACTGGTTGAGATTGTACTATCACCGTATTTTTATTATCTAAAATAACAAAATTAGTATGATTCTCCTTACTAGTATTTAACCTACGAATTATGGTAGCTATATCATAGCTTAATATCATGTAACCAACATATTTATTATTTTCTGTGTTTTTAGTTCCTGCAATTAATTTAAGACTGTCATTTTTATAAGTAGTTTTACTCATGTAAAACATTATTTGTTCTTGATCGCTTAATTCCTTAGTAACTGTTTGCATAAAATCCAACCTTCTTGGATGAGCAATGATCCCTTGAGCACTAGTGACAACTTCGCGGAAATTAACATCAACCCAGCTATATTTACGCCATCCAAAGACAGTATTGAATTTTGCCAATTCGCCATAATCTTGTAATACTCTTTGAATATATTGTAAATTCATGTAATAGTTACCCAACTTACGTGTTACAATATTCAAAAAATATGAGGAATAATTTAAATCGGTAGCAAAAACATTGGCTAGAAGTTCAGCTTCTGTCCTAATCACATACATGATATTTTGCTTTTTACTGGCATATATTCTGATACAATATATAAACATTACGATTAAAAATACTAAAGTTACAACAAATGTTATAATTCTAATGTTTACATGATAATCAGTCGATTCTCTGTTTAGTTTAAAATCCATCATTATAATCAACTTATGGTTTAACGCTAGTATAATGTCATAAATATTTAAACATATAAAATTAAATATATAAATATATCTGAAAATAAAATGCAACTATTTCTAAATAACACTAAAACCCGAACTAAAGAAGCATTTATCCCTATAAATAATAATTTGGTTAAAATGTATGTGTGTGGACCAACAGTATATGATCATCCGCATATTGGCAATGGTAGATCAGTAATTATCTATGATATTTTATATCGAATGTTGATTCATCTTTTTGGCAAAGAGCAGGTAGTATATGTACGTAATATCACTGATGTTGATGATAAAATCATCGATCGTGCAATGGAGTTACAAATTAGCATCGAAGCTTTAACTAAACAAACTACTAAGGATTTCCATGAAGATATGGCTTATCTTCAATGTTTAAGTCCTAACATTGAGCCTATAGCTACTGAGCATATTGATTGTATGATCGAGATTATTCAAAAGCTCATAGCTCTAGAAGTAGCTTATATTACGGATGATCATGTTTATTTTGATATAACTCGCAGTATAGATTATACCGAATTATCAGGTCGTACTATTGATGAAATGATATATAATGTACGAGTTGCTGCAGATGAATCCAAAAAACATCCGGGAGATTTTGTGTTATGGAAACCAATGGCCGGTACTGATATATCAGCTAATTTCGATAGTCCTTGGGGACGTGGACGGCCAGGGTGGCATATTGAATGTTCAGCGATGAGTCACAAGTATCTTGGTGAAAATTTTGATATTCATGGTGGTGGTGCTGATTTAATTTTTCCACATCATACTAATGAAATTGCACAAAGCAAATGTGCCTTTCCTGGTTCTAATTTTGCCAATTATTGGGTACATAATGGATTTCTTACTGTTAATGGTGAGAAAATGAGTAAATCTTTAGGTAATTTTATTACCGTTCGTGATTTAATTATTAAGGGTGTAGATGGAGATACAATTCGTTTAGCATTACTCGGAGCACATTATCATAAGCCCTTAGATTTTAATGATCATACTCTTGCGAACGCCACCAAGATGTTAAATTATTGGTATCGAGCGGTTGAAGGGGTATCATGTGACTCTTTATCAGAGGTACCATTAGACTTTATTGCCAGTTTACTAGATGATATGAATACACCTCTAGCTATTAAAATTATCAATGATTATGCAAAATTAACTTATTTATCAACTACTGATAGTGAGAAGAAGCTTAACGCCTCATCACTGCTGGCTTGTGCAAGATTTATTGGTTTGATGAAAAAATCAGCAACTACATGGTTTAAACACGATATTAATGATGAAGCTATTATTAGTTTGATTAATCAACGTACTCAGGCCAAAAAAGATAAAAACTGGCAACTTGCCGATCAAATACGTATGCAATTGCTACAGCAAGGAGTAGTATTAGCAGATAAAGCTGATGGTACCACAGATTGGTGGTATACTCGGTAATATGGTTAGGATTGAGCAAGGATTTTTTGAAAATCATGTGGTGGAGGTGGCACAGGAGTTGCTTGGGAAGATACTAGTATTTCAACAATATCAGGGAATTATTATTGAAACTGAGGCTTATAGGGGTATGGATGATGAGGCTTCGCATGCATTCAAGGGACCGACTAATCGTGCTCGAATAATGTTTGGATCTCCAGGAGTAAGTTATGTGTACATGATTTACGGTATGTACCACTGTCTAAATATCGTTACCGAGCCTTTAGGGCAACCAAGTGCAGTTTTAATTCGTGGTCTTAAGCTATTATCACCATCTTCTTTGTTATTGGATGGTCCAGGAAAAATCTGCCGCACTCTGGGAATTAGCTTAACCCATAATGGTATTGATATAACTACAAATGATGCATTGTATGTTTTAGATAATGATACAACTTCTCTTGTTGCCAACCAACAATTTATCGCCACAAAACGAATTGGTATTAACAAAGCTACGGATAAATTATGGCGATTTATAGTCAAGGAGTTATAACTTAAGATTAAGTTCGTCCAAAACCTTAAGCCATACTTGCTAATCTCGAAAATATAAATTCTGCTCAAAGATCAATAAACCCCGCGCTGCTTGCTAACAAACTGCTGTTGATGGTAAAACTGAAGATTGATAATTGCCATGAAATAATTGTAAAATCATGGCAATTGATTCTGCTAGCATTTTGGTTAGTATAATATTTTACACAATTGTTAGTACTCTAAATGATCGTCCTTTTGTTCTTCTCCTAATAAAGATGAAGCCACATCTGGATTATACTCACCAATATTTATATGTGCAATTCCCTCTAAACTTGAGATTTTTGTTATTTCTAATATTACTTCCTGTAGGTTAGTTTGAAGCAGTACTGCTATTATTGGAGATAAAGTAATATAACCTTGAAATGTTGTGCGTAATTCTGAATTTTGTTGTAAATTATCGATTAGTTGTTCCTTAAGTTCTGGATTGCCAGTGACAATATCTAGCAGTTGATCTATGCATGCAGGATATTTTTCATAAAATTCTAACGTTTTTATGTGTAGAGCTTGATCTTGTTCGCTAAACATACTCAAGCTATTCTTGCTATTAAGAACAAACTGATCTCCTTCTTTGTTATAGTTTGCTTTTAATATTTCAGGATCTACTATACTTAAACCTAAGCACTCTAATAACATATGTCCTATATCGGTTTTAACTGTTTTTAGCTCACTTAGAGGTGATATTAGTTCTGGATTAATTTGTTCTATAAAATTTAGAGATTGTTCTATATTTTTAGCTGTTTCATGAGACTGCTGCATCATATTTATAAACTCGCTAGTAACATCTTCTTTTAAAGCTGCAAACTGCTCCTTTCCTAAGCATTCTTTTATATCCATTAAATGCTCTGTAATTTTTGGATTAAGCTTGAATAGATCATTGGCAATAATACAAGCAAAAATTTCTTCTAATTTTTGTACACCAAGTTTATATTCATTATATAACTTGAACATATAAGTTAGACTATCTAATAAAGGGGGGCTAGTAAAATATACCTTATAATCTATGTCTGCTCCAACAATTATAAGTTTTTTAGCTAGTGTGGTTATGTTATCCCATGTCTCCAGGCTACTATCGTTTATTTCAGTAATTTTTGGTTTTAGTAAGATTAACTTATGATTAAACCCTCGAAAGCATGTTCCAAATTCGATTCTAAATATGTCAATTATATTACTTAAATATTCATTGCATAGGTAGCCATCACTTTCCTCATTTTCTAGAAACTGTTTAACCTGTTTAACTTTAGCTTGTATAGAGGTTTCATCTTTTACAAGATTAGTAATATAATCAGCAAGAGCAGTATTACTATAACCATAATTTGTATTATGTGTATCATCTTCATAATAATTGGTATTGAGATAACCATTAGCCGCATCATCTTGTAGTTGTATAGAATTTACTAACCTACGATTACCACTATCAATATCATTTTTCATTTTTCCCTCAATTTAATTCTATTTATTAAATTATAGATATTATTTTAGCTTTCGTCAAGCATTATTAATATAATTATATAAATTTATATAATTATATTAATAATGCTTAAGTATCTAGGGGTCTGGCAAACTGCAGATGTATGATATATACACTAGTCTTATTAACGCACTCGATGTCATTCCCAGCAACGGCGGGAAATCTAGGAATAAAAGCCTCAAATGCTTAAGATGTACGCTGGATTCCCGCCGTTGCTAGGAATGACATCGTGTAAGCAGTTTGTTACAAACTCACCATCTGTATAGCTGATACAGTAAAGGTTTGTCGAGAACGTTAATAAATACAATGATTAATTTAAATGGTTAGTTTTATATGTGACCTAATTTTTATCGCAACGACTGTCATCCCGAACCATGCCTTGAACTTGTTTCACGGGTTGTTTCGGAATCTCATCAGGACTGCATAAGATCCCGAAACAACCCGTGAAACAAGTTCAGGGCATGGTTCAGAATGACGGCTTCTAGAACAGTCATAAAGTGAAATGAATTCAGTAAACTTCTATAAAAAATTATGCTAATTCAACTCCAATCACTAAATCTATTTGAGGAATAGAGCTCACGAAATTTTGGGGTAATAATTCTTGGCCTTCAAGTTAAACTAGTATAATATATATATTAATTTATAGACTTCACTTCTCTTAGGGGTTGTCAGATCAGTAGATATAAGAGAGGAATTTTTAGAAAAAACGAAGGCGAGCACCGCAAGCAGTCTCTTGTTTGTTGCAGAGCTTCGCCTGCGTTTTGAGTGAGCAAAATTACCACTTAGATCTACTGATCTGACAGCCTCTTACGTCTAGTACCTAATTCTACGTGACTGTTCGCGGATTTTAAAATTGCACGTGGATGTACCGTGCTCATGCTCATGCCGTCTGGGCTTAGGAGTGCGCAAAGCCCGAAGCAATCCAGAAATCAGCTAAAGGGTTGATAAAGACTGGATTGCCACGCGAACCAAAGGTTCGCTCGCAATGACGATTTTTTAAAACTTGTGGACGTTTACAATTCCACTAAATTGACAACTATAACTGAATATCATGCTTATCCAAAACCCTAAGCCATGCTTGCCAATCTCGAAAACCTAAATTCTGCTCAAAGGTCAATAAATCCTGCACTGCTTGCTGACAAACTGTTGTTGATGGTAAAACTAAAGATTGATAATTGCCATTAAATAGGCTTTGTGTTTTACAGGCTTGTTCTAGATGATAAGTGTAAAACATGGTTTCATGAATAGTGCGACCTGAGGTAATTACACCATGATTACGTAAAAACATTACGTAATTTTTTTGTAAATCTTGTACTAGATCAGCTCCATGTTGCAGTTGATCTAGGGCTAATGAATTATAGTTATGATACGAAACTCTATTATAGAAATGTAGTGCCCATTGACTGATAGGTAATAGCCCTTCTTTTATTGCAGATACTGCAACGGTAGCTGGACTGGAGTATGGATATGAAAAATAGCATTAATGTCAGTTCGTGCCTGATAAATACAGCCATGGATGACATATCCTGTTTTATTATATTGCTCTTCGTAACCATCAATTACTGTGCCATCAAGATTTACTGTTAAGAGATTAGCTACTGTTACTTCTTCAAAACGTAAACCAAATGGATAAATATAATAAAAATCTGCTCCTTCGGGTCTTGCCGACAAATGTGTATAAGTATGATCATCAAGCTGTAGCATTGATAGAATACGATAAGCAGCAGCAAGGTTGTATTTTATATCGTGAATAGTCATGATTTGTTCGTGGATTTCATCTGCTAACACACATGGCTATTCCCATTCCACCGCCGATACAAAGTGTTGCCAGTCCTTTTTTAGCTTGACGAGCAATCATGCCATTGATTAATGTCACTAGCACTCTTGCTCCACTGGCACCAATAGGATGACCAAGGGCTATTGCTCCGCCGTTGACGTTAACTTTATTTAAATCCCATTCTAGTTGTTGATTAACATAAATTGCTTGAGCGGCAAAAGCTTCATTGCATTCAATTAAATCGAGATCATTAACGTGCCAACCGGCTTTTGCTAAAGCTTTTTTTGCTGCCGGAACGGGGCCGGTACCCATGATACTAGGATCTACCCCAGCCTCAGCAAAAGATACTATTCGCACTAAAGGAGTTAGATTATGTTTTTTGATGGCAGCTTCAGAAGCTAGCATCATTACTGCTGCGCCATCATTAATAGTTGAAGCATTACCAGCTGTGACAGTACCATTTGGATCAAATGCCGGACGTAGCTTTGCTAGCGCTTCAATATTGCTATCAACTCTTATACCTTCATCATGATTAAATATTATATTTTGTTTTTTTACATTAATTTCTATTGGTACAATCTCATCTTGAAAATGTCCAGACTTTTGTGCTTGCGCTGCTTTCTGATGCGATAACAGTGCAAACTCATCTTGCATCTGCCTAGTAATATTAAATTTTTTAGCAATATTTTCAGCGGTAATGCCCATTAAACTGCCGAAAAATACATCTGTTAATCCGTCATACTGCATTAAATCAATCATATTAATAGATCCTAGTTTAGTACCGGCTCTAATGTAAGCTCCATGAAAGCCAAGTGACATATTTTCTTGGCCACCGGCAAGAATAACCTCTCCATTACCTAGAGCTATCGATTGTGCTGCCAAACATACAGTTTTTAAACCAGAACCACATACTTTGTTTACCGTAAAAGCTGGTACTTCTTGTGGGATGCCCGCAAGCATTGATGTTTGCCTTGCCGGATTTTGACCAGCGCCACCAGTTAGTACTTGACCCATAATCACTTCATCAATAGCGTTAGGGACTATGGCACTTGAACGCAATATTGATTTGACCACTGCTGACCCAAGTTCCGGTGCAGTTAAATTTTTTAAGCTTGATAATAAAGAACCAACGGCGGTTCTTTTTGCATGGGTAATATATACTGCTTGATTATTCATTAGACTTTCCTCCAAATTCTCTGGTAGTGGTAATTTTGTTGTCAAAATTTGCCTGTGCTCCTCACGTACAAGTAGTACGCTGCGGTGCTTGTCCATAATTTCTCTTAAAACTTCCTCACTACCAGAGAGTTTGGAAGGAAGTCTATTGCTGTTCCTCAAAAGGAAGTCTATTGCTGTTCCTCAAACCATGATTTATACATCTGGAAAAATTTTCCGTGAGCGTTTTTGAGTAAATAACTAATATGCCCACCTTCAACTTGTATTATTGTAGAACGGTTTAACTTTTTATGCAAAGTCAAAATAGATGACATTGGTGCAATTTTATCTGTTCGTGCTATTATTAAGCTTACTGGAATATTGATTGTGGATGGATCGATAATATTATTATTTATCTGCCAATCAGTGCAAGCCGGTATATTTGCTGTCACTAGCTCTTTGGTAATCTGAAAATAAGTTGCTGCCGGTAAGTCATAGCCTGACATTAACCAATGTTCAATTTTAAAAAATAATTGCCGATCTTCTTCTAAATCTAAGTCAAAATATCTGACAATTTTAGTGTTGAAATATTCTGGTGCTAAAAAAAAGAATAAAATTTTGGTATATATTTTAGGAATTACTGGCAATAACTGGATATTCTTGTCTAAATCAAGATATTGTTGAATTTGATAATTGGCACTAAAATGAGTGAAATTCCAGGGAGTAGTAAGTAAAGTTAAGGTTTTGACTAGTTCCGGTTTAATTACGGTTGCAGCTATTGATAAATTTCCACCTATGCAGTGGCCTATTAAGTTTATCAATTCCTTTGTATTGTTATTTAATATATCCAGAGCATTTGCTAATTCCAAGACATAATCATCGAGTGAATAATTGGCATCGGTAATGGACTGCCAATGAATTAAGTATACTGTTCCTAAATGTTGTAACTTATTTACTAAACCGCCGGTTTTTCCTAAAAATAAAATTTCTGGAGAATTGAAAATCGAAGGTACAATTAAAATTACTCGGTTTCTAACAGTTTGATCAGCTTGATACTTTAAAATTCGAAAATTCTTACTGGAATATTCAATGGCAGTAGCTTGTAATATGAACTGATTGCCGATTCTATTTTTGTCAATAAAATCATTATATTGGCTAACATATTGTTCATATTGCTGCATATTTTATCAATTTGCAAAGTTTATTTAAACTGGATTGCTTCGACAACGCCCTCGCAATGACAACTTATGTCTACAAGTCGCCATTGCGAGAGCATTATCGAAGCAATTGTCGAGCTATTGTGGAGTAATCACTAAAACACCATCCTCTACCGTTATTTTTATAACGTTATTACTACTTACTTTACCAGCTAATAGCAATTTTGCCAGATTATTCTGTAGCTCCCTTTGAATCACTCTTTTTAAAGGTCTTGCGCCAAACATTGGTTCATAGCCCTTTGTGGCCAGCCAATTTATTACTGATTCATCAAATTCCAATTTAATATGCTGTTGCAGCAAATTATTACACAAATCATCTAGCTGAATTTTTACAATATCATGGATATGGCTCCGACTTAACCGATGGAATAAAATAATTTCATCTAATCTGTTTAAAAATTCCGGTCTAAATGCTGCGCTTACATAAGCCATTACCTGGTCTTTAACTTTACTAGTATCTTCGTTCTCTGGTTGATTAATTAAAATCTCTGCTCCCAAGTTGGAAGTCAAAATAATAATAGTATTTTTAAAATCAACAGTAACTCCTTGGCTATCAGTTAACCTGCCTTCATCTAATATTTGCAACATGACATTAAAAATATCTGGATGCGCTTTTTCAATTTCGTCAAATAAAATTACCTGATAAGGACGTCTGCGCACTGCTTCAGTTAATATTCCTCCTTGTTCATAACCAACATATCCCGGTGGGGCGCCAATTAAACGTGAAACTGCATGCTTTTCCATATATTCGGACATATCAATTCTAAGACTGGCATGACGATCATCAAACAAAAATTCAGCTAAAGCTTTACTTAATTCAGTTTTACCAACGCCGGTAGGGCCAAGAAATAAAAACGAACCTAAAGGGCGATTAATATCTTGTATACCGGCGCGTGAGCGGCGTATAGCATCACTAATTGCTGTTATTGCTTCATCTTGTCCAATTACCGACTTACGTAATTGTTCTTCCATTTGTAGCAATTTATCACGCTCACTTGATAGCATTTTATCAATCGGGATGCCGGTAATTTTGGAAACAATAATTGCAATATCACTCTCTGATACAGCTTCTCTTAATAGTTTATTGCCGACTGTTGCTTCTGCTTGTTGTAGCTTTTTAGTTAATTCCGGAATGGTGCCATATTTTAATTCACTGGCGACAGCAAGGTCAGCATTGCGTTCTGCTCGCTCGAGTTCATGGCGGGCGCGTTCCAAATCTTCTTTAATTTTTTGACTAATTTGCATGGTTGATTTTTCAGCTTTCCATTTAGCAGTCATATCCAGTGATTTAGCTTCTAGCTCATCTAAAGTTTTGATTAATTCAGTAACTTTTTTCTGTGAATGTTCGTCAGCTTCTTTTTTAAGTGCAGCAAGTTCAATTTTGATTTGAATAATCCGGCGATCAAGTTCATCAAGCTCTTCAGGTTTGCTAGATACTTCAATTTTTAAGCGGCTTGCTGCTTCATCCAGTAAATCGATTGCTTTATCCGGGAGATAACGATCAGTAATATAGCGATTAGATAGGGTAGCGGCAGCAATTATCGCATTATCAGAAATTCTAATACCATGATGTAGTTCATAGCGCTCTTTGAGTCCACGTAAAATTGAAATAGTATCGGCTACTGTCGGTTCACTGACATATACCGGTTGAAAACGCCTAGCAAGTGCAGCATCTTTTTCAATATATTTCCGGTACTCGTCTAAAGTAGTAGCACCAATACAATGCAACTCACCGCGGGCTAACATCGGCTTTAGTAAGTTTGAAGCATCCATAGCTCCCTCAGTTTTACCAGCTCCTACTAACAAATGTAGTTCATCAATAAATAATATGATCTCACCACTGGCATTCTTAATTTCATTTAATACTGCTTTTAATCTTTCTTCAAATTCACCACGATATTTTGCTCCGGCAATCAACGCTCCCATATCAAGCTCAATAATGCGACAATCACTTAAACTATCAGGTACGTCTTTATTAAAAATTCTAGTGGCTAGACCTTCGATGATTGCAGTCTTGCCAACTCCAGGAGCGCCAATTAATACCGGATTATTCTTGGTACGACGTGATAATACCTGGATAGCTCGTCTGATTTCTTCATCGCGACCGATAACCGGGTCAAGTTTGCCTTGTGCTGCTTTCTCAGTAACATCTCGGCCGTATTTTTTTAGCGCCTCATAGGTACTTTCCGCACTTTCACTATCTGCTACTCGTCCTTTTCTAAAACCCGTAATGGCACTAGCTATTTTCTTTGATTCTCCACCAGCTTGCTGCAAAATTTTGCCGGCTATAGTATTATCAAATGACAAAGCTTCAAATAGACGTTCAATAGTTACGAAACTATCATTATTATTTTTAGCAAGAGTAATAGATTTATCTAATATTTTTAATAACTCTGAGGAAGAATAAAGTTGCCCACCGCCGGTCACTTGTACTTTAGGAATTTTATGCAATTCAATATCGACATTTTGATTGAGCTGATTAAGATCAATACCAACCAAGTTAGTCAGGTTATTAATAATACCAGTCTCTTCATTTAATAATGCATATAATAAATGTAATGGTAAAACCTGTTGATGATCATTAGCAGCTGCTGTATTTTGTGTCTTGCTAAGTATAGACTTTGCATGAGCTGTAAATTTTTCAATGTTCATGACTAACTCCTAAATCAATTGCAAATAAATGTTTAACATTATTTAATATATGATCATTGACAAATAAATTATCAAGTGATAATTAGTAATTTTAGATCGATCTAAAATTTATACAAATAATAATTAATTAATAATAGGTTGTTAATATGGTGGCAAAAGTAACTTTTAACGATAGCAATATATTACTTAACCTTTTATTTTAATCTGAGTTCAAGTAATGCTTGGGCTTAGATATTTGATTCAAACAAAGCCACACTACTAATCCAAACAATCAAAAGTTATTTTTCTTACATTAACTTCAGTATAAGACTTGCAATTTAGTCGTGAAATGTTTATTTGATTAATATCGAATTATTTTTTATTGAACTTAAGTTATATTAATCAAATTTTATGTCAAATAACATAGCTTTACATGGCACTACCATATTGTGTTTACGTAAGGGCAATGAAGTAGTCATCGCTGCTGATGGTCAGGTATCATTTGGCAATACTATATTAAAGTCTACTGCCAGAAAATTACGAACATTATCCAATAAAAATATTATTGCCGGTTTTGCCGGTTCTACCGCTGATGCATTGACGCTATTCGAACGATTAGAGGCAAAACTTGAAAAACATTCAAATCAACTAGTTAGAAGTGCAGTAGAGTTGGCAAAAGATTGGCGCACTGATAAATACTTAAGACGTTTGGAAGCAATGCTTATTGTTGCCGACAAAAACAATATCTTGATACTAACCGGTAACGGTGATGTAGTCGAGCCAGAAGATCATATAGCTGCAATCGGTTCCGGCGGATTATATGCTCTAGCAGCTGCTAAAGCTTTAATGACCATAGAGAATAATCTCACTGCAGAAGAAATTGCTTTAAAAGCTATGCATATTGCTGCTGATATTTGTGTGTTTTCTAATCATAATATTATTTTAGAGAAAGTAGTATGAATAAAATTTCCAAGAAAAATATAATGGGATTAACGCCAGCTCAGATTGTTGCTGAACTGGATCGATTTATTGTTGGTCAGTTTGATGCCAAAAAAGCTGTAGCAATTGCTCTAAGAAACCGTTATCGTCGTCGGTATGTAGACATGGCAATGCGTCAAGAGATTGTGCCGAAAAATATTTTAATGATTGGTCCAACAGGAGTGGGTAAAACTGAGATAGCCAGAAGACTTGCTAAACTTGCAGGGGCACCTTTCATTAAAGTAGAAGCAACAAAATTCACTGAAGTGGGTTATGTTGGTCGGGATGTGGAGTCAATCATTCGTGATTTGGTTGAAGTAGCGGTAACTACTCAAAAAATTAATGCTAAGAAAGAAGTAGTAGCTAAAGCTGAAGATAAAGCGGTTGAGAGAATCCTTGATGCAGTAGTAGGGAAGTCAGCGACCGAAGAAACTCGTGATAAATTTCGTAACAAAATTTTAAATAATGAATTGGATAATACCGAAATAGAAATCAATGTTGCGGATACTGCGCCAATCGGTGGTGGTAGTTTTGAAATACCAGGTATGCCAGGAGCTGCCATGGGAGTTTTAAATATTGGTGATATGCTTGGTAAGGCCTTCGGTGGTAGTAGTAAAACTAAATTGCGAAAAATGACTGTCAGAGAAGCTATTGAGGTAATCATCTCAGAAGAGTCTGATAAATTAATTGATCAGGATAAAATCACTGCAGCCGCTTTAAGCTTGGTTGAAAATGACGGTATAGTATTTCTTGACGAAATCGATAAGATTAGTTCGCGTAATGACGCAAAAGGCGGAGAAGTCAGTCGTGAGGGAGTACAAAGAGATTTATTACCATTAATTGAAGGTACTAATGTTAGTACCAAATATGGAACGATAGCAACTGATCATATATTATTTATTGCTTCCGGCGCTTTTCATTTATCAAAACCATCTGATCTATTGCCTGAGTTACAAGGGCGATTGCCAATTAGAGTAGAATTAAACCCTTTAACTAAAGACGATTTGGTTAAAATTCTTACTGAGCCTGAAGCCAGTCTAATTAAACAATATATGGCTTTAATGGGCACTGAAGGAGTAAAATTGCAATTTACTGATGCAGCAATAATCAAAATAGCTGACTATGCCACAAGTTTTAATGCTGAAGTTGAAGATATCGGCGCTAGAAGATTACATACTATTTTAGAGAAGTTACTGGAAGATATTAGCTATAATGCTAGCGAGGTTGAAGATAAGAATATTGTTATTGATGATAATTTTATTGACAAACAATTAGCAAACTGGGTTAAGAATATTGATTTGGCACGTTTCATTTTGTAATATATTTAATGATAGTTCATGTAGCAAGCTTAACCTTTAATGGTATCGAAATTATAGACGTAGACGTACAAGTACAAATTGCGCCTGGAATTCCCAATTTTACTATCGTCGGCCTTGCTGACAAAACCATAGCAGAGTCTCGTGAACGGGTAAAAGCAGCTTTATCTTCTATTGGCCTTGCCCTTCCGGCAAAAAAGATTTTAGTCAATTTAGCACCGGCAGATCTAGTTAAAGAAGGTAGTCATTTTGATCTAGCAATTGCCTGTGCAATTCTTAGCTCTATGAAAATATTACCAGCAGAAGAGATCATGGAATATTTGATTTTAGGGGAATTGTCATTGGATGGCACTATATTGCAGGTTAATGGTGTGTTACCAGCTGCTATTGGTGCTTCCATGAGAGACAAAGGTTTGATTTGCTCTAAATATAATGGTGTTGAAGCTGCTTGGTCCGGTAATGAAAAAATTCTGGCACCGGAGAATTTGCTTGAGTTAATTAATCATTTTAAAGGTTCGCAAATATTAGTATCGCCTAAAACAGAATTTGATGATACGCCAATAAATTACTTAGACCTTAAAGATATAAAAGGACAAAAAATTGCCAAGAGAGCGCTTGAAATTGCAGCGGCTGGTGGACATAATATGTTGATGTTTGGACCTCCTGGTACCGGTAAATCGATGTTGGCGCAACGTTTGCCCAGTATTTTACCAAATATGAGCGCCAAAGAAATTTTGGAGTGTAGTACTATTGCCAGTATTGCAGGGCTAATTCAAGGTGGTAAATTGACTAGAGCTCGCCCATTCCGCGCCCCGCATCATTCCTGTTCTATGGCTGCAATGGTTGGTGGTGGTATTGGTAAGAAAGTACGCCCCGGTGAAATTTCATTAGCTCATAATGGTGTATTATTTTTAGATGAATTACCGGAATTTCCCTCTAATGTTATTGAATCTTTGCGGCAGCCGATTGAAACCGGTGAAGTATTAATCTCCAGAGCCAATGCTCATATAAAATATCCGGCTAATTTTCAATTAATTGCAGCAATGAATCCCTGTAAATGTGGCTATATTGGTGATAGTCACAAAGAATGTGCAAAAGCACCAAAATGTGCAAATGATTATCAGATGAGGATTTCTGGACCGATTATGGATAGATTTGATCTACATATTGAGGTTGCAGCTAGCAA
Organism: Candidatus Trichorickettsia mobilis; assembly: GCF_034366785.1. Lineage (NCBI taxonomy): Bacteria > Pseudomonadati > Pseudomonadota > Alphaproteobacteria > Rickettsiales > Rickettsiaceae > Candidatus Trichorickettsia > Candidatus Trichorickettsia mobilis. Next base: position 1,329,235 of record NZ_CP112932.1, read on the forward strand.
TGTCTATCATTATGAGAATCTAGAAAATGATCAGGAAGAAAGCTCTGCACATATTGCCAATCGGGTTCTTGCTGCCAGAAATATTCAGTCACAAAGATATGATGGTTATAATATCCAAACTAATAATAATTTGGATGGGCAATTGCTAATCGATTATGCATTGCCGGTTGATGATGGTTTGGAATTATTAAAACAGGCAACTGTAAAATTTCGACTGTCAATGCGAGCACATAATCGCGTACTTAGAGTAGCTAGAACCATTGCTGATCTTGAGGGTGCAAATAGAGTGTATAAGCATCATATTGCTGAAGCTCTATGTTATAGGAATATTGACTCCAAAGTGTTGGCATGATTCAGTTACAATCATTGTTTAAAGGGTTGTTTAACCTAACCTTAGTTAGGACTTACTTGATTATTCAGTTAATAACCAGGATTATTTTAACTGTTTATGGATTACTAAATAATCAAGTTCAACTAATCGAACTACCAACCATACTTTTTATTGGTCTAATCAATGATCTAATTCCCATTTGCTATTTTTTACCGCCAATTTTGGTTCTATCTGTTTTATTTTACAAATTATCAACTCGTAGCCGTTATTTATTTTCTATTGCCACCCATTTTTTTGCGATCACTATCTTACTCCTTAACGCTATTGCGGAAATGATTTTTTGGGATGAGTTTGGAACGCGATTTAATTTTATTGCAGTTGATTATTTAATTTATACTCATGAAATTATTGGCACCGTAAGAGAATCTTTGCCATTACCGTTAATTATTTGTAGTCTTCTGGCTGTAACGGTTATTATTGTTTTTACTACCCGACATTATATATCACAGCAAAGCATAAATTTTCAAATTAGTAAGCATTTAATTTACTCAGGAAGTTTGCTGTTTTTGGGAATTATTGCTTTTAACTTTTATGATAGTCTAAGATTTAGTTTGAGCACTAATAGATACGCAATAGAGCTTGCTCGTAATGGTTATTATGAACTTTTCTCGGCATTTCGTAATAATAGTTTGGACTATAATAAATTTTATACAACCATTGATGATAATATAGCATTAAATGTTGTACGAGCGAGAATTGGACAAGATAGTCAAGAGTTTTTAAATAATAATAATATTGATCGATATAGTAATAGTGTTGGCTATAAGCCAATTTCAGTATTTAAAAGCCATAATTTAGCAAAACAGCAGAAATATAATGTCATCTTAATTACAGTTGAAAGCCTAAGTGCTGAATTTATGACTGCATTTGGCAATAAAAATAATATTACACCATATTTAGATGAGCTAGCAAAAGCTGGGCTATTTTTTACTAAAATATATGCTACGGGTACTAGAACAGTAAGAGGCTTAGAAGCTATTACTTTATCAATACCGCCAACCCCAGGATCATCGATTATTCGTCGGCCTAATAACCAACATTTATTTAATATTAGTAGTATATTTAAAGAACAAGGCTATGTCATAGATTTTGTCTTTGGCGGTTATAGCTATTTTGATAATTTAGAGAATTACTTCACCGGCAATAATTACAAAATCACTGATCGTAGCAATTTAAAAGCTGAGGAGATAAGTTTTTCCAATATTTGGGGGGTAGCTGACGAAGATATTTTATCTAAAGCGCTTGCCGTTGCTGATCAGAATTATACATTAAACCAACCTTTCTTTTCTTTAATTTTAACTACTTCTAATCATCGTCCTTATACTTTTCCTGCAGGGAGAATTGATTTACCTTCTGGTGGTGGCCGTAATGCTGCTGTAAAATATACGGATTATGCTATTGGTAAGTTTATTGAAGCGGCCAGAACTCATCCATGGTTTGCAAATACTATTTTTGTAATTGTAGCAGATCATTGCGCTGCTAGTGCTGGTAAAACTGATCTACCAGTTGAGAAATATCATATTCCATTGATAATCTATGCTCCCGAAATATTGCAACCTACAGTAATTGATCACTTAGCTAGTCAGATTGACATAGCACCAACTATGTTGGGTCTTGCCTTACCTGGATATAGCTATAAAACCAAGTTTTTTGGTCAAGATATATTACAAGCACCGCCAAATCGGGCTTTTATTAGTACATACCAGTTGCTAGGATTTATGAAAGATGATAATCTGGTGATTTTGGCACCAAATTCTTTGCCTAATACCTATCAATTAATAGCTAATGAAAAACATAAGATAGAAGATCTTCCAGCATTAGTGCAAGAAGCAATCAGTTTTTATCAGCTAGCTTATAAATTATATATTAATGGTGAGATGCAGGAGTTTGAAGAATAAAGCTAAACAATCAAAATAAGCAAGCAAAAATTAGAGAGTGTGGATCTGTCAAATTTCTTGCTTTTCTTATCTATAATTTTGGCTAAGTTAAAGAGCTAGAGTACGTTTGATAGGAAACTTGTATCGTTTTGTGAAGAATTTTCAAATGGTGCTACAACCTGTAAATTAGGAAAAATTTTAACAACATTATCCATATCTTGCTCTTGAAAGAGCAACTTTAAATTTGGTCCAGCATCTTGAGTAAAAAATAGTAATAACCCAAGTCTACGATAATGCCAAATTTTATGGATAGCAGCAATTGTTGCCGCCTCAGAATATAGAATTGAAGGATTAGCAGTCAGCATTAATGCGTGCATAGCTAAAGCATTCGCTTCAGAGATTTCTCCTAATTCTACAAAAGATTGCAGATAAAGGGCTTGTTTTAATCGATTAAGATCCAAAGCTTGTTTATCAGGCCAAGCAGAATAAAAAGGTGAAGTTAAAACCGTTCTTTGCATAGCTTCTCTAGAACTAACTGCTTTTTGTTCAGTATTGACAATCAATAGTCCTATTCTTAAACTAGGCCATATTTGTGGCAGTGGCATGGCAAAACTATCCATACCGTCTTCTTGTATTCCAGCTTGCCATTCAACAAATCCTTGCCACAACGACCTTGCAGCACTTCCGCTACCAATTCTTGCTAAGATGGATAAAGAACTGCTAGGTAATTGCCATTCATATAATTGATTTAAAGCATTAACAATTGCTGCAAATCCGCAAGCCGATGAAGCAAGTCCAGCTCCAATAGGAATATTGACTGTAGTTTTAATTCGAAACGAGATTTTAGCTTTAGTACGAAATAAATTTAAGAAATTCGATAAATTCTTTGCAAAAATAGAATCTGCCTTGATCTCTTCTTTGTTGACAAATATTCTGTCGGCGTAGCCATCTTCAATTTCAATCGTTGTTTTTGCTCCTAAATTTCCTAAAGAAACTGATAAACTTGAAGTTACTGGCAAATTAAGTTCGGTATTTCTTTTCCCCCAATATTTGCATAAAGCAATATTTGCTGGTGCAAAAGCAATTCCTTCTCTGTGTTTAGGTTTTTGAGAGCAATTACTTAAAATACGTGCAATAATAGCTTCTTTATCCATAGCATACGCCTTGTAATGAACCACTTAAGAAAATACGTTCTACATTTGCATGATTAGGAAAAGCAATAGAGGGATATTCACCTAATCCAATCACACAATCCCCTAATCCTGAACCAGAGATCTTAGCACCATAAATTCCAGGTAAGCCATTAAGAATATCCACTAATTCATTTAGCAATGATGTTCCAACTCCAAAAGCATTCATAACACCTTGTTGGATATTCATTATTGCTCCTAACTGCAACCAATCTTTCTGTTCAATAAAAGTAAGAGCTTCAAGGACAGATTGATCCATTACCTCATCAAGTGCTGCGAAAACTTTAGGATATTTTTGTCGAGTTGCTTTAACTTTTTTGATTACTTCTGGAGTAGGAGTTTTGTAACCGGAATATATGACTACGAGCGGTAATAAATGCGGTATTTGTTTTAAAATATACGGAGAAGTTTGTTGATATAGAATAATTCCACCGTGCACACTTGCAGCAACATCAGCGCCAGAAGCAATTCCTTGTACAGTTTTAACTACTGTTTTTGCCATTTGAAATAAATAAAAATGATCAAGAGTTTGCTCATGGCTATTAACTACTATTTGTTTTTTATCTATGTTTATAGAAGCTGCAGAAAATTGTTGAAGGACAGCCAAAGTGGAGACAGTAATTGCTGCTGAAGAACCTAAGCCAACTTGACTAGAAAAATTAGAAATTATTAACAATTCAAATCCAGATATCAATTTATCTTTAAATAATGAGATTGCTGTAAGCACGAATTCAAATGATTTTGTTGATTTTAATCTATCAACATCATCAAGATTACATTCTAATTTTCCAACATCAGAATTAATAATAATTTCCATATCTTGGCGAGGAGTTAACGTAACGTTTATCCGCTTATCAATAGCAAGTACTATAGCACGTTTATTTTCTAACACCGAATGCTCGCCAAGAAGCATAAGTGTTCCTGGTGCTGAAGCAGTATAAGCTAGTGTCTTATAATGTATGTGCACCATTATGCTCTACTTGGACTTGCTCAAAAACATAACCATAGTCTTTAGCTATAGAAGATAAATCTCTTTCTGAGACAATTAGTACAACACCAGCTTTATCTCCTTCAATTGCACCAGCCCCACAGATTTTTGCTGCTCCGCCATTTTTTTCAACAGTGTTTATAAAATCCTGTATTCTTGGTGGCACTACGCCAATTTTAGCTAATAACCTATGATTAAGTTTGATAGAATTTTGTATCATAGCGAGGTTATTATAATTTAGTGCTTCATCAAATGTTTCAGTAACTGCTTTAAAATCTTCATCAATAGAACTATTTTTAAAGATATTAGCTACAAAACTTACACATTGACCAGTTGTTGTGTTCGGAGTTCCAGTTTGTACAATTGCCATTGGGATATTAGGCGCTATCCTATTAGATATACGCCCTTCTTCAAATTTTACACAACCTCCAGTCATTGCAACATGTATATCTAACCCACTTGAATATCCATGTTGTAAATTTTCAAGCTTTCTTCCTAAAGCAAGAAAATGAATATGGTCGATTTCTAGTTTAAAAAAAGATACAAGCGCATATAGTGTACTCATGATTAAAGCAGCAGATGATCCCATTCCGCAGCCTATAGGAATATCAGAAGAAGCTCGTATTTTTAACCCTTTAGCAATAGAAATATCTAATGTTTCTAATAAATGGATTACAGTATACTGTAATAACTCAAAGGGCATTTTTATGACCTCCCGTATTCCGCTTCCATCTTCTAAAAATGCGTTGTATTTATCCTGTACTCTTTGTTTTAATGCCTTTAATGCACATACAGTCAAGGATTGTACGTGATTTAAATTTAAACAGTTAAATAAAATAGTTGGTGATAAACTTGAAATGATAGTACTTTCAGTATAACGATTAATTGCCATTGCTAGAGCAGGTTTACCGTAAACAACAGCATGTTCGCCTGATAAAATTAGCTTGGCTGGTGCTCGTGCCACTATTTGTTTTCTCATATTGATATTTTATAAATACGTTTATGTTCATCTATTGCAGCTAATCGATAGCGCCCGCCTTTATATTTTGGTATGGTTATACTAATATTATTAAGTGGATAAGAAAAATTATAAAAATTTTCATATTCTTCCGTGGAAACTAGTTTGCGCTGCATAAGCATTGTTTGATGATCATCCTTATATAACATAGTTTGATAGTCTTTTTGAATGATTCCGCTGAAAAATTCTGCAACACAACCAGAACCATAGCTGTAAAATCCAATACGCTGCTCACTAAGGTCAAAAGACGTATTATCCAAGAGGGAGATCAAACTAAGATACAAAGATGCAGTGTAACAATTTCCGATAACTCGCCCATATTGGAGCGAAGGTTCAAGCTGTTCTTTCAATTCACTCACAGACAACTCTGGTAGTGCATTAAGCGCCAATAAAGATTGCTGTGCTTTCTCGACCAAACGTGGAACCGAAACATGATAACAAAAGCGAGCATGTTGCTCATAAGTTCGTCCTGATAAGGCAGTATATTGTTTCCATGTCTTTTGTAATAATTTAAGATATAGTTCACAAGAATATTTACCGTCTACTATTGCTTCATCTTTGTAATTAGGTCGCCAAAAATCAGGAACATCTTCTGTATGAAATCCGCTCTCTGGTTCAATGGCCAGGATTCTAGGATTTTGTGAGAGAATCATAGCAACTGCTCCAGCACCTTGAGAAGATTCACCAGAACTATTTAAGCCATAACGAGCTATGTCTGAAGCAATTAACAGAATTTTTTTACTTTGACTTAGGTTGTTGTATAGCATTGGCAAAGCCATTTGTAAGCTAACAGTTGCGCTATAACAAGCTTGTTTAAGCTCTACTACTCTACAACGAGATGGTAGTTGTAATAAGTTATGTACAAAAATACCAGCTGCTTTAGACTGATCGATACCGCTTTCAGTAGCAAAAAGTAACAAGTCGATTTCTCTGTGGGATCTACATGCTTTAGCACTCTAGAGCCAGCCTCAGCTCCCATAGTTACTATATCTTCATCTGGAGGAGATACAGCCATTTTTTCTTGGCCTAAGCCAATATGAAATTTATTAACATCAATAGCACGAGCTTCAGCTAATAGTTTTAAATCCAAATAATAGTTTGGAGTATAAAACTCTATAGCATCAATACCAACCTTAAGCATAAGAGTTATTCTGCCTGCGATAAATTAGACCGTTCTAACTGAAGGTGGCTGTGCATCAATTCTCCTTGATTAGTTTGCGCTGCTAAAAGCGATAATTCACCACATAATACTGTAGCGCCAACAATACATGCGAGCCTTATGGTATTTTGTCCTGGTTCTTTCTGATTTAAACAACCTAGTAATGCTAGATTTTCTCTAGCAAATGGTAAATCCTTGCCATTACCAATTGTGCCTACAATCACATTTGGCAATGTTACTGAGAAATAAAGTTCTTGATCTCGTACTTCAGTATGAACAATGCCCTGCGAACCTTCAATAATATTTGCGGCATCTTGACCAGTTGCTAAATAAAAAGCTAGTAACATATTGGCAAAATGAGCATTTGCACTTCGAACTCCCCCCGCTAATATACTACCAATAAGATTCTTTTTTATATTTAAATTTACTATCTTTTCTGGTGTGGTTTTTAAATAACGTTCACAAATTGGACGTGGTATTGTAATCTCAGCAATTACATATTTCCCGCGTCCTAAAATACCATTTACTGCTGACACTTTCTTGTCAGTGCAAAAATTACCACTAATAGAAACATATTGTAACTGTGAATAATGTTTTAGAATCCATTCAAGTAACGCATCGGATGCTTTAGTAGTCATATTGTGCCCTGATGCGTCACCGGTAGTCATTTCAAATCTTATATATAGAAGATTGCCAGCTATTTGTACATGCCAATCCTGTAGTTTGGCAAAAGCACTAGTGGCAGAAACTACTTGCGCCAATTCTTGTCTATGAGACTCCAACGTAGTTACTACATCTAAAATATACTGGCTATTAGGCCCTTCTACTAAAACAGAACGAGTCATTTTGTCTGCTATTACGATCGATCTAATGCCGGCGGTTAATCTGGAAATAGTAGCTCCTCTATTGGTTGAAGGCCATAAAGGTGTTTCAAAAGTAGCTAATGGTACCAGAATCTCTTCTTGTAATACAGGTCCTATTATTTTAACAGGACCTATATTACGCATTGGAACAGCAGCATGCACTGAGAAATTTTTCAATGTCGATTCTCATTGTATTATCTTATGTTTATCTTATATATTATCTTAGTTTTCTGACAATTAATAAAATTGTTATTTTAGACGAAATATCTGGTATTAATGAGTTTTGTTGCTTAGATTAACTTTTGAGGTAGTAGTTTAGCAAGTTCTAGATACTATTTTTCTTAGATTCTTAACCTTTGTTAAAATTCTTTAAGGTTTATCTTGATAAATACAAAATGTTCAATATACTATTTTTATCAAATTTAAATGTAACTACTACCCTCATAGGGTATCCAAAATATATTGGATCCATTAAATTCTAAACATTAAATAGGAAAAGAATTATGGAAAAGAAACCAAAATTTCTTAAAAACTTACTAACTACCACCTCAGCGATTGCAGTAATCGCTGGTGGTGTAAATAGCACAGCGTTGGGTGCTACTCTGCAAACCAATCTTAATCCTGCGCATCTTGCTCCTGGAGTGGGTGCCGTAATAGGTTTAACTGGCAATTTTAACGATGGAGTTGATGATATTCAATTAAATGGACCTCATGATCTTGTTACAGATGCGAATGTAAATTTATCTGCTAAAGCTATTGATATTAACGGTAATGCTCATCAAACTTTTACAGTGGGGCACGTTGTAGTTTATGGTGGTGGTAATGACCTTGACATGAACCTTGTTCTTAATGCAGGATCAATAACTATACAAGATATTACTGATCCTGCCGATGATGTTACTGTAAATGGTGGCGCATTGACGATGAATGATGCAGGTCATGATCTTAAGGTTAACGGCGGTACAGCAGCAGCACATGACGTGGCTAATGATGTTATCATAACCAATGGAGCGATTACGGCATTAAATAACGTAACTCGTCACGTAACCATTACAGGAGCAGGTACAGTAGTTCAAGCTGGAACGATAGGTGGAAATCTATCTGTAGGAGCTGGTGGA
>NZ_CP112932.1:1339770-1470091 GCF_034366785.1 Candidatus Trichorickettsia mobilis
GCGGTACAGCAGTAGCTCATGATGTGACTAATGATGTTATCATAACCAATGGAGCGATTACGGCATTAAATAACGTAGCCCGTGACGTAACCATTACAGGAGCAGGTACAGTAGTTCAAGCTGGAACGATAGGTGGAAATCTATCTGTAGGTGCTGGTGGAACTGCTGCTTTATATACAGGAGGAGCAGGAGCTGATGTTACTGGTACGGTAACAATCAATACCACAAATGGTGGTATCAACACACTTCATAATGCAGCTAACGCAGTTACGCTTACAGCTGGTAACTTAACCATGAATAATACAACAGGAGCTGGAGTATTGGGTGATGTTACAGTTACAGCTGGTAACTTGATAATGAATGACATTACAGATGCTGGTGCTGATTTACTTGCAAATGGTGGTACAACGACGATAAGAAGAGTGGGTCGGGATGTAGTTGTTAGCAATGGTGCGGCAATAGTTAATGTTGCAACTGTTGGAAGAAGTGTAAATTTTGCAGCTGATGGCGTATTGAATACTACTGGATTAATTCATGGAACAGTGGATTCTACCGCTGGTGTTCCTGCTGGAACGTTGAATTTCGGAGCAGCTGGTGGAGTGACAGGAACAATAGGAGCAACGAGTCTATTAACTGCGATTAATGTGAAGAGTGGAGCTATAACAACTTTACCTAACGCTACAGTTAGAGCCACCACCATTACTATTGGTGAGCTAGCTGGCTCTGGTACATTAATACGTGGTGGAAATGTAAATTTTGAACTTAATCCCGCCGGTGTTAATACAGTATTTGATCATGCTGATTCTATACTGAGATTACAAAGTACAGCTGGTGCCATACAAACAGTTACTGTACAAAATCATGTGAATCCAGGAGCAAATAAAGGAATAATAGAATTGCATACGCACGGTGCTGGTAGTCAGTTAGTAATTACTGGTGGTGTTGCTGGTAAAACTTTAGGTACTGCTATCAATAAGTTAAAAGAATTGAGAGTGACCAGTAGTGGTGCTGCTGATGAATTAGTAACTATTGTTGGTGGAGCTAATGCAGTTAATCTTGCTAACATTGATGTATTAAATATAAAAGCAGGAGCAACACTCTGGGATAAAAGTACTACTGCTGCTGGAGTAACTAATATTGGTGAAGCTGGTGGAGCTAGTAAGTTAATTCTGGATGTCACTGAAGGTAATTCTGCTTTACTTAATGGTACAGCAATTAATTTTGGTCATGCTGACTCGCAGTTAATTCTTGGTCACGATAATGCTGGGGCAAATAGAACTATTACGTTACATGGTAACTTAGTAGGCGGAGCAGACAATAAGGGAATAGTGCTGCTTATGTCCAAGCAAGCAGGTAAACAGTTAATTATTGACTCGGTAGGTGGCACGACAATTGGCCAAGCTGCTGGCAATAGATTTAAAGAATTAGTTGTTAAAGGTCTTGGAGATACTATAATTAATACAAAGGTTTATGCTAAAGCATTAACTTTAGATGGCGGAAATGTTGATTTTACAGCCGGAATTGATCAAGGAACTAATAGTATTATTACAGTGAATAAGAGCACTATAGTGCGTGGTAATATTGGCAATACTGGTGGTGACGTCACTATTACCTTAGGTAAGAACGCCTTAACATATCAGAATGGTATAGCAACTTTCTCTGGTAACATAGTAATTAATACTGACATAGATCAGGGTGTAGGAGTTGGTCATATAGTAATTGATGGCGGTGGTGGAGCGGCTAATCTAAATCTTGCTGGGACAAAAGCAATTACAATTAATGTGGGTGGTACTTCAAATATAGCTGATATCGGTCAATCCTACTCACTTCTAAAAATTGTCAATGCCGGTACAATTACACCACCAGCAGGAGTAGTGCCTGCGTTAAACAACAATGACTTAGCTATACCAAAACCAGCTTGGGCTTATAATGCTGCTACTCGTATGTTATCAAACCATGCTGGTGGTGGTGGTGAAGACGAAAGAGACAATGATGATAATAATGAACCTAAGCCAGATCTGAATCCTAAATCAGAAGATCTTAATCAGGAAGCAATAGCTAATGCCATGAAAATAGCTGAGTTCAATAATAAAACAAATGCTTATGTTGGCTATACAGTTGATGCTAGTGGTAATCTAACAGCAGTGAACAAGATAAAAGAAGGATTAGAGAAAGATTTTGGAGCAAGTAATCCTGGAATAGTAACGGCTTTTGCTGGTATTAACGTCCATGACAATAGTGATGCTAGTGATGTAGTTAATGAGTTAGGCAAGTTAGCTAGAACTGATCCAGAGCGTCAACAAGATGCAGGAAATAGATTAAGTGTAGTAGCGCCTACTGCAGCTGTAGCAACAGTAACTACTGGAGTAGTGCAAGCTGCGCAAAGTGCAATCGGCGTTAGAATGGATAATGTGTCGGTAGGAGCAGGGAATAACTTGAAAGTTTCTGAAGGTTTAGGTGTCGCTGCTGGTGATGAGTTGCAAGCTGATCGTTATGGTATCTGGGGTACTCCATTTTATGCTCAATCTACTCAAAAGAAAAAAGGTAGCACTCCTGGGTATAAAAGTAAGGCTGGTGGTGGCACTATTGGCTTCGATTGTTTAGCTAATGATAATTTAACTTTGGGATTGGCTTTCACTGCTATTAGTACCAAGCTTGATCATAAAAATCAAAAATTAGGTGATACTACAAAAGTTGAAAGCACATTGTTTTCTATATATGGGGCACAGCAATTGCCAAGTAACTTCTTTGTTCAAGGTATTGTTTCATTTGGTTCAAGCAGAGTACGTAATTATGAAAAGCGTATAATAAACCTGACTTTAGACCAGACTGCAATCGGAAAATATAACTCAACTTCATATAGCGGAGAAGTATTAGGTGGTTATAGATACATGCTGCCAGATACATATACTGTGCTTACCCCGATGTTGGGTTTGAGGTATGCTAAATTTAATGATAGTGGTTATACTGAAACTGGAACAACTCGTAGAAATATGAATGTTAGTAAAAAATCAATTGATAAAATTGAAGGAATTATTGGTGGAAGGGTTTCATTTCAGTCTCAGGTAAAAGAGGTGTTATTAATGCCGGAGGTGCATGGTTTTGTCAATTATGATTTTAAAGGTAAAGCACCAAAGGTTGAAGCAAGACTAAATGGTGCATTGGCACCAATGCCGACAAAAGCTTCTAAAACTGAAAAAACCTTTATCAACCTTGGTACAAGCTTAACTATAAAATATCGAATGATGGAATATGGTTTTGGTTATGATGCTAATTTGGCAAAGAAATATGTAGGGCATCAAGGTTCTTTAAAAGTTAGAGTTAATTTTTAAGTTTTGTTACTTTTATTAGACTTCTTTCAAAAACTTCGTTTGGGCTGGTGATTTTGTTGTTGAAACTTATCTTCAGTCCGAAACAAACTCTATGTACGCTGTGGTTCTCGACTGTTTTTCGCCTAAAACCTCTCAACTATTTCTGAGAGAAGTCTATTGCGCATAAAATTTTAACTTACAACACTCACAATTTTAATTGGCTTATTTATATGTTTTTTGTCTGCAAAATAGCAAAATTTCTGACAAACTCTAGAGCATTCAATAAATATTATTATGATATATCCATTTGTATTTGATTATCTCCTAATATACTAAGCATATTCTCTTCATTAATAGCTAAATCAAATGGTGTTTGATTTTGATTGTTTCTTAGGTTTGGATTAGCTCCATTTATCATCAAGCATTCAGCAATTTCTAGTTCGTGGTTTTGAGAAGCATAATGTAAGGCTGTATTACCATCAGCATCTTGTAAATCCAGATTAATCTCTATTCCTTCATTTCGTAGTTCCATTAATAATTCAACTGTTTCTAGTTTACCATCTATTATAGCTTCTATTAATACAGTGCTACCTTCATCATTTTGTATATTTAATAAATCTTTATTTGCTTTTATAAGTACTCGAATTATGTTTATATCTAACTTATCTTCTCTAGCAAATATTAGTGCAGCAGTATCTCCACTAACGTTGTTTTGTAAGCCTATAATGATTGAATTTATTTGGGTGTTGACTATAGATGTACTAGGTATTGCATTATTTTTTGGTATTGCTGCTAATGCTAATTGTTCATCAACTAAATTAGATAAAAAAGCTGGAATTATTAGATCACTATCATCATTAATTAGAGGTTTAGCAAGATAGTTTTTAGAGGTAATTTTTGCAGCTTGCTTATGTGATTCATCTATTAATATTTTTTGTATTACTGAGCCTTCTTTAGCGTAAGTTAAAGCTACATTACCATCATTATTACGAACATATATGTCAGTCTGAGAATAACCCAGCAATAACTGCACCTTTGATTGTAGATTGTTTTGAACAGCAAGTATTAAAGCTGTATTATTGTCATGATTACGGTCATTTATACGAGCGCCTGCACTAATTAAAGCCTTAATTATTTCTGGATTACGAGCTAGCATTAATGGTGTATTACCAAGGCTATTTGGTTCATTTACATCACATGTTGGTATAAGTTTTTCTACTTTTTTAAGACTACCTGCAATTGTAGCATTTATTAGTTCAGTAGAATCAATTTTATTTTTTACTTTCATATTTTCTCTTAAAATAATTGCGTTGTATTTTTGTTAATTCTTCTTAAAAACCTTAAACATAAATACTAAATCATCAGCGGTTTCTTTTAAATAATCAAAACGTCCTGAGGCTCCGACATGTCCTGCTTCCATATTAGTCTTTAACACTATCAGATTATCATCAGTTTTGGTTGCTCTGAGTCTTGCCACCCATTTTGCTGCTTCCCAATAACCAACTCTTGGGTCAGATAAGCCAGCAGTTACCATAATAGTCGGATAATTTTGAGCCTTAATATTATCATATGGAGAATATGATTTTATATAATTGAAATACTCTAACTCTTTTGGGTTACCCCATTCTTTGAATTCGCCAGGAGTTAGTGGTAGACTCTCATCAAGCATAGTATTTAGGACGTCGACAAATGGTACGTGAGCGATTGCTGCTTTGAATAATTCCGGAGCCTGATTTAATACTGCGCCAATTAATAATCCGCCAGCACTGCCACCACAAATTGCAATATTACCCATGCTAGTATATTTTTCTGCAATTAATTTCTTAGTGGAAGCAATAAAGTCATTAAAAGTTCTAGTTTTATTAAGGAATTTTGCTGCTTCATACCAGTCATGTCCAAGTTCATCTCCACCTCGAATATGAGCAATAGCAAATACAAAACCACGATTAACCATTGATACGGCAGCATTACGAAATACTAACGGTACACTATATCCATATGAACCGTAACCATATAGATATAGTGGATTAGAGCCATCTTTCTTGAATAAAGATTTTTTATAGAATAAGGTAATTGGGACTTTAACATTGTCGGTATCAGCAAAAATTCTCTCTACTGTATATTCATCAGGGTTAAAGCCACTAGGAATTTCCTGTACTTTTAATATTGATAACGAATCTTGAAGAAAATCATATTTATAAGTAGTATTTGGTCTTGCTAAAGAAGAATAGGTAACTCTGAGATCATCTTCATCAAAATTAGTAGAACCAGCAGTTGCTGTATATGCTTGGTCAGGAAAATGAATGGTTTTCAGCTGTAATGTATTAAGGTCTTGGATCTTAATTAATGGCAGTCCTAGTATGCTATAATTTAAAATTAGATAATTTTGAGTAATATCAAAATCTGTTAGATATTGCTCTTGCTCTTCAGTGATATAATCTTCCCAGTTGTTATTTGTAAAATCATCAATGGCTATTCGGGCAATCCGAAATTTTTTTGCTTGCTCATTGGTTTTAATATAAAAATAATTACCATGATGCTCTAGATCATAGAATATGCCATCCTGACGTGCTTTAACTAGCATAGGTGTGAAATTTTGATCTGACATTAGTAGTACATAAGCCTCATTACTATCATGTCCTCCAACATCGATTACAATATATTGTCGACTAGCTGATTTTCCTACATTAACATTGTATAGGCTATTTGGTTCATGCAATATTATCTTATCAGTTTGCTTATCACCTAGCATATGAAACATTACAGTATCACAGCGCCAGTTTTCATTTGTTGGAGTATAGAAAAATCCTGGTATATGCTCATGCCAAACAATGTCACCAAGAGTATTATTGATTTCATCAGCTAAATATTTTTTATTGATAAGATCATATACATAGATAGTGTAACGTTCATCACCACTAAAATCTGCAGCATAGGCCATTAATTTGTGGTCAGGAGAAATAGAAAGAGCAGAAATTTTGGTAAATTTCTTATTTGCTGCAAGTTTGTTAACATCCAGCAGCACTTCTTCTGTTGCTTCCATGTTGCCTATTTTGCGACAATAAATAGGATATTCCTTATCAGCTTCAGTTCTGGTATAATAGTAATAATTATCACGCTTTATATAAGGAGATTGATCATCAAGTTTGATTCTGGCTTTTAATTCTTCAAAAATTTGTTCTTTTTGCGACTTAGTATCTGCAAAGAACTGCTCAAAATAGTTATTCTCATTAGTAAGATGCTGTAATATCTTGGGATCTTCAACCATCGGCCAATTTTTATCACGCAACCATTCATATTCATCATTGATTGTTTGATTATGAATAGTGAAGCTATGAACTATTTTTTCTGTTTGCGGTGGGATCATAGTGTTTTCCTTTTGTTGACAGCTTTGTAGCATGATCATACAAATAAAAATTATTAAGTAGGGCATTTTTTAGGTAATATTAAATATTATAATCATACTAATAAGTAAACAGAAAACTATAGCAATTGCTAGTTGTTGGTTATGGATAGTATATGATTTCCTGCAATAGCCAGTGATAAACCATAAAAGGCTGAGATCATTAAGTGTATCATTTTGGTTCTGGTATTTGCTATAGCGTTTTTTTATGTGGCTCAACATTTTTTTTAATAGATTTAACTTTGTGAACTTAATTGGATTACGTGAAGTTTTTAGGAGCAGAGTTGAGATTATCCCTGCTAAAACTATCATAGTTTGTTTGATAATGTCGCTTGTGATTGATGAGGCAGTTGAAAAATAAGTTTTAATAAGCTGAAAGTTAATAAAGAGCATTGTTAGTGTAGGGATGATGATACTAAGAACCTGTAAATTACTAATCTTGATCGACAAAATCTCTTTACTATAAAAATATTCTCTTATTGGTATAGCGATAAATAATATTAGATTAAACATTATTAACGTATAAGCAGTTAAATTTTCTGTGATTGTTGTTGATAAGGTCAATTTCAAGATAAAGCTGGAACTCAAAGGAAAATTGAATACCATTAACATGACGATATTTGTAGTAATAATCCATAGATAGTTCTTGATCCGTTTTAACTCAGAACAATAAACAATATTGGTATTATCAGCAAGAATTGCAATCAATATCGCAAATACAGCATTATAAATGATGTGATTTGCAATATAATATGTTAGCGCTAGTGGTTGGGTATTGCTAGTGGCAATCATGATCACGATAACTCCAAGTTGAGCTATTGCTAAATAACATAATAAACGTTTTAAATTATTTTCTTTACACGCATAAAATGCTCCATAAATGATCATTAATATGCCAAAATATTTTAGTGGAATAAATCCACAAAATAATTTTGTTAAAATTATTATTGAAATTTTAGTAGTGAAAGTGGACAAATAAATAAAGCTTGCATTATCAGCGGCCGGATAGCAATTAACCACCCAACTGGAAAAAGGTACAGCAGCAACATTAATTAAACAACCGATAAGTATAATAACTCCAATGATCATTTCGTAATTATTGCCAGAAAACAGCCCAGTCAAAGGAATTATTTTAGTATCATTGGTAGTGATAATCAAATAGCTGATGGCAATTAGCAATAAGCTGCTACTAGTTAAATGAGTAATGAAATATTGTTTGGTGGCAAGTAATCTATTTTTGTTATTGCTGGCATAAATTAAAATACAAGCAGTGAGCATCATGTATTCAAGAGCGATAAAGAGGCTAATAAAATCATCGGCGTATAAGCAGTAGCAGGCCGCAGCAAAATAAAGACCACCCCAAATGACAGTCCATTGGTGCCGTTGGCTTAAACTATAATAATTAGCTGCTATGGTTACAGTAGCAAATGCGACAGTGATAGTTCTATTTTCAAAGTTAAAGTTCACTCCTAAATTAATATCAAATATTTTAAATAGCTCGGTACCATTATTTTCAGGTAATAATAACAAAATAACTATTGGATAGAGAATCGTTACAAAAGCAAAAATTTTCTTTAATTTAAAACAGGATAATAAAATAATCATTGAAATAATGATTAGTAGAGTAGGATGTTGGTGCATACTTTTTTACCTCTAAGTTTCTCAAGGTTTGATTGATTAAATATACACTAAAAATCTGCCGATTAATTTTTGAATTAAGAAGAAACCAACAACTCCCACAATACAAATAATGATGCTAACCAGCATTGATGATGGTAATTTATTCTCTGAATCATGATTTGTTGTCGCATTAGCTCTATAAATAAATATCAAAATTTTAGTCATATATAAAGCTGATAAAATTGTACTAATTGCTATTATAACCATAATCAGCAATTGTTGTTGTTGTGCTGCGGCCAGCATAATATAAAATTTACTGATAAACCCAGCAAACGGTGGTAGTCCAATTAATGATAAACTGGCAATGAGCATGATCAAGCTGGTTTTTGGCATCACAACCTTAATTCCCAATAAATCCTTGATTTGACTAGTATGGTTTATACTATAGTAATTACCGGCAGCAAAAAATAAACAAATTTTAGTCATGGAATGTGAGACCATATGTAGAATTGCAGCGGCGATAGATTTTTGCGTAAACATAAATGCACTCAAAAGTGCCAGCGCTAGTTGATTGATTGTCGAATAAGCTAAAATCATTTTTATATTATTAGCTTGGAGCCCTTTAATGGCACTATAAAAAATTGTAATTGTCGGTAGTAAAATTATCCAGTTAAATGGAGTAAATAATGAGTGTAAATATTTAAGCCCAAAAACATATATGATTATTTTAAAGATACAAAATAATCCAGCTTTTACTACCACTACGGCATGTAATAATGCACTTACCGGATATGAAGCAATCATTGCTGCTGGCAGCCATCCATGTAGGGGATATTTAGCTGCTTTACTGATACCAAAAATAAACATTAAAAATAAAAAAATTGCTTGAGTATCAGAAAAATTATCTTGAATAAAACCGTCATAAATAAAATTTCCATGATCTACTTTTGCATAAATAATTAAAATAGCTGGAAAGAACAGCAACATAGAGCTGCCCATTAGTATTTTTAAATATTGATAGAGTTTGTCATATATTGCTCCAACTTTAACATGAATAATTAAAGGTATAGTTGTTAGAGTAAGGAGCTCGTAACAGCAAAACATAGTAAATAAATTGGCCGATAATGATAATAATGCTCCCATCAAGATGATGATGTTGAAAAAAAACAGAAATCTTGATGAATTTGCAATATTATTAATTGCCAGGTATTTGGTAGTATATAGTAAGGCGCAAATCCATAAGCTTCCTAATAAATTAAGAAAGATAATACCGACAGCTTCTAGATGTAATCCAAAAGCATAATGATCAAAGGCGAAAAGCATGATATTTGCGCGGATACCATGAAAGAATAGCCAATCAATAATTATAATATTGATTAGAAATATAGTGCTGATTAACAGCAATAATATATTGCGGATATTACTATCTTCTTTAGTAATAAAAGGAGTCAGTAAATTGACGCTACCAATTATTAAGGTAGAAATAATCGAAAAGTTAGCGGTGATAAAATTTTCCAGGATCATAATAATGGTAATATAATAAGCTGTAATATTATGATTAAATAAAAGGCATATAGGTTTGCTTTATGTTCTTCTATATTATTGTGAGATCTAACATTACTAAAAAATAGTAAACTAGCGATTCTATAATGATATAGTAGAGATAATGTGGAACCAATTATAACTATAAAAAACTCAAGCCATTTACCATAATTGATTAATAAATCAAGCATTTTGAGTTTTATAATAAACATTGGACTTATAGGAAGGCCACTACTACAAAATATTATGCCAATGATTGCGGTATATAAAAGTGGTGTTTTTTTTATATTACTGTTTATTTCGGTATAAGCTATAATCAAGAATAAGCCGGCTTTATTCAGACCATCGATAAATAATAATTGGTATAGAATAGGAGATATCTGGTCAGAAGCAATGGTTAATAGTAACATAGCATAGCCTACTCCGGCAGCAGCACCATAGATAACAATCTTTTTTATATTGACTGATATAGTAGCAAACCATGAGACTAGTATTATTGTAACTAATGCTAACGGAGTGATGAAGTTAGCGATAGTCTGTAATTGCTGTTGATCCTCAATAACAAAGTAAATGAATCTAATGCAAATATAACTGCCGACAATAGTTGATATACTGCCAAGGTAAGCTAAGATGCTTGCTGGGGTTGATGAGTATGCGCGCACCATCCAGAAATGCATGGGAAAGAACGCTATTTTTAGCAATACTCCAATTAAAACAAAGCTTATCGCAGCAATTACTATCTTTGAATCATACAAACCAGTTAAACGTTGATGAATATCTAAGATGTTCAGACTACCAGTTTGACTTAAGATAAAACCAATACCAATTAAAATAAGGGTAGCGCCAATAGTACCAAGCATTAAATAATTGAAAGCACCAATAACTGCACGTGGATTACCACCAGTTGCCATCAATACGTAAGTACTTAGTGAAGAAATCTCGATAAATACATAGAGGTTGAATAAATCATTAGTGCTAATAATTCCTATATAGCCTGCATGTGCAAATAATAATATTGCATAAAATAGATGTTGTCTATTATTGGGAATAAATTTAATTATCGATTCTTGGATAAAATAATGACCTGCAGTTAAACAAAATAATAAAATGCAATTAATATAAATAATTATCGGTTGATTGAGATGATCCAGCCGATATTCAATGCCAAACGGCGGTTGCCAATTACCAAAATTGTAAGATATGTTATTTTGTAATATCAATATTCCATAGATACTTATTGCTGAGTTTAATATAAGTGCAAGCACGCTAAGTGCTCTAGCAATGTTAGGTTTACTACTTAGGGCTGCGAGTAGAGCGCTAGAGAATGGAATCAATACTTGTAGAGCAGGGAGGTGTTTTGCTATTAACATTCAGACTCGTCTCTATCAGTTTCTTTTAATAAAATTTCATTTTCAGAAATAGTATTATATTGTTGGTATATTCGATAAATCAAAGCTAACCCAACCGCAAAAGTTGCAAAACCGACTACAATAGCCGTAAGCATTAGTATGTGCGCCAGTGGGTTGGAATATGTATATAGGCATGAATTAGAATCCGCAACACACCGGTCAATTGGTGGTATACCATTTTTAATTTTTGCAAGCGCAATATAAAAAATTAATACAGCGCTTTGAAAAATGCCTAATCCAATAATTTTACGTAGATAATTATCACTAGCTAGCATAATGAATAACCCACTAGTCATTATTATTACTGCGCAACAATAAATCCAATAATGCATATAAAATATACCTATTTTGGTAGTCAAGTCACCGAGTAACTCTAAATAAATCTCAAAACATAAAACTACACTTAAAAAATTTATAGAGCAAGAAGTCTGATACATTCATGGTTTTTTTGTATACATCTTAATTTAGTAGGCTTTTGTTCAAAAAAACTCTAGACCATTGTCTAAAGATTTGCTATATAAGTTACTACTTCAAGCGGAATTAATATTATTAATTTATTCTGTTTTTGTTAAAAACTAAGTTTACGTCAAAGTATCTAAGCAATTTTTGTTCTTTTTATTTCTTAATCCTCGGTAGCTCAGTGGTAGAGCAAACGGCTGTTAACCGTTCGGTCGCTGGTTCGAATCCGGCCCGGGGAGCCAACAATTAAGTTGTCTCATAAACTTCTATAAAATTTGAAAGAGATGACAGCATGTTTATGGAGAGTGTTCAATTTTAAATCTGTTCACTAGACCGTCTTCGTAAGCTCAATTTCTGATGGTAATTTTGCTCACTCAAAACGCAGGCGAAGTTCTTCATATATGTCCACATACGCTCCGGTACTCACCTTCGTTTTTGTCTTAGAAATTCCTAATCATAAATAGGTTTACGAAGAGGTCTACTGAAGCAATTCAGTTACTGGTTTTACTAAATTGTCAAATGTGCAACCTTAATTACAGCAACCACCACCACCGCCTGATTCAGCGCTGCTTCCATTGTTTGTGTCTGCTGGATATGTTTTATTAATTTTGTTAGCATTGCATGCTGAGAACATTATGCAGAGTATAAAATAGAACAAAAGAGACTTTTTCATTTTTTACCAAACCTTGACTTATTGTATTAAGTTATATCTATTTGAATTTCATCATTGAAATTCAAATAGACATCATAAATTGATTTGGTAAGAAATCTATAATAATATAGTTTCTCTAGTTGAGTTCTTACAATATTATTATAGTTGTAAAATAATTAAGATTTATATACAATGTTTTGCCTTTAGCTAAGTGAGCCTTTAGCTAAGTAAGATAGTTACTTAAAAAAATTATGCTATATGCTATGATAAACTTTAATTTAATTAAAGTGAAGTTATTTCTAAATCTATCATTTAGTCATTGAGAATCTTTAGAAATTTTTACCTGCATTTCCTATAAGATAATCGCCTCCTTGTATTTTTAATTACTATTTAATTAAGCAATAAAGTTATATAAATGATTACTATTATTAATCTTGCCATGCAATATGGGCCTAAATTATTATTTTTGGATGTGAATCTTAACCTCAATACTGGTAACCGATACGGATTAGTTGGAGCAAATGGTGCTGGTAAGTCTACATTCTTTAAGATTATTACTAAAGAGGAAGAACCAAGTGGTGGTACTATCAATATTGTTAAAAATTCTCGTATTGGTTGTCTAAAACAAGATCAATTTCTATTTGAAAATACTTCAGTAATTAATAGCGTGATAGCTGGAAGAAAAGAACTATGGCAAGCATTGCAAGAAAAAGAAAAGTTGCTTGCACTAGATATTTGCGATGAGGAAACTGGTTATAGACTCGGAGAATTAGAACAAATTATTTATGATAATGATGGCTATACTGCAGAAATTTTTGCAGCCGATTTACTAGTTGGGCTTGGTATAAAAGAAGAATACCACTATCAGCCACTTGGTTGTTTATCTGGAGGTTATAAACTTCGAGTGTTGCTGGCACAAAGCTTATTTAATAATCCTGATATTTTATTACTTGATGAACCAACTAATCACCTTGATATAATTTCAATTTATTGGTTAGAAAATTATCTTAAACAAAAATTTAAGGGAGTATTAGTATTTATCTCGCATGATATGATGTTTCTTAATAATGTAGCCACCAGTATTTTAGATATAGATTATGGTGAAATAAGACAATATACTGGTAATTATAATAAATTTATTATTGAGAAACAGTTAATTAGCGAACAAAAGCTTAATGAAGCCAATTATCTTGAGAAAAAGATAGCTGGTATGCAAATGTTTGTTGATAAGTTTCGTGCTGGAACTAGGTCAAGACAAGCACAGTCGCGTGAGAAGCAAATTGAGAAGATAGAGTTACCAGATATACAAAAAAGTTCACGTATTAGTCCATATTTTCATTTTAAGCAAAAGAGACCTTCTGGAAAATTAGTATTAAAAGTCGAGCAAATAGCCAAGAATTATGCTGAACAAAAAGTACTTAGTAAGGTAAATTTTACTATTCAGCGTGAAGACAAAGTAATTATTATTGGACCGAATGGAATTGGTAAATCTACTTTACTTAAAATTATTTTAGGAAAAATAGCAGTGGATATTGGTAGTTATGAATGGGGATATGAAGCACAAATCTC
The DNA here is from genome assembly GCF_034366785.1 of Candidatus Trichorickettsia mobilis. Taxonomy (NCBI): domain Bacteria; kingdom Pseudomonadati; phylum Pseudomonadota; class Alphaproteobacteria; order Rickettsiales; family Rickettsiaceae; genus Candidatus Trichorickettsia; species Candidatus Trichorickettsia mobilis. The sequence continues at coordinate 1,353,736 of NZ_CP112932.1, forward strand.
CTACTTCGCTCAAGATCATCATGAATTATTGAATGAGAATATTAGTGTTATTGATTGGTTATCAAAACAAGTGGAAGATAAGTTAATTAACAGTTTGCGTAATGTTCTTGGACAAGTACTGTTTCGTCAAGATGAAGCTAATAAAAATATTTTAAATTTAAGTGGCGGTGAAGGTGCTCGTTTATTGCTAGCAAAAATTATTCTTGAAGAAGGTAATATACTAGTATTAGATGAACCTACTAACCATTTAGATATTGAGGCTAAAGAAACATTAAAAAAAGCCTTGGTAAATTATCCGGGCACATTAATATTAGTCACGCATGATAGAGATTTTGCAAGCCATATAGCCAGTAGAGTTATAGCTTTAACTAATAAAGGGATTGTTGATTTTAAAGGTACATATCAAGAATACTTAATTAGATATGGTAATGATTATTTGGATAGTAACTGGGTGTTAGCGAATAAGTAAGCTTTGTAAGTTTAAAATCTGAAAAGAGAAAATTTTAACAAAACTCTATTTTGATAAGTAACGAAGTCGATAAGCATCGTTAGTGATATTCTCCATTAACCATTGATAAACCTTATCTGATAAACCAAAAGGACAATGGTTCCAATTTGTAAATAAATTAGCTCTGATATCTGTGGCATTAATTGAATTTTCTATTGTTGTTAAATCTAAAGACCAGTCAGGAAATAAGTCTAAGTAATATGAAGATTGATCTTTTGCGCAGCCTAGTAAAGTAATCGATGAATTACCGAAATGTTTTCTTGCGGCAGCTTTCACTGCTTCAAGCCATTCTTGATCTTTTTTAAAGTCATTGACAGGCGTAATAAAAACTCGTTTATTTTCTTTTTCAGTCAAACTTATACGAATCATTCGTTCTCTTTCTTGAACAGTAAATGGATTTTTAGAACTAAGAGGAGAGTTGGCTGAACCTAAAATAACAAGAGTTCTTTGACAGTTCTTTAAACCATTTTGTAATATTCTAAGATGTTCTTGATGAAATGGTTGGAAACGGCCAATAAAAATACAGCCAGTTCTAGAATTATGACTACATCCGGTAAGAAATGCAAAAATTCCAACATAGCACAAACATTTAAGATTATTAACGACAGGTAGTTTCATATATTTTTCTTGTATCTCAAGAATATTTAATAACTTTGTTCTTGTCGGTTAAACCAATTTTTTAGATAAGTTTCAGCAATCTGTTCATCTTCAATCAACACTAGATTTTCAGCATTACGCTGATCAGCTGCTTTGCTAAAATTGAAACTTCCAGTAAGTACTTTATGCCTATCAATGACTATTACCTTGTTATGTGCAATGCCAGGCACTTTATCTATTTTGACTTTAATTCCGGCATTTTGTAATTCGGTCATTTTAGAATGACGATCGTCTAAATTGCTACGATCAAGTAATATTTGCACTTTGACCCCACGATTTTTAGCTGCAATTAATTGGTATATTATTGGCTGAGAAGTAAAGCTATAAGCTTGTATGTAAATAGTATCTTTGGCTTTAGCTATTTCCTGAGCAATTAATGAGCCACAACCTGAAGGAGGAGTAAAACAGACATTAAATTTATCTGTTTTAGGATGAAAATTGTGCCAGGTACCTATACCTACCATTTCTTCGTATCCTACTCCTGCAGTAACTCCTAACATAAATATTCCGATTACAGACCCACGTATTCCAGATAATTTTTTAATGGCTAGTTTAGTTTTTCTGTTATTCATGACTCTTATTTTCTCATTTACTAGCGGTATACTACTACTTAGTCCTGCATGCAACTAATGTTATAGTAATGGTTTGTTAATATAACATAAATGGTAAATAATGTTTGGAAAAATCTTTTCAATATTGGGTGGGGCTATAGGTAGTAGTTTTGGTGGGGGAATATTATCGACGATTGGTCGTTTTGCCGGGCAGATGCTTGGAACATATTTTGAGCAATCTCAGCATGAGGTAGAAGAGCATTATCGCTTTAAAAATGTTAAGGATAGTTTTGCTTTATCTAGAGCGATGTATGGGGAGGTGATACCGCTAGTATTTGGTACTGCAAAGGTTGTTGGTAAAATTATTTGGGCCGAGCAGATTAAAGAAGTTCGAAATAATTCTACTGAAAAAAAATATTTCAAGCAATTTCATCAAGTTAAGGAATTATATCATACTACCGAATGTGAGTATTATTTATCATTTGCTGTCAGTATTTGTGAAGGTGAAATTGCTGATGTTATTAGAGTATGGGCTAATGACAGCTTAATTAACCTTAGCGATTATAAATGTCGACTCTATCTTGGTACTGAGGAACAATTACCGGATAGCTTGATTGTTGCTAGTGTTGGCGGTCAAGCCCCAGCATTTCGTGATCTCAGTTATATTATCTTTGAAGAATTACCATTAGCAGATTTTGGTAGTATTGTTCCTAATTTTTCATTTGAGGTCATAAGAAAGGCTAATATCCAAGCACAGCCAACAGTTGAGGATATTGTAAAATCCATAGTGATGATTCCAGGATCCGGAGAATTTGTTTATGACACGGTAATACAACATAAGCGCGTTAATACTGCCAAAAAAATTATTAATTCTCATAATTATAAAAATATTGCTAATAGTGTCTATAGCTTGAATCAACTACAGATAATATGTGAGAATGTAGAATGGGTAGCGCCGGTTGCATGCTGGTTTGGCGATAGTACAGATGCCGGAGATTGTATAATCAGGCCGGCGATTGAATTTAATGATCAATATGTAAAATATTCCGAAGAATGGCAAGTGGGCAGATATTCGCGCTTATCGGCTAAGGAAATATCTAAGGATGAAGCTGGTAATCCTAGATATGGCGGTAGTGTCAATGACGCTAGTATAGTGCGTTATTTGCAGGAGTTAAAAAGACGTAACTTGAAAATAATGTTTTATCCTATGGTGTTTCTCGATATACCGGATAAGCCGTGGCGTGGTCACTTAACCGGCGCTCCTGAAGCAATAGTGGAATTCTTTAATAAAGCTGAAGGCTATAATAATTTTGTCTTACATTATGCAGAATTAGTAAAAGATTATGTTAATGCTTTTGTTATCGGTTCAGAACTTATTGGTCTAACCAAAGTGCAGAATATAGTGAGGCAATATCCGGCGGTAATTGAGCTCATTAAATTAGCAGAGCGAGTTAAAACCATTGTTGGTGGTAACGTGCTAGTAACTTATGCTGCTGATTGGTCAGAATATCATCATACCGCAGGAGGATGGTATAATCTCGATCCTTTATGGGCTTCACCCTATATCGATTTCATTGGCATCGATGCTTACTTTCCGGTAACCAGAACTACTAATTCTAATATTAGTTTTGAAGATATGGTAGTGGGATGGCAAACGGGCGAAGGGTTTAATTATTATACGGATAATGAAATTCGATATGATTTAGCGCCAGAATACGCTTGGAAAAATCTGCGTTACTGGTGGGAAAATCGTCACCAGAATCCTGATGGCATGTTTACCGAGTGGCAGCCTAAGATGAAACAAATCTGGTTTACTGAATTTGGCTTTCCGTCAATAGATAAGGCAACTAATCAACCGAATGTATTTTTTGACCCTAATTGTGTTGATGGTGGTGTACCGAGATATTCTTCAGGAGAGATTGATTTCTCAATTCAACGTAAAGCAATTAAAGCATTTATTGAATATTGGCAGGCACAGGAATATATCGGGCAAATGTTTTTATGGACCTGGGATGCTAGGCCCTATCCGGCGTGGCCACATATGAATATATGGCGCGACGGGTATTTGTGGGAGAAGGGACATTGGGTTAATAATAAATTTGGTGCCACAAGCATTGCAGCAATTATCCTTGAATTATCAGATGCCGGTGGTCTTAATCTTGATAAAATCGATGTGGCGACTTTGGATGATATTGTTGAAGGTGTGGTATTTAACCGACCAATGACGATTATTGATGCTATTAATATTTTAAGAGTTGGTTATTTTTTTGATATTACGGCAAGTACGCAAGATAAAATTAGATTTATTAAACGTGGACAAAATAACTTATGTCCTATGGTTAATCAAATGTTGGTTAAATTATCCGATAATAGTTATGTTGAACAACAGCAGGTAGCAAAAAATGATATAATCAGCAAATTAGAATTATATTTTATCGATCGCATCAAAGAATATAATCATGGTTATTGTCACGTAAATAGTGAACATTTAAGCAATAAGCGTAACGCAGTAGTAAAATTACCGATAGCCTTATCCATTTTTGAAGCTGAAAGATTAGGGCAGTTAATTTTAAAGAATGCTCAGGTCGAGGATAAGATCATAAAATTTATTCTGCCGATGACTAATGGTCTGATATTTGAGCCTGCTGATTTTATTACTTTCTCTCATTTAAATCAACAATATCAGATTAGAATAGTTACGGTTAGCATTAACAGGTTCTCACTAACAATAACCGGTATTGTTGATGATCTTGCTAGCTATTATTTGCCAGTAACGACTAGGTCGTTAGATTTAGCGTATCAGGAGCCGATAGATCATAAATTTTTAGTAGTTGATTTGCCGGTCGGAATAGAATTTCAGCTGAGTGAAGCTTATGTGGCGGTATATTTATATAGTAATACTAAACAATCATTATATGTTTCATTAGCTCTAGCTGACAGTCGACAGCTTGATTATATAAATATTGCTAACAACTTAATGCCTCGTGGCGGTATTGGTGAGTTAGCATCAGTACAAACAACGGCTTCTGCTAATATCTTCTTAATTGACGAGCTATCCAGCTTCACTATATTTTACCGTGCTTTTGAAAAAGATGTTGTTGCTGGTTGGAATTTGGCTTTATGCGGAACAGAGATAATTAAATTTAATCAGTGGTCACAAGTTGCTGAGAATTTATACCAAGTCAGTAAGCTTATTAGAGGGTGTTTTGCCACCGAGAACTATATTCACACTCATCTTGCCGGAGAAAATTTTGTTTTACTGAATAATTATGCATCATTGATTGCCGTATCAAAAACATTGGAACAGAAGACGCTTTCATTTAAATTAGCTAGATTGGAGCTAACACAACAATTAGTTTTTAGCAATAAATCACAAAAATTATTACCTCCTTTTATTGATCATTGCCAATTAACTGTAAGAAATCTTGAAATTGGTTGGCGTCAGCGATCTTGCCATCAGGATGATTGGGTCTCAGCTGATATTAATGAGAAATGTGAATTTACTATTAATGTCACTAATGAAAATCAATCTTATTACTTTACCACTCAGGAAAAAAAATTAATCATAAATTGTGATGAATTGGCTCTTAGTGGTGAGGTCAATATTAGTATAATCGCTCAAGATCATATTGGTCACCGCAAGTCCTCTGCTGCTATTAGGCGAATCTTAGATATTCGGGGATAGAAGAGAATTTGATAAATATTATGATATGGATTCCTGCCTTCGCAGGAATGACATTGATCGCAGGAATGACATTGATCGAAGAAATGACGTCTGGTGTATGAAAACATATTGGGTTTACATTTTGTGTTCTAAACGTAACGGTACTTTGTATGTCGGTGTTACCAGTGATATAGCGCGTCGTATCTATGAACATAAACAAAAATTGCTAGAAGGTTTTACGCATAAATACTCTGTAGATAAGCTAGTATATGTTGAGCTGTTTCAAAATGTTAATGCGGCCATTCATCGCGAGAAATGTATTAAGCGTTGGAAGCGCGTTTGGAAGTTGAAATTAATAAATAACCAGAATCCTGAATGGAAAGATTTGTATGAAACGATATTATAAAATATGGATACTGTTCCGATGTCTTACACAACGGATGTCTCATTCCTACACAACCGATGTCATCGCTACACAACCGATGTCATCTCTGCGTAGGCACAGGGTCTTTCTATTAGCTGGGGAACAAAATCCAGTAAATCTAAAATCAATTTCTCACATATTAAAATAACAAAGGTATCAATGAAAACACATCATTATAATATTGATCTAATGACACCAATGCAAACTGATAAGGAAATATTATTTAATGAGGCGCTATTAAAAATCGATAGTTTTTGTAACAGTACTGTTCGTAATTTTATACAGCAACTTCCTGAAGCTATGATAGTCGGCGATAAATATATATTAGCCTTTGGTGAAAATGAAGGAGACATATGTTATTGTGCTGATTTGGCAAAGGGTTGGCAATTATTAAAAGCTAAAGCTGGAATGATCGTTTTTGTTTGTGAAGAAAATAGTTTTTTTATTTTTGGCTATGATCACAGATGGTCTAAGGTAACTACTGCAGCACAAGCAGCGCGTGAGCATGAAGTTATTGCTGATAATAATTTTATAGGAATAGCTGATCAATTTACACTACCAGCTGCAACAAAATATATATCTTTATATTTAAATGGCAATTGTACGATCCTTTTGGATCAGGTGCAAATTCATAAATTTACTATAATATTGAAACAGAATTATACAACTTCCTATCGCATTACCTGGTCGCAAAATATTCTGTGGCCACAACATCATCCGCATCAGATTACGGTACAAACTAATGCAATGGATATTATTTCTTTTTATCGCATTGTAGAGACACAGAGCTTCGCTGCTGTAGTGGTGGGTCAAGGTTATAGTTGGTAAGGGGGATTTTTATGATTACATTACTTGCTTCAATGGTTGGGTTTATTGGCTCAATAGTACCGGAAATATTAAAGTTTTTTAAAGATCATAATGATAAGAAACATGAATTGCAGATTATGGATCGCCAAATTGCACAGAACAAACACGGTCAGTCACAAATATTAGAAGAAATTCAGATATCTAAAGATATATTAGAACAAGCTTCATTATACTCAACTTATAAATCTGGCATTTGTTGGGTTGATGCCTTAAATGCTACAGTCAGACCAGTGCTTGCTTACAGTTTCTTTCTCATGTACGCTAGTGTGAAATTTATTCAATATTAAGCTATTCTATCAATAGCACCGTTGATAGAATATATTAATATTATTTGGACGTTAGAAGATCAGGCAATTTTCGCCGGCATTATAAGTTTTTATTTTGGCCAGAGAACCTTTAGTAAATTATGGAGAAACAAATAATGCATAGATTTACTAGTAGTGCTGGCATTGCGTTGATTAAGCAATTTGAGGGTTTTAGTAAAGTGCCGTATATTTGCGCAGGAGGATACTATACTATAGGATATGGTCATAAATTGGCGCCAAATGAACAATATGATTCTTTGTCTGAGGAAACTGCAGAACAAATTTTAGTCAGTGATTTATTTAGTGCAGAAAGAGCAGTAGTACGCTATATTGATGTTGAATTATTAGATTATCAGTTTGATGCATTAGTATCTTTTACCTTTAATTGCGGTAGTGGAGCATTGCAACGTTCAACTTTAAGACAAAAGATTAATTATCAACTTTATGATGAAGCTGGTGCAGAGTTTTTGAAATGGATATATGTAGGATCCAGAAGAATTACTGGTTTGGTGTATAGGCGTATTGCTGAAAAGCGTCTTTTTACCGGTATACTAGGTGAAAATTGAGAATTGTGTTGTCGTATTCAAAGATCTGCGTTCCTCACGTAGTACGGAGTATAAATAATATGGGAATTCCTGATCGTATCCAGTTAACTGGAAACGTATATATAAAATATATCGATGAGATTATTAAACCTAAAATAGGAGATATAATGCTCTTATTAAATGATGATGCTATTAGCGGTGTTGTCGGTGATTATGAAAATATGAGTGTAAGTGGTTATATCAAAGCAAAAGTATATGATGGCCGAGTATGGCAAAATGTAAATATAGCTGAATTTTGTACTGCTAGAGAACATAAATTTGCTAAAAAGCAACGTGCTATTGAATCAGCAGAATTATGCCGAGAAATTATTGCTAAACATCGCAATACACTTCTAGAAAAAACATATCGTGGGCATTTTACCATCACGTGGTGAGCAAGTTAATAACTTAAGGTCAGTAAATCTTTATCAATTTTAATAGTTTTAAAGCGTGAGATTATAGACATTCCAAGTAGTGAAATATCTAGATCACCCTTCCCAACACTAGCTTCAACATTTTCAAATAATTTGGGACCAACTTGTAGAGTTCGTAATCTTACTGGAGCAGCTGCACTAGTACCATTAGCAGTAGCATAAGTTTTAGTATAGCGTAACTTAGATAAGTCAAACCTTAAGGCTTGAGCATCTTTTTTAGTTAAAGCAATATCACTTGCACCGGTATCAACCATAAACTTAATTTCAGTTCCATTAATTATGGTGGTAGTATAAAATTGACCATCACTGCTGCGAGCTATAATAATTTCTCCATTACTATTCCAGCTATATGATGGTATTATTACAGCCAACACTCGATCTTTTGCTTCGCCTAGTTCAAATCTGAAAGCATAACCAACAATTCCTAAAAGAAAAATTATATACCAACTTATCAGCATTTTGGCAAAAGTTGCGATTCCATGAGTATTTAGATAACGATAAAAACCACTAAGTACTATAACTATACTAATAACTACCGGAACAATTTGACCTTCAGTCAAGGAAAGAGCTGGAAGGCGGTCAGGCATTATTTTAAATAAAAATAATATTAACAATGCGCCTAAAGCTAATATAACGAAAAGTTTAATTATTTGTTTTTCAATCATGGGATGCGTATATTTACACTTGCAAATTTAAGAAAAATATTACGTTCGAGTAAGAACAAACTATTCTCGTCAGCGACTTTTAAATCTACTATATGCTGTAGTTCTGATAATACTTGTTTCTGAAAACTATTATATGAAGATATGTCTAATTCTTCACTTAAGTTTATTTGAGGAATAATTATAGATTCTATGTTTGCGGTTTTTGGCGGCAGTTTAACTGTAAGAGCATGATCCAATAGCATATGTTTATTCATAATTATTTGATAATTACTGATGCAATAATCCTCCATAAAATGCTCAGCTGAGGTAGATTTATTATAAGTCAGAATATTTTTAATGTTGTTGATAAGTTTATTTTTATTACCAAGGCTTCGCAAGAACATTTCTTTGATTCCTCCCCAGCCAGGGACAAGACCGACACTAACTTCCACCAGGCCGGCATTTAGTTCAGTATGAGCAATTATCATATCAGAATGTAGTAATAATTCACAGCCACCACCAAGCGCAGCACCTTGTGCACAACTTATAATGTTAATGGTTGAATGTTTAAGTCTAGTCATTGTTTGTTGACCAAGTAATAAAAACTCACTTAAAGCATTCTGATTATTGTTTTTAACACAATCAGTAATGAATTTTAAATCAGCCCCAGCTGAGAAATGAGCGGTAGGTGAAAAAAGATAAAGATTCTGTTGGTTCTTTTCAGCGTAATCAATCGCCGCTAATAGTAAATTAAAAACATTATTATTTAAGCAATTCATTTTAGTATTAATTGAAAAAACCAAATTATGCTTATATTCTATCAGCTGCGCTGATTCATTCACCATGATAGTGTTTGTATTATGAAATATAGAAGTGTGAGCAGAAATTTTATGCTTATAGTCAGCTGCTAATTGATTTATTTGAGTCTCTGAGATCGCAAGATTCATTGATTTTGCTTGTCTAAGCAACCAATCTACACCATTATTTATTTGCGTAAATAATAACTCGAACGGACCATACTTCCAACTATAACCTAAACGCATTGCTAGATCAATGTCATGGATACTATTAGCTACTGTCGGTACTAAGTTAATAATATATGTATAAAATTCTGCCAATACTTGATTAAAAAATGTACCATAAACATCATTACTGCCAAGCAGTTCATCAATCTTTGAAAATTCGATATTAGCTTCTGCTATTTGTGCATAGGATAAATCGCTAAAATTTATAACTTCTTTAATCTTTTTATCATTTACAACTGCAAGACGATAAAATCCACCACCTGTTTTACGTCCGATTAATCCGGCTGCTGCCATTTTATCAATAATTATCGTCGGCAAATAAATATTTTGATATTGATCATTCTCAGGTAGATTAGCTAGTAAAGATGTTGATATCAGCTTCATTACATCATGACCGATTAAATCATATAAGCCAAAAATGCCGGTACTTGGTAGTTTGAATAAACTAGAAAATAGTTTATCGATAATAATTGGATTTAAATTATTGATGATTGCTTTACGCACCACTAATTCTAATAAGAAACAGCCAACCCGGTTAGCGATAAAACCAGGTGTATCATTACATTTGATAATCGTTTTACCCAGAAAATTATGGATAAAGTTAGTAGTTCTGTTAATATGATCAATGTTGGTTTCAGAATCTGTAACTAATTCCAGCAATTCCATATATCGTGGCGGGTTAAAGAAATGAAGGATTAGGAACCGTGTTCTGATATTGTGCGGTAACTTGGTTTTTAACTGTGATAGCAATAAAGTAGAAGTGTTTGAAGCTAAGACTGCATTTGTATTGAGATAAGGAATAATTTTATGATATAGTTCCTGCTTACTGGCTATATTTTCAATAATTGCTTCAATTACTAAATCACACTCCTTGATTAAATCCAAATTATCTTCCAGATTGCCGATGGTAATAAATTGAGCTTTGTTAGAGTGAGTTAGAGCAGGGGGTTTTTGATTTTTGATACGTGTTAATGCTTGCTCTAATATGGCGTTACGATTTACTGGATCTGGTGCAGCCATATCTAGTAAAACTACCTGCCGTCCTGAATTGGCTATTAGAGCTGCGATACCTGAACCCATTGCGCCGGCGCCGATTACGCATATTTTGGTTATTTCGTTTTTCATGATATTATTTTATAATGTTTTAATTTACATTTAGTCATCCTGAATGATCTGCCGTCATCCTGAACTTAACCGTCATCCTGAACTTGTTTCAGGATGACTGTTAAGTAATGACAGTCAGCATTCAGGGTAAACTAGTTATGAATTGACATAAACAATAATTCTTCTGCTAATAGCAATTTTTAAAACAATGCTAGCACATACTTAAAGAATGTAAAAGTTTTAAGGTCTAATTAAATGCATAATTATAGTCTTATATTGCCACAATATTTAAATAATACCAGATTAGATAAAGCTTTGCATTTACTGATGGTCGATATCTCAAGGAATCAGATTCAAAAAGCAATTAGAGATAATCGAGTAACAGTAAATAACCAACCGGTTGTTGATATGTCTTGGAAAATTAAAGAGCATGATGTAATCACAATTAATCTCCGGGAAACTATTGACAAATCGCCCCAACCAACTGCTATAGAGCTGGATCTAATATATGAAGATGAAGATCTAATGGTAATTAATAAACCAAGCGGATTGACAGTACACCCAGGTGCAGGCAATCATCAAGATACTTTAGTAAATGCTTTATTGCACTATACTACTTCATTATCGAATGTTGGTGAACCTACCAGGCCAGGTATAGTTCATCGTCTGGATAAGGATACCTCCGGATTAATGGTAGTGGCCAAAAACAATTTTACTCATAATCAGTTGGCAGCTCAAATTGTTGAGCGTTCATTAGTGCGTAAATACAAAGCACTAGTATGGGGCAGATTAAATCCAACAACAGGGGTAATTCATGGCAATATTGCTAGAAGTAGAATGGATAGAATCAAAATGACAATTGTGAAAGCTGGTGGTAAACATGCTACTACTTACTATCATACCGAAAATATATTACTTGATGGTCTGATAAGTATGGTAGAATGTAAATTAGATACTGGTAGAACTCATCAAATCAGAGTGCATCTTAGCCATATTGGACATTCATTGGTTGGCGATCAGCTATATGGTCATAATCAACGCAAAATTGCCGGTTGTCCCCAAGCATTACATGATGAGTTATTGAATTTCAAGCGCCAAGCTTTGCATTCATGGTATATTGAATTTATCCATCCGCGTACTGATCAGTGTCTATCTTTTCAAATTGCTCTTGCAGCTGATATACAACAGCTTATTAATCATCTTAATGTATCTATTCAGGTGTCTGGCAAACCGTAGATGTATGGATATATATACTAGTCTTATTAACGCACTCGATGTCATTCCCAGCAACGGCGGGAATCTAGGAATAAAAGCCTCAAATGCTTAGAGACTGTCAGATCAGTAGATATAAGAGGTAATTTTGCTCACTCAAAACTGAGAGTGTTCAATGAACTGTGTCAATAGTTCATTGAACACTCGCTCAAAACGCAGGCGAAGTTCCGAAACAAACCAAAAGACTGCTTGCGGTACTCGACTTCGTTTTTCCTAAAACTTCCTCTCTTATATCTACTGATCTGACAGGCTCTTTGATGTGTACGCTGGATTCCCGCCGTTGCTGGGAATGACATCGTGGAAGCAGTTTGTTGTCAAACTCACCATCTATATACCTGATACAGTAAAGGTTTGCCGAGGACGTAAATAGTAACATCTTAATTAACTCGAGTTCGCGTTAATTCGTACAGTTTTTCTAAGAGTGTTAAACTGTGTCAAATAGTCATTGCGAGGGCTTAGCCCTTGCAATGACGTGCTTTATTGTTAATTAACACAGTTCATTTAACACTATCATTTTTCTTGTCATTACTTGTCTATATTTTAATTCTAGCTGTCTGTGTTATTTATCCCTGATCATTGAGTTAAAGTAATTTTAATAATAATTAGACTTAATGAATATTAATTAATTTTTTAGTATAATATTATTGAAACAAAAGAATTTATATAGTGTTATATAAAATATAAATTAATAAAGAGAATTATTATGAATTTAAAGACATTACTTAAGCAATTAATCGATATGAATATAAATAGAGATCATCCCTCATATGAGGAGTTAAATCGTATATTAAGCGATATGGAGGCAAATGGTTGTAATTCCTCAAATCAATTGAAATTACGCAAGGAATTAAAAAATATAGAGGTGAATAGAGATAATATCTCAAATATCCTTGAATTAACCAGTGTATTGGTAAAATCATTAATACCTGGAGAAAGTGGAGTAATTAGGGTGGGTGTCCTGGAAAGTGATGAAAGGACAAGACATACTACGCTTAAGCATGAATATACTGGGCATATATTAAAATCGGAAGAATTTTATAAAAACACAGAGAGCTATATAGGCATAAAGAATAAAGAGTTCTATATAAATATGGCAATAAGGGGAACAAAACAAGACAAACTATGTATGAGCGAAATTAAGCATCTCGTAAATGGACTCAACTCTGAAATTGAAATTATTAAAAAATTATTACTCTCAGTACCACTGAATAATGACGATATTAAACAACTGATACAGATATTATTATCAAATTATTTCAATGATGCCAAAGAACTTTTTCTTTCTACTCAATTACCTATAGACATTATAAATCCAAGTGTAGAATGCATGATAGGCATTGGTAATTCAGATTCTTTGGATTTAGTGTACCAAATTATTTCTAATAATCATGAAAGGCTAGATCCAAGGAAAATAGAACACTTAATCTGTCACCCTAGTATTCTCCGTGATCCTAATATTTTTAGTAAATTTCTCAATAAGGTGGCTAAAAGTGATATTCCTTTATCTACAGATATAGGAGATACTATAATAAATTATATTAAAGGTAGAGTACTTATTATTGAAGATAACAGACAACAGGTTTTTGGTATTATTAAAACACTAGTAGAAACCAAAGGGCCAAGTGGTCTTCCTATCTTTAATATAAATTCAGAAAGTTTTAGAACAATGCTTGCTGCTAAAAAATACATAATTGGTCAAGAGTGGCTAACATATTTATATGAGCATGGATTAAATCCTCTTGAAAACACAAAAGTCCCAGTAATAACCACTGATAGGCAATCTGCACATATAGATGAGGTTAGCAACAAAGCTCGAGAGCAACTAGTTAATCTCAGAAAGGAATTTTTAACAAGGGAAGGTACAGATCAAATTTGTTTTCATCAAAATGTTATAAATTGGGCTAATCAAAATTCTGAAAATCTTGAAAGTCTGGCAAATATGCCTATGGACCTATTGGTTACGTATACATTGTATATACATCAGAAGTTAAATGAGATTAGTTCGTATATTAGTGATCTAATAGAGGATAAAGCCGGTCTTCGTAAACAAAGTATTACTTTTGCTGGTGATAAAGTAGCAATAGGAGTAAGAATTGGAGAAGGTGCTAATACAGTAACTAAAAGCTTAGATACTGGGAAAGCTTTGGAACTAGTGCAGCAAGCATTTAATTACTTCAATGCTAATTCAACAAAAGATTTGCCCTTTAATGAAGTGTTTTACTTGATGTGGGTGCAAGCTTGTAAACAAGAGATAGACAACCACATGCCGCCATATTATTACCGTAGTGATATACTTAAAGTACTAGCGCAGATAGCCTGTGAATATTATAAAAACGAATCAGGTATAGAATCGGTATGGATGCCAAGTTGTATTGGAGGAAGTTTTAATATATTACTGCTTGATTTCTCAAAGCCACTAACATTAAGTTCAGAAGAACATTATAATGAACTAGTTAAAAAAGAAAAGGAACGAGTTATAAAAGAAGACTTTACTCAATATGTTGTAGAGGAGTTTTTACCTAATTTAAGTCAAGAATTTTTAAAAGTGCTTTTTGAAGGCATAGAACGGCCGTCAATCGATAATTGGCGATATAAGCAGGCGCTAACAGAAATATTAAATCAAGCTCTTCATAATTTTCCACAAATTGAGGATGCTGATATATTAGCTACAAAAAAACTTACTATGATAGAAGAATTATTATTTGATCTGCCTAAAATTTATGTACCTTCATCTGAAGGAATTAGAATTTGTGATTATTTTAAAAACGTATTTAAGCAAGAAATGCATGATGAAAGTACTATTGAGAAGATAAAAGAACAGTTAAATCTTTTAATAAGTAAGTTCTATAATGGCTTTATTAATCCTGGCAAACTTACGAGAGAAGTAGCAGAATATATAACCAAGCAAGGAGTGAATCTTGGTGATTTTGAAAAGCTAGATATCTATGTAGCTAACCAAGTTAAAGAGTTTACGGCAGAACACAATCTTTCAGATGCGCCATCCGGTGTATCACTCTTAATGAATGATGAGGGAGTTCAACTTCTTGCTGAATTGTCTGAAAATAATGAGGTTGTAGGTTAATAATCTGGGAGGTAATAAGTGCAGCGCACGTAAAATCACGATCTTGATATATTTGCACTAAGGGTGAAAGTTGAGCTGCTGACATTAGTTGTTGTTTGACAGTAAGCTGCTTTTATACTAAAATAGTTAATTCTATAAAAGTTATTGAAAATGTTATGAGATTATTTCAATTATCTATCATTAGTCTACTAGCACTTATATTATTTGGTTGTGGCAATCCTAAAGATGATGAAAATACCTTAATAGTGGGGACTTCAGCCGATAATCCTCCTTATGAGTATATGAAGAGTAATCAAATAGTAGGTCTTGATATTGAGGTAATTGAAGAAATTGCAAAACATTTGGGTAAAAAAGTTAAGATTGAAAATCTAGATTTTAATGGTTTGCTAGCGGCGCTATCAAGTGATAGAGTTGATTTAGTGATTGCCGGTTTGTCAGTAACCCCAGAACGTCAGGCAATGGTAGATTTTTCAGATCCCTATACTTCAGGTAGTATAGCTGTGCTGTATAGAGCAAATGATAATTTTAAAGATGTTACTAATCTAGGTAATAAAGTTGTCGGTGCGCAATTGGGTACAATCTGGTCGCAATTTGCTCAATCTGTATCTATAAAACATAATGCTAAAGTTATAACTTTAGCTACTAATATAGCTTTGGTAGAAGAATTAAAATCAAAAGCAGTTGATGCGGTAATTCTAGAGCAACAACAAGCAATAAATTTTATGGAAAATAATTCTGAGTTAGCGAGTTTTGTCATTAAAAGTTTAACTTCTGATTTTGCCATTGCTTTACCAAAACATTCGCCATTAAAAGTTAATATCGATGGTGCCATCAAAGCGCTTAAAGAAGATGGTACTATCGATAAAATTATGGTTAAGTGGTTAAAAGGTGAATTCTAAACAATTTAAAGCATCTATGGGATGTTTGCCTACTGGAATTACTGTAGTTAGCACCAACTATGAAAGGCAATTATTAGGGTTTACTGCCAATTCGTTCACTTCAGTTTCTTTATCTCCGCCACTTATTCTATTCTGTTTAAATAAAAACGCAGGAAGCATTGCTGCTTTCCAAAGTAGCAGTGTTTTTGCTATCAGTATTTTAGCTGCAAATCAGGTGGAGATTTCAAAGCATTTTTCTACAAGTCAGCCAAATAAATTTAGTAGCATTAACTATCAGATAGGAAAAATTACTAGTTGTCCATTAATTATTGACGCAGTTTGTTGGGTTGAATGCAAAAAATACCAGGAATATGAAGGTGGGGATCATTTAATTTTTGTAGGAGAGGTATTGAATACTACGATCAATAATGATCGGCAGCCATTAGTGTATTTTTCAAGAAACTATCGAGAGCTAAAATAAATTATAGATTAAAATGATTAAGATAGGTTTGTGTGGTGCTACTGGTCGTATGGGATTAGCCATAAACCAGATTATAGATAAGTTTGCTGATAAATGTGTAATTGTAGCAGAATTTTCCCGTACTCAGAGAAATATAGAATTAACTGATTTTTGTAATATATCTGATGTCATTATTGATTTCTCAAGTCCAAATTTATTGGAAGAATTATTGGAATGTTCTAAAACATATAATACTAAATTAGTGATTGGTACCACTGGTCTTGAGGAAAATCATTTGCAGCGATTACAACAAGCTGCATTAAATAAAGCGATAATCTATTCAGCAAATATGAGTATAGGAGCGAATGTTATAGCTAAGCTGGCGATGGATGCAGCTAGAATGCTAGATAATGAATATGATATTGAAATTCTGGATATTCATCATCGCCTAAAGAGAGATGCGCCATCGGGTACTGCTTTAATGTATGGTAAGTTATTATCGGCAGTGCGAGGTATAAATTTTGATCAAGATAATTTATATACTGTAAATCGAAATGGAGTGCGAGATTCCGGTACTATTGGTTTTGCTAGTTTAAGAGGTGGAGGATATACTGGAGAGCATGAAATCATTTTTGCCGGTAATGATGAAGTCATAACAATTAAGCATCAAACATTAAATAGAAAAGTATTTGCCGAAGGTGCGATTGCCGCTGCGTGCTGGATAATAGATAAGCAACCTGGTTTGTATTCCATGTTGGATATGTTATGAAGAATAGTCAAATATTATCTATCACACTTATTTTGCTTATATCTTTACTATTGGCTATTTCTCTCCTTTATGCTCGACCATATCTTCGTAGCTGGATATATAAGGCAGCAGATTTTTTGTATAATGACGCCAAATCCATAGAGCTTATTGAACTTATGAGTAGCCCATATGATCAATTAATTCGGCCAGAAAATACTAGATCTGAATATATCCTGACCCTTTATCAAATAATCAAAGATATTCATGATATATTTGATATTGTTGGTATTGAATATTGGGCTGATTTTGGCACGTTACTTGGCGCAGTTAGGCATAAGGGCATTATTCCTTGGGATGATGATGGAGATTTAAGCATCTCTATAAAAGATCAAGCTAAATTAATGAACTGTGTGGTTCCTGTTCTAAAAAAACTTAATTACGGTATATTACTAAAGAATGGGTATATCACAGTGGTAGCCCATGCAGGTTTAATCACCTTGCTTCCTGATGAAAAATATCCAGGTTGTGATATTTTTCTAGCTCAAGAAATAGATGGTAAGTTAGTATTAACAGGATGGCCACATACTATCGAGGTAATAGATTGGAAACCACTAAAAAAATATCATTTTGGCAGCTTTTACATATGGGGTCAGGCAAATCCTATTCCTTATTTAAATAGTTTGTTTGGCAAAAATTGGAAAACTTTGGCAATTCGTGGTGGAGACCATAAAACTGTGGATAGCAGAGAATCTTCTGGTATGCCATTCTTGATAAATGATGCTGACTATCTTCCGGCTAAGCCTCTTGGTCCATTAATTGATCATAGAGACGAGATGAAGAAATTGTTGCAGGAGATAGATAGTGGTTGTTTATAGAAGAGGAGCTAATGAATAATATATTTAAAGGGTTAATCACAGCTATTATTACGCCATTTAAAAATAATCAATTGGATTTGGTAGCGTTGGGTAAAATTCTGGAATATCAAATTGAACATAATGTTGATGGGGTGGTAATAGCGGGAACTACAGGTGAGGGAAGTAGCTTAAGTCATAATGAGTATAAAATATTATTACAATCAGCAATAGCAATAGTACAAAAACGTATGCCAATAATTGCTGGTTGTTGTTCTAGTAATACTATGGTTGCTTTGGATATAGCTTTGATCTGTCAAGAAGTGGGAGTGGATGGCTTAATGTGTACGATTCCACCATATGTAAAACCTACTACAGAAGGTATTTACCAGCATATTAAAACTATTCATGATGCGACAAGCTTACCGATAATGATCTATAACACTCAAAGCAGAACTGGAGTCAATATTTCTGATGAAAACATCTTGCGACTTGCTGACCTACCAAGAGTGATGGCTTTAAAGGATACTGGGACAGATATCGAGCGACCATTAAGGTTGAATCCGTTGCTTAAGCAAATTAAGCAGAACTTTAATTTACTGACTGGTGATGATCCTATAGCTTTAGCTTATAGAGCGCATGGTGGAGTAGGGTGTGTATCTGTGGCTGGTAATATAGTGCCTAAACTGTGTAAAAACTTACAAATTTGCTGTGAACGTAACGATTTTGCTACAGCGTTAACTATTCATCAACAACTATTTCCTCTTTATCAAGCATTATTTGCCGAAACCAACCCAATGCCGGTGAAATATGCAGCATCATATTTAGGACTATGTACCGAAGAATTAAGGCTACCATTGGTAGCAGCGAGTACCGAAACTAGAAAATCAATTGTACAAGCCATGAATACTCTTATCTAACTCCAGCATGGGTGAGGTATCTATTCACTAAATTGTTCAAGCAATAATACACAACTAGCACGTAAATCAAGATCATAGTTTATGGTATTATTAATAAGCTTATGAATGGTTTCAAATTTCTGCAGTAAGTATGTTGGTGTTGACATGCGTAGCCTATTTATAACTTCAATTTCAGCATTGCTTAATTCCAGCTGGACTCCAGCTGATTTTTTAGTAATTCTTACCATAAATTGTAAGATATAATCAGCAATTACTACCCAGTGCTCTCGGTTCTTATCAGAAACTTTTTTAAGTAATTCCAGTTTTTGTACGGAATTATTATTAGCTAATATATTGATGAGCTGGTAATAAGCTTCATCAGTCTCATTTTGTATGGTTGATAGATGATGAATTTTAGCACAACGTGATCTGATAGTAGGTAATATACTTACAGCAGTAGTCGTAATTAAAAAAATATAGCTATTACCCGGGGCTTCTTCTAGTATCTTAAGCGTACAATTAGCTGCATGATGATTCATTAGCTCAGCTCTAGCTATAATCGCTATTTTGTGGGGAAACATAATTGAGGTACGATTAAAGAATTCTTGTAACTCTCTAATTTGTTCTACTGAGATATCTTTATTTTGAGGGTTAGGTTTTTTTTCTACTAGTTTGAAGTCTGGATTATTTTGCAATGAGATTTTATTATCAAATAAGGTTTGGTCAATAAATTTTTGTAGTTCAGTCAGGGTTTGATCAGGATCATTAGTGTTAATTAACCAGCTATTATGCAGTTTATTTAGTTTATAACTAGTTTTTAAAAGCTCTATCATTGGTATACTCGGTTTACTTGAAGAATTGGCGTTGTCGCTGCCTACGATCTGCGGTGCTCACGTAGTGATCTACGCTGCGCTCCTCGACTTGGCGCTCCTAGCTCTTCTCCAAGTAAAACTTCGTCTACCAACTCTTCATTTATAAGGGATGTATATATTTTTTTTAAACGTTCAATACTATGCTCAATCCCAATAATTTCAATAATTTCAAAGATACTAGGAGAATTAGCCAATCCAGTGATTAGAGCTCTGATCGGTTTCATAAGCTCTCCAAGCTTGATTTGATTATCTACAGCTAAATGTTTAAACGAGTCTTGAATCGTTTCTTTATCAGTGGCTTTTATAGTTTTTAGCATGGCTATCACCTGTTCCACATAATTCTTATCACTTTGTTGCAATATCAGTACTGCCTCATCACTATATTCGATAGGGTTTGAGATCAGAAAAATTTTAGCAAGCTCCACCAAGTCTGTAATTAGTTCTGCTCTAATTTTAATGGCATCCATACCTTGTAAGATATATTTACTTTCTTCATCACTAATTTTATAATGTTTTGCCAATTCTGCAACAACTATAGAAGTTAATTCCTGATTATCTTTATTACGTAGATAATGAGCATTTAAATGACGCATTTTAGCAAAATCAAGTCTAGCTGGTGACGCCCCAAGACCTTCGAGATTAAACCAATTTATGGCAGTAGTTTTTGCAATAATTTCATCATCACCATGACTCCAACCAAGTCTAAGTAAATAATTGCACAAAGCTTCAGGCAAATATCCCATTTCTTTATAAGCTTCAACTCCGAGTGCGCCATGGCGCTTTGATAATTTAGCGCCATCAGGACCATGGATTAACGGTATATGTACCATTTCTGGAATTTTCCAGCAAAAAGCTTGATAAAGCTGTATTTGTCTTGCTGCATTAGTTAGATGATCATCGCCTCTGATGATATGAGTAATTTCCATATCATGATCGTCAACTACTACTGCTAGCATATAGGTAGCAGTACCATCGCTGCGAACTAACACCATATCGTCCATGTGAGTATTTTCAATGACTACATCTCCCTGGAGTCGGTCATGAATAATGGTTTGACCTTCTTTGTTAGCTTTTAGTCTGATTACCGGTTTGATATCTTTAGGGTAAGTTTTAGGATCAGCCTCACGCCATGGACTATTAAAGAGAAAATGCTGTTTATTTGCAGCTGCACTATTACGTAACTGTTCAATATCTGTTTGTGGCGTAAAACAATAATAGGCTTTTCCTTGATTTAATAATTGCATAGCAGCTTGATAATGCAGCTCATTGCGTTTTGCTTGATATATTATTTCACCATCCCAATCTAAGCCTAACCATTTAAGGCTGGTTAAAATAGCTGTGGTTGCTTCTGCAGTAGATCTTACCTTATCAGTATCTTCAATTCTGAGTAAGAATTTACCATGATTATGACGAGCAAATAAATAATTAAATAAAGCAGTTCTAGCACTACCAATATGTAAAAATCCGGTTGGTGATGGGGCAAATCTGGTGATTACGGTCATTAATTTACTCTTGATTGTTGGTATTATTTTGCTATGCTATAACTTCATGGTGCTTTGTACCCACCATAATCACACTAGCTTGTTCCGAGCTATTAATGCGGACTCCTTTAGTCGGGAGTCCTGTTACTATACAATAGTGCCTTTGGCATAAAGGTAGCAGGGCATGAGTGTGATCATGGGTATAAGCTCCCGGCATCAAATCTATTGATTTTAAAAAGGAGTCTTAAGTCATGGAACATAATTTTATTACTATCTTTGCCAGTTGTGCTGACTGGATTAAAGCAACTATTATCATCAGCAGTGGACTAACATTAGTTAGCATTTTTTATTTAATCAAACAAACCATTATTGAATCAATAAAATTAACTAAAACTAGTAAATATTGATAATAAATATTATTTATAGCGTTTGAAATATCTTGTGTAACTATAAATAATATTCTATCTAGCTAAAAAATAATCATAAACAAGAAGTTATCTGACTCTCCCGAAGTCATCCTGAACTTGTTTCAGGATCTTATGCAGTTCTGACGAGATCCCGAAACAACCCTGAAACAAGTTCAGGGCATGGTTCGGGATGACGTCGTATATCGGGATGACGTTGTGTGTGTTCGTTCGGGATGACCTCTGTGTTCATGATAACTATTAATGTGTCATTTCCAGCTCATGCCAATCTGGATTAATAGACTCAATTAAATTTATTTTCCAATCACGATGCCAATTTTTTAATTGTTTTTCACGGATGATTGCTTCTCGTGGTATTTGAAACTCTTCAACATATACTAATCGATCAAGATTATATTTTTGGCTAAAACCTTTTATTATTTTTTGTTTATGCTCAAAAATTCTTCTTGCAATGTCATTAGTTACACCAACATATAAAATACCTCGTGGTTTATTAGTAATTATATAGACATAGTTATAGTCTATGGTTCATAATATTTTTAAAATTTCTACTATCTTTTCCTTCAGTACCGGTAATTTACTAGTGTCAATTCCTCCTGCCTGAGCTATGCCAGCTTGGCCACCACCACCATTACCACCAAGGAAAATTGAAATTTCTTTTGCAATATTACCAGCATGCAGCTTAGTGCTAAGCTCTTTGCTAATCGCTACTGTAATTGCAATTTTATCGTCTGTATTACTACTAATATATACTACAACTAAATTTTCTCCCTTGACTATAATTCTCTCTAGAGCTAACCTAATTAATTTGGCATCAACATTCTGTACTAATCTATAAATTAGTCTAATGTCTTTTACTAAAGTAGTTTGTGCCGTTATTTCTTCTTGAGTTAAATCAAGTGCAGAAATTTTGAATTCTAATAACTCTTGTTCTAATTGTTTATGCACAAGATTTAGTGCATTAATTTTAGCGATTAGTTCGGTTTTTGGGGTTTTTAGCTGAGAAGAAATCAGGTTAATTGTATGTTCATTTTGTCTAGCAAGCTCTAAAGCAAACTTACCGCAGACTGCTTCAATTCTTCTGACTCCAGCGGCAATAGCGCTCTCGGCAACAATTTTAAATGCTCCAATGTCACCGGTACGTGCTACATGCAAACCGCCACAGAGCTCAAGAGAATATGCTCTACCTTCATGATTAATATTACCACCCATCGACACTACTCTTACTTCATCGTCGTATTTTTCTCCAAATAATGCCATGGCGCCAGCATTAATCGCCTGGTCAGTGGACATTAATACAGTGTTAACTGTTGAATTTTCGATGATTATTTCATTCACTCGATCTTCTATTTGTTCTATTTGTTCTTGGGTTAGTGCTTTTGGATGACTAATATCAAATCTTAAACGATTGTGAGCTACTAAAGATCCTTTCTGAGTTACATGTTTACCGATTAATTCATGTAATACTGCATGCAGAATATGAGTAGCAGAATGATGAGCACGTAAATTCTTACGATAAATTTTATCTATACTAAGTTTTACTATATCACCAATATTAATTTTACCTTCTTCAAGCACACAAATATGAGCATGAATACTGCCAAGATATTTTACAGTATTTAAGACTTTTACCTTAGCTGTAGCTGATTCTATAAGTCCGATGTCGCCAA
Organism: Candidatus Trichorickettsia mobilis; assembly: GCF_034366785.1. Lineage (NCBI taxonomy): Bacteria > Pseudomonadati > Pseudomonadota > Alphaproteobacteria > Rickettsiales > Rickettsiaceae > Candidatus Trichorickettsia > Candidatus Trichorickettsia mobilis. Next base: position 1,377,141 of record NZ_CP112932.1, read on the forward strand.
GTTGACCTCCGGATTCAGCATAAAATGGTGTTTGATTGGTTAGTAGAATAAATTTTTGATTAGACTCATTAATTGAATCCAGCAATATATTCTCCTGTAATAGCGCAATAATTTTTGCCGAAGCATTGTCAAAAGCATATCCCAGGAATTCAGTACTACCAAATTCAGACTTAAGATCAAACCATATATTATCAATCTTATCTTCACCACTGCCAGACCATGCTGCTCTTGCTCGCTGCTTTTGTTCCTGCATTTTATTATTAAAGCCGGCAAGATCAACAGCAATAGCCTTTTTCTTTAGGATGTCTTCAGTTAAATCTAGTGGAAAGCCATAAGTATCATATAGCTTGAACGCTACCTCACCTGAAAGTGTTCCGCCAGTATTAATTGATAAGGTTTCATCGTCAAGCAGCTTTAAGCCGCGCTCTAGAGTGGCTTTAAAACGTATTTCCTCTTCATATAAAATATCACTGATAAAATTCTCGGCTCGTTTAAGTTCAGGATAAGCTTCACCCATTAAACTTATTAATTTTGGTAATAATTTATATATTAATGGATCAATCGCGCCTAATAAATGTGCATGTCTCATACTTCGACGCATGATCCGCCTGAGTACATATCCTCGACCTTCATTTGACGGCATTACACCGTCAGCAATTAAAAAAGCACAAGAACGTAGATGATCGGCAATAACTCTAAAAGAGAATCGGTCATCACCATGAGCCTTAACTGATACTAGCTGTTCTATTGATTCTATAATTTCTTGAAATAAATCTATATCATAATTATCGTGTACATTTTGCAAGACAGCGGCAATTCGCTCTAACCCCATGCCAGTATCAATTGATTTTTTTGGTAGTTCAATGCGAGTATTCTGATCAATTTGCTCAAATTGCATAAATACCATATTCCAGATCTCAATATAACGATCTCCATCTGCTTCAGCAGTTCCCGGTAATCCACCTTTTATATGTTCACCATGATCATAAAAAATCTCTGAACATGGACCGCATGGACCAGTGTCGCCCATCGACCAGAAATTGTCCGTAGTGTTAATTCTGATAATACGATCATCATTAAATCCGGATATTTTTTGCCAATAATGTGCAGCTTCATCGTCAGTATGGTAGATAGTGACATATAATTTATCTTTTTTGAGACCAAACTCTTTAGTAAGTAATTGCCAAGCGTAATAGATTGCTTCTTCTTTAAAATAGTCGCCAAAAGAAAAATTGCCGAGCATTTCAAAGAAAGTATGATGTCTGGCAGTATAGCCGACATTATCTAAGTCATTATGTTTTCCTCCAGCTCTAACTGATTTCTGACTGCTGGTTGCGCGTGTATAGCTTCTATTTTCTTGGCCAGTGAAAACATTTTTAAATTGAACCATTCCAGAGTTAACAAACATTAAACTGGGATCGTTATGAGGAATTAATGGACTTGCCGCAACATGGGTGTGATTATTTTTTATAAAATAATCAAGAAATAATTTTCTGATCTCAGCAGTGGTGGGCTTAAACATTGTGTTACAAGTTGTTTATTGGAAATAGATATTTATAGCGTAATTTTGAATTGCGTGCAATTATGAACTCACTGAGAGTTTCTATTACATATAAACTATAGAAATAAATAATCATAAATTAGCAAGTAATGATAAGATAATCTAGTTAATCGACTTAAGTTAGTTATGACTAAATTCAAACAACCAAAAACTCGAGTATTTGCTAATTTATTGCATAATACTTTTTATCGAAAAACGGTAATTATTTTGATTGGCAACAAAGGAATGTTTTTGGGGGCAATTAATAATAATAAAATAATTGATCACCTGTTTATTTCGACGGGAGACCAGGAAGAACTAGAGAAGTATACAAATTTTTTACAAAAATTTAAAGGATATTATATATTTTTTTTGTTAGATAATAATGAATGTGCTTTGCATCATGAATTGGTTCCAGTTTTTCAATCAATAGTTAAAGCTAATCCAGTCGAGGAATTTATCAAGGAACATTTTTCCGAAGAAGATATTGTCGCATATAATGTTTATAGTATTACTACCAAAACTAGTGAAAATTGGGCGGTAGTTCTTGCTTCTCAAACTTACCAACCACCATTAAGTAAAATACTTAGCTATATTCTGGAGAATTCATTAAAATTTGGTGGTATTTATTTTCTGAACTTAGAATTAAAAACTATTATAGATAGGGTTTTAAAAATTACCGGTAATACTGATTGTAATAATAATTTGCAGATTTTTGTTTCAATACTGAATGCTAGTAGTATTAAATGTGTGGTTAAACATCATGGTAATATAATCTCTGTTAAGAGTGTAGATTATCCTGTTGACAAGTCGTGGGAATATGTGCAAGGGATTATCGAGCATGAAGTAAGCGATTGTTTAATTTTACATAAAAATTATATCAATAGTAATGAGCTTAATGCTTGTGTTATTTTTTTAGTGAATAAAGAGCTGCAATTATTATTGCAACAGTCAGCTTTTAATGCTCATCGAATAGTTTGCTTGACTGAGCAGGATATCTTTAAAAACGCAGCAGATAGCACGCTGCTTTTGGATTCGGTTATTGTAAAATTATTTGCCGAACGAAAAAGCTTTTTAGGGTTGAATAGTAAAATCAGAGCAGTAATCCAGCTTGATTTGGTTAATAAATGGATGTTTAAGCCTTTTATTGGTGGAGTAATAACTTTAATATTGTTGTTAATTGGTATAAAAATGGAAACCCAGTTAAATCAGAAGCAGATGACAGTTTTAAATGATAAATATCACAAAATAGCGTGGGAATATAGAACAATCAAACAAAAATATCCTGATATCAAAGATGTTACCAATCTAGCTGATTTGTATAGTTTTGATAAATTATTAAAGATACCTGTATTGACTCCATTTGATTTATTAAAACAATTATTAAATAATTTATCAGATGCAAAAGTACATTTAAATAAAATTAGTTGGCAATTAAATGATTATGATAACATAATTTCACCTAAACAATCTATGCAAGTAGAGATATCAATGAAATTCATTAATAATGATTCTTCGATCATAGAATCATTATCTGCGTTTAACGAATATATATCTAATCTACGGAAAAGGTTTAGTGGTTTTGATATTAGCTATACGCGCTCCACTGATAAAATTACCAATTTGTTTGGTAATATTGTAATGCCTGTAACAATTATAATTTCAGGATCAGATGGATCAAGATAAAACTTTGGAAAGGTTCGTAGTTTATTTAAAAAATATTATTTTTTTTAAATTCATTATGTATTTTTTATCTATAGGTATACTAGTATGGCTGTTACAAATTTTTGAAGATGATCTTATACAATCAGTAGAGTGGCTCAATAAAGCGCGCCGATCTTTATATAATGCTACTGCTAAATTAGCATCTATTATGGATTCTGACGATAAAATATTAGAGGCTTACCATTTATATGAAGATATATTAACAACGTCAGATAAACAACGTTGTGATTCAAGGCTAAAATTAGTGAAAAATTTACGGGATTTAGCGGATAAATATAATTTAGTGGATCCAGTTAACATTAAGATGTCGCAATCATTCCAGAGAAATGTTGATCAATCTATAGGTGATAAAATTAAAGTAAAGAATTATGATTTACAAATCCAGTTTGCTGCTCCTGATTTTAACGTAGTTCTGGCTTTGATCAGCGAAGCATATACTTTATTACCTGATCATAGTATGACTTTATTTTTAGAAGCGCAAGAGCAGGAGGTGTTAACTCCTTCGTTAATAGCTAGGTTAACATCAGAAAGATATCCTGATCTGATCAACACAGTGTTTAATGTTCGTATTCGAGAAGTTACTGTTAAGAAACGATGATTTTATGACTAATATTCAATTAAATATTAATAATACAATACAAATTTTTCAAACATCTATTATTCAACAGTTAGCTAGTAATTTAACTGAGCCGACATGTGCTACTCTTGCGAATATGTTGGCTATGGATTATACCTCAAGGCTAGAGAGTACGATCAATGTACAAGATCATCTTGAGGCTTGTATTAATAAATTAAAAAATTTTCTTGAACAGAAAGTAATAGCTGATGACAGTTTTTCTATGGCACTAACATTGTTTACCGTAGCGATAGCGCCGGAGCAAATAAACTATCAGGATAAAAACAATATATTAGAGCAAGATCAATCGCAGGACGCGGTGGTAGATGTAGTAATTGATTCACATTTTACTGAATTTAATTCTAAAGATATGGGAAAAGTTAAAGCTGCTCTACGTAATTTATTACGAGATAATGGAAAAAAAATATTAGACTATATTAATGCTGAACCACAACTGTTCTTAGTAATAATAAATGGCTCTATTGCTAAACATAAAACTGAAGAAGAGATTAATAAATATATTAGAGCGCAGGTTAATAAGATTTTAGATAAAGCTATTAATTTTAATAAAAGAAGAAATATTTTCAAACAAAAAGCTAGCAGAATTACGACTGCGGTTTGTACTGTTGGTGCAGTGGTTGGTAGCTCTTTAACAGGTGGGGCTGCGATGCCAATGATAGTTATGGCAGCAACTATGGTATCGATGAAATTTGCACCAAAACTCGGTGAAAATATAGGGCAAACAATACTAAATTTTAATAACAGTACTAGGTCTAGCTTTAATGAAATAAGCAGAATAAAAGCAGAATTATTGCAAAATGATCGGCAAAGAATTACTGTCCAGAAAGAACAAGAAGTAGAAATTAAGCAATTTAAAACAACCGAGCCTGATTTAATAAAAAAACATGATCAAAAACTGCAGACAATAAAGGAAACTCTTGCTGAGTACAAGGCTCATGATTCGGAAGTAAAAGAGAAAAATTTTCAGGAGCAACTAAGTGAGAATAAAGAGATAGCTAAGAGTAAAGATAAAGGAGGGATGTCAACTTAAAGGAAGATACCAGATAAAAAATTTAGTAATGTCATTGCGAGGAGCAGTAGCAACAAGCAATCTAGTAAATGAGTAATTATAAACTTGATGGCTTCTAGCATAAATGCTCTCGCAATGACGGCAAGAACTGGCCTTTATGATTTTAATAAAATATTTTAATTAGTAACTCGCGTTAAATAGTAAATCTATATTGTTATTACTTGGATTGTATTTTAATATAATAACAATTACAAAAATATAAAAAATAACAATTTTGCGTTGTTTTTTATATCTTAACTAATTTTTAGTACAATTTTGTTAAGGTATTTAGTCACTAAAATAGAAAGCGCAGTATAACAATTTTATTAATTGTATCTTTTGTTTTTAATAAAAATGATGGATTTTAATTTTAATAAGCATTATAATTCCTATGGTATTTCAAAAAACTTACTTCAATAATGAAATAGAGAAGTTTGGGTAGTATACAACAGTCTAAAGAATGGTGTGCAAAGCATGCAAAGTAGCTAATATTTCGTGGAGAACGTAAAACATGAGATCATCTGATAATCGAGTGACAAGTGAATATATGCATACATCTCAAAAGATTAGTAGTTGTATGGCAGCATTAAGTGTGGAATATATTTTGTCTTATAAAAAATCAGATCAAACTAGAAGTGCTTGGTTTGCTTTTGGTGTTATTAAAGTCTTGTTACAATACGCCGAGATTTTTGATTTTCTGAATCAGCGATATAAAAAAGATTTTATAGATTCATTACGTACTCACTCAGATAAGTACATCAAGTTATTAAAACAAGAAGCAGCTGATTCAGCAACACCGGAAGTGCATTCCATTTTTCAAGAAGAAGTTAATTTTTTAATTGGACAATTAAGCAATAATAAACTCGAACGTACTGGTGATTTGCTTGAGCAAGAACTAGAGGCAATACAAGATGTAGTGAGTAAATTGATTAAGAATTGCCGCACACTTTTTGCTGAACAATCTCATATCGTGGATATGATGGAACAATTGCAGGGTATGGCAATAGCATTAGGAATCACAAATTTTACTCCTGAACAACAAGAAAATTTATTGGCAAAGTTATTGCTCATCAAAGAAATATGGCATCTGGAACCTCTTGTTGCTATAAAAGAAGATAATTTCGGGTTAATGTTCTATTCTAATCCAATACAGTTTTTGAGAAATTTAGCAACTCCTAATATAGATGATACATTTCATAATATTATTAATTTTTTTGTACATGATCATCAAGCGCTGTTGAATATTAGCGATATAAAATTAATAAATCTATACGACAGATTAAAAGATTTAGATAATCAAGATGAGGTGTTTACTAATTTACTACAAAAAATTCATCAAGAAGCTCCATTTCGTTATAATTATAATAGAATTGGTGATTCGGGATATGAATTACTTAAAAGATTTCAAAGTTACGATGCTATCTTTCATCAAATCGAAAATGCGGAATTTCACATTACAGAAGCTTTTTTATTGCGAAATAATAATTTTATACAGGAAACTTTAATGCTCCTGGCAAAGCATGTAGATAATATAAGAGCAGTAGGAGCTTCTAAATCTCCTGTAGTGCATACTGTGCTAAATAAATTAGAAATTGAATTAGAACATAATTACCCTAGTGATTCTAATCATAAAAGTACGATTTCTGCAATTAAAGATAAACTAGCTTTAGGGCTTGATAGTCAAATTATCAATAGATATTCTGAACTAAATAAATTTACTGTCTTTGCCTTAAAAAGTAAGTACCTTACCTTGTTTGAGCAAATTAAACGATTACTTGATGATGACAGTGAAGATGACAAAGGATTTTTAAATCAAATATTAGTTAAAAGATTTGCTCAGGATTATTATATAGCGAATGCATCTAATTCTATTGTTACATTAAGGTCAATTGCGAGTGATCGTAGTGAAATTGTAAGACAGTGTTCTGAAATTGATTTTGTAGAAATTTTTAATCCGGAATGTACAAATAAAATCACTAGTTTAAATTTCAAGAAACAAATAATGGCTTCTAGCATTAAAACTGTTAATGATTATGTTGAGGTTTTGTTAAAATTAGTGACATCATTATGTAGTGCTTCGCAGTTAGACTGCTTGTATCGGCCATTACTATACGGTAATTTGACTAAAACTCAACAAGTTTTAAAGAGAGAATTAAGTAAGCAGATTAAACAACGCACTACTATTGCTAAGATGGTATACTCTGTATTTACTGGTAAGAAAAATGAGTATAATAGGCTTAAAGTAATTAAGGAATCAGCAAGTGTAATACCTAAAAATATGAGTAATGTTCAATCAGGATTAAAGGAAATTGGTGACCTACCTACGCAATTAAAAAAGAATTTACAATCTTTTTCTTCAAAATCATCTCACCATGAAGAAACCGAACATAATGATAATTCAAGAGCTGTTAAAGAAAAAGTAAATTAGAGAGTAATTAGATATGATATATAGAGCATTATTTATGGTTGCGTTCGTTAATTCAGAATATTCTAAAAGATTATGGAAATTTTTAGCTGTTGGTATAACATTATATATCATTTTATGTAAGACTGCCTATGGTTATGATGCTTGCGTTACAGGTCAAGCATATCTTGCAAATGATCTTTGTACTGTAGGTGATGGAGATAAATGTGTTTTATGGAAAGCTCAGTGGTGGATAAACACAGCTCCAGGTACGGATCCAGCGTGGAAAAATATGGGTTCATGTGACGGAAAAGCAGGTGGTGGAGGAGAGCCGGTAGTAGTAGCGCCCAAAGGGCCTTCAATAGAGGAAATGAACATAATAATGGATGCTTTAGTAAGAGAGGCGGAGTCTAAACAAAAAACTACCGATACAGGAGTAGCAAAGTGGTTAACAGAGATCCAATCTCAAATTCCTGCTGCTGATTATACTAGACTTCTTGATGTAGCGTATTATGTCCGTACTCTGCCATTGGATGTAGTAGCAAAGATTAAAGCTGGAAAATCTGATAATCCTGAAAATGTAAAGCGTGTTGAAAAAATTATTTCAGAAAGTACTTGGAATACATTGTTTCCTTTGACTAATAATAGTACAAAAGAAGGTACTCCAGAAGGCATAGGCATCTATACTTATGAAAATTTTCTGAAAGCCGTTGGAGCATTCCCGGCTTTTTGTGGAAATTATGCAAAGCATCCTAAGCTAAAAGGTGTTGATGCTGATCAAATATGCAAAAAATTACTGGCAACAACCTTTGCTCATTTTAATAAAGAGACTAGTGCTAATGCTTCTGCTTGGACTACTAGAGTTGAGAAACAAGGTTTATATTATATTAGAGAAGCTAATTGTATTAATGGTATGACAAATTATTGTAAAACAGATTACTTGCTTGGTGCAGCAGTGTATCCTGCAAGCCTTCAAGAAGGCAATGCATATTTTGGTCGTGGGGCAAAACAATTGTCTCATCCAGTAAATTACGCAACTTTATCTATTCTACTATTTGATAAACCTGATGTTTTATTGAAGTATCCTGATCTAGTTTCAACCACATGGTTAGCTTTAGGTTCAGCAGTTTATTTTGCTTCTACTCCTATTTCATCTAAGCCGGCTATGATTGAAGTTATAGATGGTAATTATCAACCAAATGCCGTGGATCAGTCTCGTAATTTTGTTCCAGGATTTGGGTTAACAACGCATATTATTAATGGTGCTTATGAATGTATACCGTTAGATAAAGACCTTAAAACCGATGATAGTGGCACTCCTTATTGGAAAGTGCGAGCAAATTATTACAAATATTTTGCAGCGACATTAGGTGTATCAGGAACAATAGATGAAAATTCATTAAGTTGTTCAAAGATGAAGAGCAATTTTGATACCACAAGTGCTGCATCAAGACCATACTATTTTGCTCCAGGTGCGTGTAATCCAGTTCAGTGGGAACCGGTGCCAACTTTTATTGCGTATGGGGGAAGCACTACATTGGCATTGTGCAAAGCCACAAAATAACATTTAATAATACTAAGCATTGCGTACAGAATTTTATTGTTTAGTAAGAGCCTGTCAGATCAGTAGATATAAGAAGTAATTTTGCTCACTCAAAACGCAGTCGAAGTTCCAAAACAAACCAAAAGACTGCTTGCGGTACTCGACTTCGTTTTTCCTAAAACTTCCTCTCTTATATCTACTGATCTGACAGGCTCTAAGCATCAGTATAACTTTTTTAGGATAGTGAACTCGTGTTCAGGTCAAGTCTTCTAAGTTTTATAAAATCTAGTTTTTTCTGGATTGCAACACTTGCGTTTGTAATGACGATTTGACATAGTTTATTGGACACATTTCAGAAAAATTTTATGAAATCAACAAATAATACAGCCCCACAAAATTTTTGGCTTATAGTAGGGCGTGCATTGTTTGGGTTTTGTCCAAGCTGTGGCAAGGGACGTTTATTCTCTGCTTATTTAAAACAGGTAGAGCATTGTATATCATGCAATGAGTGCTTTGGACGAATTAAAGCTGATGATGGACCAGCATGGTTGACCATATTTATGGTTGGACATATTCTTATTCCAATTTTACTTGCTGTGGCGCCAAGAATAACCTGGCCAGATTGGGTTTCTATGATAGTATGGCCTGGATTAGCGTTAATCCTTGCTATTATTATCTTGCCACGTGCTAAAGGATTATTCATAGCCATAATCTGGCGTACTAATGTTAAAGCCAACAAATGAATTAAACAGATATCTCTTGAAAAGGTGATGTAAGCTTTTTTTACTTTTTAAGGGTAGGTCTGTTGAATTGACCTGATATTAGACCTCTTGCATAACCTATTCTGGTTGGTAATTTTGTCTGAAAAATTCCGTAACCTTCTAGGTTATGCAAGAAGTCTATTCATGTTAGTCTCTGTGTTGCATAAGTATTATTAGTTGATATTTAATAGTTAATATGTTATTAAATATTATAAATTGATATCTAATTTTTATCAAGATCAGATCTTAAAATAACATGAGCACCCGTACTAAATTTTTATTGATTATTATTACGGATGCTGGGGTTAAAATACTTAACAACCTCAATTTTTGAAGTGTAGCTAATATACATGAAAAACTATAATCAATATTATTCAGGCTCTGTATCTGATCACTTTAATGGCAAGCGTTTTTTTAATCCTGGGGTCTTACCATCAAATAAATTTCCTAATTTTTTAAAATGGAGACTTACAAGAACAGCAGAAGCTTGGCCAAAAGAAATAGTTAATAAATTTACAGATATGCCACCTAGGCAAGTTTCTAACGGGGAGTTAAGAGTATCTTGGGTTGGACATCTTACTTTCTTATTACAAACCACTAAGCTAAACATCCTAACTGATCCTGTTTGGTCAGAGAGAGCTAGTCCATTCAATTGGGTCGGCCCTAAGCGTGTATGTGCGCCGGGCATTCGACTTGAGCACGTACCACCAATAGATATTATATTAATTACTCATAATCATTATGATCATTTAGATCTTAAAACCTTAGGTGATTTATGGATAAGAGATAAACCAAAAATCATTGTTCCACTCGGTAATGATACTATAATAAAAAATTATAATAGAAATATCCAAGTAACAGCTAGAGACTGGTTCGAGTCGGTAAAAATAAATAAGGATATTGAGATTATTTTAGATCCAGCCCAACATTGGTCTGCGCGTGGAATGAATGATACAAATAGAGCGTTATGGGCTTCTTTTATTATCAAAACAAGTTCAGGGAATATCTATTTTGCTGGTGATACTGGTTATGCTGGTGGAAAATATTTTAAAAATTCTTTAGCAACACATGGCAGTTTTCGTTTAGCGTTACTACCAATAGGAGCATTTAAACCTAAATGGTTTATGAGTTATAGTCACATGGATCCTGAGGAAGCGATTCTAGCTTTCAAGGATCTTAATATGCCTTATGCAGTTCCTTCTCATCATTCAACTTTTCCTTTGGCAGATGATGGTTATGATGAAGCTTTATTAACATTTTTTGAATATGCAAAGAAGCACGATATTGACTTAAAAATTTTTAAGCCTCTTGACATAGGTGAACATTGGTTTGTTCCCAGAATCTAATATGACAATTATAAAATAAAATCTATGACCATACAAATCGGCAATATTACATTGCCACATTCGGTAATATTAGCTCCTATGTCAGGAGTTACCGATCTTCCTTTTCGTAAGTTAGTTAAAAAATTAGGAGCTGGTTTGGTAGTATCAGAAATGGTAGCTAGCCGTGCAATGATTATGGAGACTAGACAATCTTTAAAGAAGAGCGCAATTATCCATGATGATGATACTGGTTCCTGTGTACAATTAGCAGGTTGTGAACCAGATGTAATTGCTGAATCAGCAAAAATGAATGAAGATATGGGAGCTAAAATTATTGATTTAAATTTTGGTTGTCCAGCAAAAAAAGTAGTTGGAGGGTATGCAGGATCTGCATTAATGCGAGATGAGGAGCTTGCTACTAAAATTTTAGCAGCTACTGTTAAGGCAGTAAAAATTCCCGTTACTTTAAAAATGCGTATGGGTTGGGATGATCACAGTAAAAATGCGCCACAATTAGCAAAAATTGCTGAAAATGCTGGGATTCAGATGATCACAATTCATGGCAGAACCAGATGTCAATTTTATAGTGGTAATGCAGATTGGGAATTTATCAGGCAGGTGAAAGAAGCGGTAAAAATACCAGTAATTGCTAATGGTGACATAACCTCACTTGTAAAAGCCAAAGATTGTTTATCTGCGTCTAATGCTGATGGTATTATGATTGGTCGTGGCACTTATGGTAAACCATGGTTTATTGCTGCTGTTGTTCATTATTTAAAAACTGGCGAAGAAATTCCGCCGCCAGCACTTAGTGTCCAACTTGAGATAATCTTAGAGCATTATGAAGCTATGCTAAATTATTATGGTTACGATATCGGTATGAAATTAGCTCGTAAACATATAGGTTGGTATAGTGGGGGGCTAGCCAATTCTAGTGAATTTCGAGGAGCTGTAAATTGTTCAAATGATTATATACAAGTGCAACAAAAGATTATTGAATTTTATAGCAATTTGATGCAAAAACCAGATGCTATAATGGATTAACTTTGTCTCAAACTATTTTAGAGGTCGGAGTTTAAGAGGGCTAATGCCAAAAATTATTATTATTATCATATCCATACTATGTTATTATAGCTCTACTCAAGCTAATATTACACACACCATACAGGCAGAGATTAACAAAGTTGCTCCACATCTCAATATCGGAATAAAAATTAAGAATCTTAAGACCAATAAAATAGTATATGCTCAAAATGTTGAGCGATATTATACCTTTGCCAGCAGTTTAAAGTTAATTACTATTCTAACATTACAACAATATTTTGGAATTGATCATAATTTTGTCAGTAGAATTATTAAAGATAATAATGATTATTATCTTGATATCCAAGATCCAGATTTTTCAATTAATGATCTAGATTTTTTAATATCCAGGATTAAAGAAGCTAGTGTTCATGAGATTCAAGGCAATTTTTATATTATCAATCATACATTCACTATTCCTGCCGTTACTGTAAATAAAATGGTGATAGATGGTGTTTATTGTTATGGTGCACCGGTGACAAAAGTACATGTGAATAAGAATTGTACAAGACTAGTAGCAAATGCAGCTGATACCCAAGGTAACTTAATAAAGCTGACAGAACAGGAGTTGATTCCATATAATTTAATTAATAAAGCAGTTACAGTTTTAGACCAACATAAAGCAAAGGTTAATATTAATATTGTTCAAGATCAGCTTATAGTTGATGGTACACTTAATAAGGCTAGTGGAAAAATTACTATAGGAGCGGTAGTTAACGATAATTTAGCTCATGTAAAGTTGATGCTAGCTAAAATGTTAAATCAATATAATATCACTATAACTGGTAAAATTTTATCTGGTTACGTTCCGGCTACTGGCCAAGAGCTAGTAAAGCGTAATAAAAGTTTCACTCAAATAGCAAGCAGTGCACTGAAAAATTCTGATAATTATATAACAGATTATTTATTTGCAGAATATGCCACTGACTTTGGTAAAGATGATTGGCGAGATACTGGAGCCTTATTAAAACAATTAGTGTTTGATAAATTTAAAGTTGATTTAAAGAACTCGGTAATAGTAGATGGCTCAGGACTTTCTCGTTATAATATGTTAACAGTTACCCAATTTGATAGTTTTTTAACAGCGCTTTATCATCAGAATAATTTTAAATCATTAATAATGATGTTGGCGAGAGCAGGTGAGGAGGGTTCGCTAATTAATAGGTTTAAGGGAGTGCAAATTTTTGCAAAAACTGGGGGTATGTCTGGAGTTTCTTCTTTAGCTGGCTATGTATTTGATCGTGATAATACTCCTTATAGTTTTGTAATAGTATCTAATAATTATATTGAATCCAAGAAAAGAATTCTCGATCTTGAGGAAGCAATAATTAGAGCAGTAATTAAGAGCCTGTCTTAAAAGTGTATCTAAGAGATAAATATTTTGTTCATATTGACTTCAATATTTATTATATCCGATTTTTAACTTACAACGCTCACGTTCATTGAACACTCTTTGAAATCTAGGTGTTTTTATTTTTTTTCTTAGAGGCTGTCAGATCAGTAGATATAAGAGAGGAATTTTTAGAAAAAACGAAGACGAGCACCGCAAGCAGTCTCTTGTTTGTTGCGGAGCTTCGCTTGCGTTTTGAGTGAGCAAAATTACCACTTAGATCTACTGATCTGACAACCTTTAAGACCGTACCATATTTTTTCAAATATTATTGGAAATAGGCCATTGCCAAATACGTTGGCAGTTGTGCAAAATGGGTCGAATAATATATACATCATTAAAATAATACCACTCATTTCTGGAGTAAATTGTAAACTAGACTCAAGTACAGGGATCATTACTATAATAGTACCTCCTGGCACTCCAGCAGCAGCAAATTTTGCAAGCACGTAGCTAATAGCAAAAGCAAAATATGCAGAAAACTCTGGTAGGTTATGATACTCTACTATATATAATGACAGCGCCATCAGTGGTATACCTAATGCATCACCCAACATATGGGTATTAATTATTGATGGTATAATTGTTTGTGTTAATTCTTGATCTTTAACATTTTTAGCTGCTCCAGCAGTAAGAACTGGTAATGCTGCAGCGCTTGACATTGTACTAAACCCAACAATAGCTGCTGGCACTATATTACGGATTGCTGCTGCCATGCGTGTTACATTAAAATTCATCGTTATTAAATATGCGGTGCCGATATATAAACAGTGCAACGTTACTAACACTAATAATAATGGTAAAAAGTTTTTAAATAAAATATTTAAAGCTCCGGTATGTTGAAGCTTTAGTATAAATCCTAAAATGAATAATGGTAAAACTGGAATGAAAATATGGTGCAAGAATTTATTTGCGGTATCTGCAAATTTTTTAGCTGTTTGTCGTAAGCTATTGTTTTTTTTAGTGCTAGTATAAATACCGAGTAATATCCCGAATAAAAGCCCGGCAGCATTATCACATAATTTAGGTAAAGTTAGTTCAAACAGTGGATTAAGAGTTATTTCTGATACAACATCGTCATTTATTACTGTTGCAATCATATTTTGTGATAGCATTCCTACATAATATGAGCATAGTACAGCGAATAAATTTGATATACACATCATACTTAATAGTAAGATAGTAAATATCATCAAGCCATTTTTTAGTTGAGCAAAACTATAAAATGCAAAAGAAAATATAATAAGAGGAAGTATGAATAGTAATATACTTTTTATAGATAGACTAATTGAGAGAAAAAAGGCTTTTAATGTTTCTGGAATAAAATTGCCAAAGATAAGACAACTTAAAATAACAATAGTTAACTTGACAGGTAAGCTAAAAAGAACTTTTTTATAATTTGTGAATATAATAATCCTTATAGTTGATTTGTGACGGCGTATTATACTGGAATTAATGATTAGAATCAACAAGTTTTTATTATGAATTTAAAATCATAACATCATATGCATTATTTGCTTGCAAAAATATGCTCAATTTAGTTTAAGATATAGCTAGTCTTGAATTTCGGGACAAAGTTTAACTTCTGTGTATGCTTATAGTTATACATAGAAGTCACATTTAATTTAAGAGCATTATTCAATTCATAATATTATGGACAATACCAGGTTAGTAAAAAATTATGCTGTAAGTTTATTTAGTAGCGCTGTCACTGTCGGAGTACAAGACAAAATTATGAGTGAACTGCAAGCAATTGAAAAGATTTTCACTACAAACATGGAGTGTAAGTCATTGTTATGCACTCCTGTTGTAAGTAAGACTCATAAATTACGATTAGTTAATATTATTAGCCAATATTTGTTGGTAGATTCTATGGTCACAAAGTTTTTAGCTATAGTAGTCAATAATGCGCGATTTAATCTCTTTTCTGATATTGTGCTTTTTTATTATAAATTATTAAATGATAGCAAAAATATTAAACTTGCAACAGTTACTTCTTCTGGTTCTTTACAATTAAATATTCAGGATCAGGTTAAGAATTATCTGGAGTCATTATTACAGTTACAATTGGAAATAAAATTTTATTTTGATCCTGAAATTGTGGGTGGTTTAGTTATAGAATATGATCATTGTTTATTGGATTGTTCGATTGCTGGTGTTTTGAACAAAATAGAAAAAATTACAAATAAATTAGGTAGTTGATAAATATGAGTAACAATAAGCAGTTGAATGCTGTCGAATTTTCTGAAATTTTAAAACGAGAAATAGCTGATATTGGTTTAAATGATGTTCAGGAAATAGGAGAGGTTATTGTAGTTGGTGATGGAGTTGCCAGAGTTTATGGTATTGAGAATGTGCAAGCCGGTGAGATGGTGGAGTTTGCTTCTGGAGTAAAAGGATTAGCTTTAAACCTTGAGAACGATGCTGTTGGTGTTGTAATAATGGGCGATGATAGTTTGGTAAAACAAGGAGATCGCGTTATTAGAACCAAAGAAATTTTACAGGTACCAGTTGGTAAGGCGCTACTTGGTAGGGTTGTAGATGGTATGGCAAATCCTATTGATGGTAAAGGCGCAATCGTTACTGAATTATATAATAGAGTTGAAGTGCAGGCTCCTAATATTATTCAACGGCAGAGTGTACATGAGCCGGTACAAACGGGAATCAAGGCAATAGATGCTTTAATTCCAATCGGTAGAGGGCAGCGTGAATTAATTATAGGAGATCGCCAGACCGGTAAGACTGCAATTGCTATTGATACTATTATTAATCAAAAACATGGACATTTAACTGATAATGAACACAATAAGATTTACTGTATCTACGTAGCTATAGGCCAAAAACGTTCTACGGTAGCAATGGTTGTTGATAAGCTGACCAAAGCTGGAGCGATGCATTATACGGTAGTAGTGGCTGCTACAGCTTCTGATCCAGCGCCTCTACAGTTTTTAGCGCCATATATAGCATGTAGTATTGGTGAATATTTTCGCGATAATGGCATGCATGCGCTGATTGTCTACGATGATTTAACTAAGCATGCGGTGGCATATCGACAAATTTCTTTATTGTTGCGTAGACCCCCGGGGCGAGAGGCTTATCCCGGTGATGTATTTTATTTACATTCAAGGTTGTTGGAGCGAGCGGCTAAAATGTCAGATAAGTTTGGAGCAGGATCTTTGACTGCGTTACCGATAATTGAGACTCAGTCCGGCGATGTTTCAGCTTATATACCGACAAATGTTATTTCAATTACCGATGGACAAATATTTTTGGAAAGTGAATTATTTTATAAAGGAATTCGGCCGGCGGTAAATGTTGGTATTAGCGTTAGTAGAGTAGGGTCTGCTGCTCAAATAAAAGCGATGAAACAGGTGGCAGGATCAATCAAACTTGACTTAGCTCAATTCAGAGAAATGGCAGCTTTCGCACAATTTGGATCAGATTTGGATGAATCTACGCAAGCATTAATCGCACGTGGACTTAGGTTAACAGAAATATTAAAGCAACCTCAATATGCGCCGTTAGTAGTGGAAGAGCAGGTTATCAGTTTATATGCTGGCGTCAAAGGTTATTTAGATGAGATTCCAGTTGCTCAAGTTAAAGAATTTGAATGCAAACTTCTTGAAGAAATAAGGTTTAAGTCTGTTGATATTTTAACCTCTATTAAAGCTGAACAAAAACTTACTGAGAGCACAGAACAGCAATTAAGGTTGGTGTTAGAAAAATTTGTTCATGAGTTTTTAGTAAAATAGAGTTGTAGCTCATTTTTTTGTATGCAATGCCTACAATTGTATAGCGTCGGTCAGTGAGCTAGTTACTCTCAAATTTCGCGTGCTTCACCTGTGCTCACGTATACAATACGCTGCGCAGGCTCCACTAAAATTAAAAGTAACTAGCTCACTGACTCTAGCTATAGAGCCTAGAAAACTGGGAGTGTTCAATGACGTTCATATCGTCTTTTTTTCTTAACTTGACGCATATGACTCATTGAATACTCTCAGAAAACTTATCATTTCATAGGAGTATATGCCAGGTTTAAAGCAATTGCGTACCCGTATAAAAAGTATAAAATCGACGCAGAAAATTACTAAGGCAATGCAGCTTGTTGCAGCTGCTAAGCTTAAAAGAGCGAGGGCTCATATCATTGAAGCTGATCATTATTTAGAATTAATAGTGAGTACAGTGCAAAATATAGCTAGTAATGTGGATTTATTGGAATCGTTAAAAGAAGAAAAAATCTTTTTTGATACAACAGATTCTGAAAAACCAAATTTATTAGTGCTAATTACTTCTGAGCGTGGTTTGTGCGGTGCTTTTAATAGTACGGTAATTAAACAGGTAAAACAGGAAATTATCAATTTAGAACGTCATAATCAACAAATAAAACTAATCATTGTGGGTAAGAAGGGGTATGAAGCTTTAAAAAATCGGTATCCTAAATATATAGATAGCTATCTCAATATTTCAAAAAATAATGCCGAATTAATGCAATATCAGTTACAACAAAAAATCATGAATTTTATAAGAAGTAATGCTGCTGGTAATTGTTATTTATTTTTTAATAAATTTCAAAATGCTATGTGTTATAAGATTATCAAATCTCAGATATTTCCAATAGTTAGTGGTTCTTATCAACCAGGTGATAAATTAACTTATGAGTATGAAGGAGATAAATGTATTAGTAGTGCTATTAATTTATATGTTACAGGACAACTAACTTATGCATTGGTTCATAGCAAGGCAAGTGAAGAAGGAGCCAGAATGACGGCTATGGATGGAGCAACCAAGAATGCCAATAAAATTGTGAATGAATTAACATTAAAGTTTAATCGAACCAGGCAAGGAATTATTACCAAGGAGTTAATAGAAATTATTTCTGGAGCAGAGGTGGTATAATATTATTCTGCTTGAAAGCGTTCAATGAACTGTGTCAAGTGAGAAAAAAAGAGATAATAATGGAACCGTCATTGCGAAGAGCTTTAGCTTTGAAGCAATCCAGTAAAGGAGTAACTATAACTGGATTGTTTCGACCATAAGTGGTTTTAGCTCAGACAGTTCGTATCTTCTTTTTTCCTTAACTTGACACATATTAATTAAATGCTCTATTCAACTTGGCGCAAAAGATGTTCAAATAACTAGATAAAATTTAACTAGTATATAACAAGTATTTTTTATATTAAGGTATATAAATGTCAAATAATATTGGAAAAATTACACAAATTATTTCAGCAATAGTGGATGTAAAATTTGAAGAAGGTAATAGGTTGCCGCAAATTCTAAATGCCTTAGAGTGTAATAATAATGGCAATAAATTAATTTTAGAGGTTGCACAGCATGTGGGTGATAATGTGGTACGCTGTATTGCTATGGGAGTTACTGAAGGATTAGTGCGAGGAACATTGGTTACAGATACTGGTAGTCCAATTCAGGTACCGGTAGGTATCGAAACTCTTGGTAGAATAGTGAACATAATCGGAGAACCTATTGACGGTTTAGGGAATATTAATGCTAAGCAAACTCTAGCCATTCACAGGCAAGCGCCGCCATTCATCGATCAATCGACAGAAAAACGAGTTTTAGTTACCGGTATTAAAGTTATTGATTTGTTAGCTCCATATGCCAAAGGTGGTAAGATTGGTTTATTCGGTGGTGCCGGTGTTGGTAAGACTGTATTAATTATGGAATTAATTAATAATATCGCTAAAGCGCATGGTGGTTTTACAGTGTTTGCTGGAGTTGGTGAAAGAACCAGAGAGGGTAACGATCTATATCATGAGATGATTGATTCTGGAGTAATTAATTTAGAAGAACAATCTAAGTCAAAAGTTAGTTTAGTATATGGTCAAATGAACGAACCGCCTGGGGCAAGAGCAAGAGTTGCATTAACAGGTCTTACGATGGCTGAATATTTTCGTGATTTAGACGGTGGTCAGGATGTATTGTTTTTTGTTGATAATATCTTTAGATTTACTCAAGCCGGTGCAGAAGTATCAGCAACCTTAGGTAGGATACCATCTGCAGTTGGTTATCAACCGACTCTGGCAACAGATATGGGAGCTTTACAAGAGCGTATTACCTCGACCAAAAGCGGTTCTATTACTTCTGTGCAAGCGGTATATGTTCCGGCTGATGATTTGACTGATCCAGCTCCTGCAGCTTCTTTTACGCATTTAGATGCTACTACAGTATTAAGTAGAAATATTGCAGAACTTGGAATTTATCCGGCAGTAGATCCACTTGATAGTAATTCACAAATGTTGGATCCGGATGTTGTAGGAGAAGAGCATTATTCAGTGGCAAGATCAGTACAGCAAATATTACAAAATTATAAATCATTACAAGATATTATTGCTATTCTTGGTATGGATGAACTTTCTGAAGAAGATAAATTAGTGGTAGCACGAGCTAGAAAGATTCAGCGATTTTTATCTCAACCTTTTACTGTTGCTGAAGTATTTACTGGCGCTAAAGGGAAATTTGTTGAGTTAAAAGATACTATAATTGGGTTTAAAGGTTTGATTGAAGGGAAATATGATCATTTACCGGAAGCGGCTTTTTACATGACCGGTACCATTGATGAAGTGATCACAAAAGCAGAAAAGCTTAAGCAAGGTGCAAATAAGAAATAGGTTTGACTGGTATGGATAATAAGGCAACAATTCTAGTTAATATTGTTACTCCCACTAGTTTGCTAGTAAGTTGTCCAGCATCAATGGTAGTAATGCCTGGAGAAGAAGGAGAATTTGGCGTATTGCCAAGACATGTATTGTTAATTTCAAATTTATCTGCAGGAATTGTTAAAATTACTAAAAATGGCGATATTTTACGATATTTTGTCGATGGGGGTATAGCACAAGTAACAGAAACAGCAGTAAATATTCTCACTGAATTTTCAGTTAATTTGGCTGTTGAACAAAAAAATATAATAATAGAAAAAATTAATAATTATAAGGCTGAGTTAGCAAAAGCTAATGATCAGCTTTATATGGATCTAATTTGTAGTAGTATTGCTAGATATGAAGCGATATTAAGAGATATTCGTCAGTAAATTGGAAAGTTTTAATAAACTGAAAGAAATGAAACGAGCAGTTGCCCCGTGTCTGAGCTGAGACCAATATATGCTCGAAGCAATCCAGTATAAACATTTCATTTTCTGGATTGCTTCGCCTTCGGCTCGCAATCTGACCCATCCTCACGAAAATTGTTGCTAAGTGTGGATATATCAGGTTCCGAGCACTTAGTTTAGTGTTATCTCGAACACAGCAAGTCATCCCGAATAGACGATGTCATCCCGAACTTGTTTCGGGATCTTATGAAATCCCGATGAGATCCCGAAACAAGTTCGGGATGACTTGTTGTGTTCGGGATAACATCGTCTGTTCGGGATCGTCCACACTTAGCAACAATTTTTGTGGGGATGAGTCAGTTCAGGATCACTAGTTATGAGCAACGCTCACGATAATTAATTCTCAAAATATAATTCTCAAAATAAAGCTCATGAAACGTTTTGAATTTAAGAAGCTTATCAGAAATAAGTTGCCTGTTAGAATGATTGAAGAGAGAGTAGTTATTTACCCTAAGACTCTTAGCTATGAAGAATTTTGTCAAGCACTAAGGCATAAACTTATTGAAGAAGCTGAAGAA
This sequence comes from Candidatus Trichorickettsia mobilis, assembly GCF_034366785.1. Lineage (NCBI taxonomy): Bacteria > Pseudomonadati > Pseudomonadota > Alphaproteobacteria > Rickettsiales > Rickettsiaceae > Candidatus Trichorickettsia > Candidatus Trichorickettsia mobilis. Next base: position 1,398,241 of record NZ_CP112932.1, read on the forward strand.
GTATCGCAAGCTCAAGAAGTAAAAGATATTATAGTTGAATTAGCTGACGTTTTGGAAGTAATCCATGCTTTAGCTGAGGCTTATCAGCTTTCTTTTAGTGATATTGAAAAGACAAGATTATCTAAGCGTGAGATAAATGGCTATTTTGATCAAGAAACTTATATGGATTACATAGAAGTTGATGAGAATAACCATAAAGTTATCCAATATCTACTAGATAAAAATAGACCGTATAAATTTAAGTAATTAATAATGATAGTGGCAATCAAGGATTATCAGTTTTTTAAAAAACTAATACAACTTCCTGTCATACAAGAAATATGGTTATTTGGTTCGCGTGCACGTGGTGATAATCAGGAGAGAGCGGATATTGACCTAGCTATTTATTGTCCTGATGCTAGCAATAACAATTGGTTAACAATTTTAGATATTATTGAGGCTGCAGATACGCTTCTTAAAATTGATTGTATTAGACTTGATGAGTTAACTGATATATCACCAATTAAGAACTCTATTATCAGTCAAGGAATAAAAGTTTATGAGCGAACCCAAGATTAAATTAGCTTTTGTAAAACTACAAAAAGCACTATATGCGCTTGAAATTATTGCTAAAAAACCTTTAGATGAAGATCGCCGGAATATCGATGCGACCATTCAACGTTTTGAGTTTACAATTGAGCTTTTCTGGAAACTTTTGAAATCTATCTTAGAGAGTAAAGGAGTTGAAGTTCAATACCCAAAAGATGTATTACGAGAAGCATATAAAGGATATCTTATTGATCATGAAGAACAGTGGTTACAAATGCTAAAAGATCGAAATCTTACTTCTCATACTTATGATTATGATGAAAACTTGGCTGATATTATTTATCAAAGAATTCTTACTTATGTTCCAGTATTCAAAGAGACTTACGTAAAGCTAGCAGATAAATTTAATGACGAAACTATTGATCGGTCTTAAGGTTAAGGCGAGCGCAAAATCTAATGCAATTGGCAATTATATAGAAATTAATGGTAAAAATTATTTGCAACTTTCTATTCAAGCAGTGCCGGAAGACGGGAAGGCCAATAAAGAGATCGTTAATTTTTTGGCAAGTGAATGGAAGATTGCTAAAATAAATTTAGAAATTATTAGAGGATCAACTAGTAATTTTAAAATTTTAGCAATAAAAAATATTGCGCCCGACTATTTAAATTTGATCTTAAAGCACTATATGAAGTAAATCTTAAGTAACTAAATTAGGTGCAATATTATGTCTCAGGAAAAAAAGAAATTTGATGCAGAAGTTGGTAAGGTTTTACATTTAATGATCCATTCTCTTTATACTAATAAAGAGATTTTTATGAGAGAGCTGATCTCAAATGCATCAGATGCCTGTGATAAATTAAGGTATTTATCACAGCTTGATCATAGTTTAATTGCAGATGATAGTAATTTTAAAATTACAGTCAAAGTTGATAAGGATAAACGCACTATTACCATACGTGATAATGGTATTGGAATGAATAAATCGGATTTAATCGAAAATCTCGGTACTATTGCTCGCTCAGGAACACAAATGTTTGCTGAACAACTATCTGGTGATGTTAAAAAAGATAATTTATTAATTGGACAATTTGGAGTTGGTTTTTACTCTGCTTTTATGATAGCGGAGGCTATTACCGTGACTTCAAGAAAAGCCGGAGAACAACAAGCTTATGTTTGGCATTCAGATGGTGTAGGGGAGTATACAGTAGATGAGGCTGAAGTAGAATTTTTGCGTGGTACTGAGATAGTATTACAGGTTAAGCCTCAGGAGGATACTTATCTAGATCACTTCCGCTTAAAACATATAATTAAGAGTTATTCTGATCACATCACTGCTCCAGTATATTTTGTTGATGCGCAAAATAATGAGGTGCAAGTCAATTCTTGTTCCGCTTTGTGGACAAGACCTAAGTCAGAAATTACTAAAGAGCAATATCAGGAGTTATATAAAAGCTTGTCATATGCAGCAGATGAGCCATGGTTGATTATGCATAATAAGAATGAAGGAGCTGCTGAGTTTACTAATTTACTATTTATTCCATCTAGTAAGACTTTTGATTTATTTCATCCTGATCGTAGGCGCCGAGTAAAATTATACATCAAGCGAGTGTTTATTTCGGATGAAAATATTGATTTAATTCCGCATTATCTCAGATTCTTACGTGGTATAGTAGATTCAGAAGATTTGCCGCTTAATATTAACCGTGAAACATTACAGCATAATGCAATAATTGAAAAAATAAAATCAGCCATCACTAAACGAGTGATAAATGAATTGAAAAAGAAAAAAGAAGAATCCCTAGAAGAATATCTCAATTTTTGGACAAATTTTGGTGGAGTATTAAAAGAAGGCTTATGTGAAGCGATGGCTGATCATGATAAATTACTAGAAGTTTGTGTATTCAAAAGTTATCAACTTGATAAAATGATTAGTCTTGATGAATATATCAGCCGCTGTAATCCAGAACAAAAAACTATATACTACTTAAGTGGAGATGATCCAGTTAAGTTACGCTCTAGCCCACAAATTGAAGGATTTATCAGTCGAGGTATAGATGTATTATTATTTACTGATACTGTTGATGATTTTTGGGTAAATGTAAATAGTAAATATAAAGACTATGAGATAAAATCAGTTACAAGAGCAGATATTAATTTGGAGACATCGGAAACTCAAGAAGCAACATCAAACACTAATAACCAAGATAATGAAGTTACAGAAGATTATCAGCAGTTGATCCAATATTTTAAGCAGATATTAGGAGATTTGGTGCGTGATGTAAAAATTTCACGAAAATTGACAGCAAGTCCTGCTTGTCTTGCTATTGGTGATGGGGCAATGGATATACGGATGGAACGGTTTTTAATAGAGCAGAAGCAGTTGGTGGCAACAACAGCAAAAATACTAGAACTCAATCCTAAGCATCCAATTCTTGAAAAAATAAATCAAGATGTGCTGTCTGATAAAAATAATTATGATAATGAGGAATTAGTTAGGTTGATTTTTGATCAAGCTTGTATTATTGAAGGTGAACCTGTGAATGATGCTGGAGAATTCGCTAAGAGGCTAAATAATGTACTACAACGAGTTATACTATGAGATTACTTTATATTATATTTTTTTATATTATATTTTCTCCCTTTTTGACACTAGCTCAAGAACAACAGCAAAAAGAAAATGATGTCATTATCCTAGGTCAAGCAGTATATGATACAATCTTTAAAACTACTGAACGAGAGCTACTGCCATTTGTACAAGCTCAGGAAATGTATATTGGAGATTCTAGGAAAGTTTCTTATAATGTGATTCAGGAATTAGAGCAAAGTTTTGTTCCTATTATGACTGCTCCTGGTGGTAGTGCTGCAAATATGGCTTATGCTTTAGGTGTGCTTGACGCAAAGGTTGGTTTTTATTCAGTATCATCAACAGATGCTTGGGGGACGGAGTTTGTTAAATCTTTAACTAATGTTGGGGTCAAGGATTTTACCAGATCTATTGAGAATGCAGATCAAGATGATAGTAAAACTATCTCACGAGTATTGGTCTTTATTACTCCTACTAATGCTGAACGCACCATGTTTGCATATGATGGAATATCTACTGATTTTAATAAAGTTGAGTTTGATTTTTCTGAAGTGCAAAATTACAAAGTTGCTTATATAGAAGGGTATATTTTTAGTGATCTGAATAAAAAATTCATTTTTAATTTTATTAAATTTGCTAAATCTTTAGGATTGAAAATAGCTTTTAGTCCTTCCAGTACACATTTAATAAATTCTTATCGAAATGATTTTATAAAAATAGCAAACCAATCAGATATATTATTTACCAGGCCAGCAGAAATATCAGCTTTATTTGATGGAGCTGAGAGTGAACATTCTCTTAAAAAATTAGCTGCTAAAATTAATACCATTGTTATGACTATGGGTGAAGAAGGGGCGGTTATTGTGCAGGGAGCAAAAAGAATTACTATTCCACCAATGATTCAAGATAAGAAGAACATCATCGATACTACAGGTGCTGGAGATGGATTTGCTGCGGGGTTTTTATATGGATATACACATGGGTATGATATAGAGAATAGTGGTAAATTAGGGGCATATATAGCCGCTGCTGCACTCAAACAATTATCAGCGAGACCAAGCAAAGAGATGATTCAGAAATCAATGTCTGAATTCCTCAACTCGACAAAAGTACAATAGCCATAAAAATGGTGCCGCTAGAGAGAATTGAACTCTCGACCTCATCATTACCAATGATGCGCTCTACCACTGAGCTATAGTGGCTTTGATTTTGACTTATCGTTCTTTGCCAATTGGAGTGTATTTCTGTCATATATTTACTGATAGGTCAAGGAGAATTTAAATAGCGACTGTTCCTATTATAGTATTTTTTCTAAATTTATGAGTTTTTGAATAATTATGACATTGCAACCACAAAATAAATCACCTAAAGTGGTTAAACGTATAAAAAATTTATCTAATGCTTTACAAAAAAACTTACAAAGACGTAAGCACAGTAAAAAAAATATTGAGCAAGAATCATTAGAGACTGTTTTGGAAGTAGATACGCACTTTCAAGACAAGTCCCCTCTTAAATAAGGAGAAATAATTGTTAGCCATAGGATTAATGAGTGGTACAGCTCTAGATGGTGTGGATGCTGCCTTGATAGAAACTGACGGGGAATATTATTTTAAACGCATTGCAAATTTTCATCTTTTTTACCCTGCAGAATTCCAAGCACGTTTGAAGTTATTAATTGAAACTAAGAATAATTGGTTACAATTGGAGCATGAACTTACCATATACCATATTAATTGTGTTTTAGCATTATTAGATAGAGAGAGGATACCGGCTAATCAAATAGCGGTAATTGGGTTTCATGGGCAAACAATATATCATAATCCAGCTCAAGGAATTACTTGGCAGATAGGTAATCCCCATTTGTTAGCTCAACGTACTAAGATTAATGTTGTCAGTGATTTTAGGAGACGAGACATCGCTTGTGCAGGACAAGGGGCGCCATTAGTTCCTATATTTCATCAATGTTTAATGCAAAATGAGATAAAACCGGTAGCAGTATTAAATATAGGGGGAGTAGCAAATGTAACTTATATTGACGAATCCATGTTACTTGCGTTTGATACTGGTCCAGGTAATGCTTTGATCAACGATGCGATGCTAAGATACTATAATAAGTTATATGATGAGGATGGGATAACTGCAAAGAATGGTGTAGTGCAACAACAGATAGTTTCCAGCTTGTTAGATGATGAGTTTTTTGCTGAACTTCCTCCTAAATCTCTAGACAGAAATTATTTTAGTAAAAACGAACAATTATTTAACCACCTTGATCCTGCAGATGTTATTGCTACTTTAACAAAATTTACGGTATCTTCTATAGTCGCTGGATTAAAGCATTTGCCTGCCATGCCAGAGAAGATATATGTTTGTGGTGGAGGGGTGCATAATAGCGCCATACTAACAGGTTTGCGAGCAGAGATTGGCGATATAGTTTTTAATATTAAAACCCTCGGTCTAGATGCAGACTTTATTGAAGCTCAAGCTTTTGCCTATCTTGCGGTTCGTAATTTGAAGCAATTGCCTAGCACTTTTCCTTCAACTACTGCAGTTAATCAAGAAACACTTTCTGGCGTTTTGTTTCTTGTATAGTTTCTTCAATATCCCTGATATTTGATTGTACAAATTGCTGGTTATTTGATTGGTTAGAGAATTTTAATTGCAGAAACTCACCTAAAACTTGAGTTAATTCTTCAATTTTATTACGGAAAAAATGATCTGCTCCGTTAATTAGCTTATAATCTACTTGTATATGTCTTTGTTTTGATAATTTATTTGCTAGTTCTACGACTGCTTCTTCTGAAACTATACTATCCTGATCTCCTTGGACTATAAGACCTGGAATTGGACAAGGAGATAAAAATGAAAAATCATATTTATTTACAGGTGGAGAAATTGCTATAAAATGATTAATTTCTGGTCTACGCATAATAAGCTGCATAGCAATCCAAGCGCCAAATGAAAACCCTGCTATTAAATTTATATCACTATATTGGTTATTTATTTGTAACCAATCAAGAGCTGTGGCAGCATCAGTCATTTCACCAATGCCATTATCAAAGGTTCCTTGTGAACGTCCAACACCTCTAAAATTGACTCTAAGCACGGTGAATCCATGCTCTACTAAAGTTTTATAGGTATTATATACTACTTTATTATTCATCGTGCCGCCATATAAAGGATGGGGGTGTAGTACCAACGCAAGAGGCGCCTTTTTGTTGTTGGATTCGGTATATCGTCCTTCAATGCGACCTGATGGACCATTAAAAAAAACCTCTGGCATAAATAATCTGTATCCTTAAATATTTTACATTTTTTTAAAGATTAATTGTAACATAGAATTAATTAATAAGCAATAATTTTACTAACCTAAAGCCTTATGATAGTATTAAGTTAATTTTATTTAATACTAAATAAAATATAGTAAATTAGAATCTACAATAGATATTGCTTGACTTATTATAATAAATAAAGTTAGAATAAAAGCACATTCTTATAATATAGAAATTATATCCAATGATTTCCTGGTCAGTAATTCTTCTGTTTCAATATCCTCAATTTCGAATGTGTATTTCATATTAAATACTAAACCTTTCTACATGAATTAATGGTAAATACTGATCAACTTCGCTAGTAGGGCAAAAGTGATCTAGTGATGACTTGAGTTTCTGTCATAACTCCTCGCAATTATGCTTAAGGAGCGTGGCTAGATTGACTCAATTTACTGTAATATCTAAGAGCCTGTCAGATCAGTAGATATAAGAGAGGAAGTTTTAGGAAAAACGAAGTCGAGTACCGCAAGCAGTCTTTTGGTTTGTTTCGGAACTTCGACTGCGTTTTGAGTGAGCAAAATTACCTCTTATATCTACTGATCTGACAGGCTCTAAAGTAGAGTCGTTTTAATTCATGAGTTGTCGGTTTATTTTAAAATTTTATAAATTTCTAATTATCATATATTAGCGAGTGTTTTGGTTATGCATATATTAATTAATTTTTTACCAATATTATTTTTTGTACTACTTTATGTAGGTAGTGGAATATACTATACTATTATTGGTGTAGATTACGCTTTTTATCAAGTTTCACCGATTGTTGCAATTATTCCAGCAATTGCACTAGCTTGGTCGTTGTATCGCGGCACCACTGAAGAAAAAATGAATTGTTTTCTTGATGGAGTAAGACATCGGGATATCATCACCATGTGTATAATATTTTTATTATCCGGGGCATTCGGTGCTGTAACGAAAGCTATTGGCAGTGTAGATGCTACAGTAAATTTAGCATTATCTTTAGTGCCAGCACAGTTTTTGCTAATTGGAGTGTTTATTACAGCAGCTTTTATTTCAACAGCAATTGGCACCTCTATGGGTACAATTGCAACAATCGCTCCTATTGCTGCTAATTTAATAGAACATGGTGCTTTTTCAGCGGAGGTTGGTATGGCTACTGTGGTTGGTGGAGCAATGTTTGGTGATAGTTTATCAATCGTTTCTGATACTACTATTGCAGCAGTAATGTCACAAAAGGCTGATCCGAAGGCAAAATTTAAGCTTAATGCAATAGTTTCTCTTTTTGCCTCAATAATTACGATTGTTATTTTATTATTGTTAAGTAATGACCATCATGGTAGTGCTATAATTTCTGGAAGCGAGTATAATGTTATTTTAATTACGCCTTATATTTTACTAATAGCATTACCTTTATTTGGTACAAATGTATTTGTTTGCTTAGTGGTTTCTTTGATATTTACTTGGATTATTGGCTATATAAATCAAGACTACAGCGTAATTAATTTTAGTAATGATATAGTGAAGGGTTTTGCTCATATGCAAGAAATTATGTTACTTTCTTTAATGGTTGGTGGACTATCAGGTTTTGCCGTGAAAAGTAGTAAAGATATAGCCCTTTATTTATCTGATATCATTCGTAAGAGAGGTAATAAACGAGCAGCACAGTTTGTAATTGCCAAAATAGTTTCAGTTTTTGATTTGCTATTTGCCAATAATACTGTTGCAATTATTTTTAGTGGAGAAATAGCAAAAGATATAGCGGAGAAGTACAAAATCCCTCCACACTATAGTGCTACCTGGCTGGATATTTTTTCAATAGTATTTCAAGGGATAATACCATATGGAGCACAAATATTATTAGTAAGCTCATTAGCCAATTTATCACCGGTCAGTATTATACCGCATGTATATTATTGTTATATTTTAGGTATAGTGGCAATTGCTTATATTATTTGGGTTCCTATACCAAAGAAGATCTCTGAAAACTAAGCTTATCTTCGCTCTGTTAAATTATGATATGTTAATTTAACAGAGCAAAAGGTTGTATACTACTCATTCCGGCTCAAAGCCGAAATTGGTATTATAGAGTGTTCAACTGTTTAACTTACTCAACTCTAAACTTCCTGGTGAAAATGATCAAATATACATGCACCTAATATTTCTCCAAAGCTCGGTGCTGGAATATTAGGAAAAGCGCTAATAATTTCATTACCAAATAACGCTGTTTCTGCATCATTTATAATATGTTGTGTGCTAATTAGTTCGTTTATAAATGGATTGCTGATTATATTTTCTGAAGTATATGACGACTTGTTTAATATTTCTAGAAAATTTACTTCTACTCCTCCTTTTATTATATGCGGTAAATGCAATTTTTTTTCAACATTCATAGCATATGTAAGTAAACAACGCTCTATGACGCTCATGTTATGGGATTGAAAAAAATTATCTAATTTATTAGAACCTCTGAATAGATCACCTTGCCAAGTTACATCATCTTCGGAAAAAAAACAAAATGTTGTGTTGCTAAACTGTTGAATAATATTTGGATCACCTTAATATAATATCAATATTCAAGAAGAGTTTTTTATAGTAAATTATTAAATTATGTTATTCTGTAAGCTCAATAACAAAATTTGGTTGGGCTTCAAACTTAGTTGCGCTCAGATCTATGCTATGTAACTTATCTTCTATAGTAGAGTATGATTGATGAAATTTTTTGGCATTACCGGTTAAGACTAAAGCTGAATTTATGCCAACTCTATTAGCTCCTAAAATGTCAGTTTCAAAAGTATCACCGATCATAAGAATACGATTCTTAGGCACTAATGGTAATTTAAGTATTACTTGATTATATATTTCAGTGTATGGTTTTCCGGTATATATTACTTTACCGCCAAGTTGTTCCAGTTTTTGAGCAAAATATCCAGCGCAATATCTATAGGATTCCTGCCTTGGAATTATAATATCCGGGTTAGCGCAGATATTTATTATTTTACGTGATACTGCACTCTCCAATATTTGGTCAAATTGATTTATATCCTCTCCCTCATCACGGTATAAGGTTAATAATAAAATATTAGCATCATTTATTTCGGTTGTAAGCTGACAATTCAGTTCTTGAGTAATATCATCATTACGATCAGCTCCTAAATGATAAATTATCGGCAGCTCTATTTCAAGTTTGGTGGTACTATTTTTTAGTAGCTGCCTAGCAGCTTCTCCTGATGTTATTACCATTTCTGGAGTTGTTTTAATACCCCATGAAGTTATTATTTTATGTGACCATAATTTTGAACGTGGGGCATTGGAGACAAAAAACACCTGCTTATTGGTAGAAACTGCGTTAACAACATCAACTATTCCTGGATATAATTGATCACCCTCAATAATGACTCCCCATAAATCAAATAAAAATACATCATAATCATCTATGACTGAAAAAATATTTTTATATTGTAATTGATGCATAATTTTTCCTTTATACTTCATTTTATTTCAAGTTGACTAAACGTCCAAATTCACTACATTCAAAGCATTTTCTTGTATAAATTCACGTCTAGGTTCTACTACACTACCCATCAAAGTTGAGATAATTTCTTCAGCATCATCTGTTTCATCTACTTTTACTTGTAATAAGGTGCGACGGATTGGATCTAAAGTAGTTTCCCATAATTGTTCAGAATTCATCTCACCAAGCCCTTTGAAGCGTTGTATGGTTATACCTCGCTTACTATGACCGAGAAGAGTATGTAGTAATATTGTCGGTAAAATAATATTCTTATATTCTTGTGATTTTATTATCAATTGCACTGGTTTAGTAAAAATATCATGCAAAGCTAAAGCAGAGTTTCTAATTTTTCTAAGTTCTACTGAATTGACCTGTTCATGCGATAAAGTCCTACTTTCTTTTAATCCTCTAACCAAGCGGAAAAATTCAATATAATTATCCCCCATCACTACTTGCCAATCTGTCTTATCTGGTTCAAGTTCTCCAAGGTTTAAAGTACTGGTGCAAGCAATAATCTGTTCTTTGTTGCCTACATCAAATAAATTATTATCCAGAAAATTATTTATAGCCAAACATTCTAGAATATTTTTAGGGAATTTTATATTAACTTGATCTAGAGCTGTAACAAATTTTTCTATTTGAGCAATTATTTGTTGTAATTCCTGATCCTGAACCAGATTACCGTCAGCTAATAATAAAGCAGAATCATTAATTACTGACTTAATTAAATATTCTTGAAGGGCTTGCTCATTTTTTAAATAATACTCAGTACTGCCTCTTTTTGCTTTATATAGCGGTGGTTGGGCTATGTATAAATAACCTTTATCCATTAATTCTCGCATATGACGATAAAAAAAAGTTAATAATAATGTCCTGATATGGGAGCCATCAACATCAGCATCAGTCATAATCACTATTTTATGATATCTAAGTTTTGCAATATTAAAATCATCATTACCGACACTGGTTCCAAGTGCAGTAATTAAAGTGCCAATCTGTTCAGAACCGAGCATTTTATCAAATCTTGCTCGTTCAATATTAAGGATTTTTCCTCTTAGCGGTAAGATAGCTTGATATTTTCGATCACGCCCTTGCTTTGCAGTGCCACCAGCTGAATCTCCTTCTACAATAAATAATTCTGATTTTGCCGGATCTTTTTCTTGGCAGTCAGCTAATTTTCCTGGCAAACTTGATATTTCAAGCGCTGATTTTCGCCTAGTTAATTCTCGTGCTTTTCTGGCGGCTTCCCGAGCAACAGCAGCTTCGATTACTTTGTTAATAACGATTTTAGCGTCATTAGGATGTTCTTCCAACCATTGTAGCACTTTAGTGTATGTGGTATTTTCAACAGCTGTTCGTACTTCTGAGCTAACTAACTTATCTTTAGTTTGTGATGAAAATTTAGGATCCGGCACTTTAACTGATAATACGCAAGATAGACCCTCTCTAATGTCATCACCGGAAAAACTTATTTTATTCTTTTTATTTAGACCATTAGTTTCTATATATCCACTTAAAACTCTGGTTAATCCTGCTTTAAATCCTATAAGGTGAGTACCGCCATCACGTTGTCTGATATTGTTAGTGAAGCATAGAATATTATCATGATAGGAATCATTCCATTGCATGGCAAGCTCTACAGTAATGCCAGTCTCAGGAGTATAGGTAGTTACTGATATGCAATTATGTAGCGCTACTTTTGCTCGATCTATATATTTTACATAAGCAGTAATACCGCCTTCTGATGCGAATTCTACTTGTTTTGGTTCACTACTACGGTTATCAATCAATAAAATTTGTACCCCGGAATTTAGGAAAGCTAATTCCCTTAGGCGATGTTCAAGAGTAGTAAAATTGAAATCTAAATTACTAAAAGTATCTTTTGATGGGTAAAATGTGATCTCTGTTCCTTTTTTATCTATAGCTTCACCAATTATTTTAAGAGGAGCTTCGGTCTCACCATTTTTAAAACGCATAAAATATTCTTGGTTTGATCGCCAAATACGTAATTCTAGCCACTCTGATAACGCATTGACTACCGATACACCAACACCATGTAAACCACCTGAAATTTTGTACGAATTTTGATCAAATTTTCCACCAGCATGTAATTGAGTCATAATTACTTCGGCAGCGGAAATACCTTCTTCTTCATGAATATCTACTGGTATACCTCGGCCATTATCACGTACAGTTACCGAACCATTACTATTTAAGATGACTACAATAGCATTACAGTGACCTGCTAACGCCTCATCAATAGCATTATCCACTACTTCATAAATCATGTGGTGTAGTCCGGAACCATCGTCGGTATCACCAATATACATTCCTGGTCTTTTTCTGACAGCATCCAGACCCCTAAGCACCTTAATTGAGTCAGCGCTATAATTATCTGCTTTATCTATTTCTTCGTGGTTGTTATTTGACATATTTTTAACACTTTTATACAATCAACATTCTTGCATCGGATTATATACAAGAATCATGAAAATAACAGTGTTTTCAAGAGATGATTTAATTAAAGCAGATTGCTCGTGTATGACCTGCCAGATCTTGATAAGTTTGATATACATTATAACCAGCTGTATTAAATATTTTAATAACCTGTTCAGCTTGCGAATAGCCTACCTCAAGTAATAATTTGCCATTTGGTGCTAAAAAATGTTTTGCCACTCCTGCAATTGCGTTATAGCTGGAATATCCGTCATTATCAGCAAATAAAGCTAATGTAGGTTCATGAAGTATGGTTTCGGGGGTCATAATGGAAGTTTCGTAATCAGCTATATAAGGTGGATTACTAACTATCAAATCAAATTTTTGTGGAGCAATATTGTGAAACCAGTCGCCATGAATTAATTTCAATCGGTGCGCTACATTGTGAATTTCAGCATTATTAGTAGCAATTTTTATAGCATCAATACTTATATCTATGGCCGTTGCTATTGCAAATGGTAGTTGTAGTAGTAATGTAATGATGATACAGCCACTACCAGTACCAAGATCAAGTATTCTAAATAGTGATGTCAAGATCTCTGGCGTTAACGCTAGTGCAGCATCGATTAGAACTTCAGTATCTGGTCTAGGTATTAATACTTTATTATTGACAGCGAATTTATAACCATAAAACTCTTTGTAACCAACAATGTACGCTATAGGTTCAAGTCGCATACGTCTTTTTATTGCGTTAAAAAATATTGTTAGCAATTCGGTTGATAATTCTTGGTGCTCAGCGGCAAGCAGATACTCCAATGGTTGATTTATCGAATGCCCAAGCAAAATTCGAGCCTCTAAATAAGTTGATTTTACTCCTGCTCGCTGCAATTCTTGGCTAGCATAAGCAATGGCTTGACTGATTTTCATAATTTATAATTGTGTGATAATAACGTGCTTTTCAAATATCTAAGGTCATCCCAAACACCAAAAGTCAATGCCGAACGCCCAAAGTCATCCCGAACTTGTTTCGGGATCTTATGAAGTTTTGACGAGATCCCGAAACAAGTTCGGGATGACTTTGGGCGTTCGGCATTGACTTTTGGTGTTTGGGATGACATTTCGGTGTTCAGCAATGATAAGCCTTATTGACTTTTTTGTTAACTTTATGGTAATTTTTTATAGTTATATAAATGATATTATAATATGTCAACAATAATTATTATTATATAACTGAAAATAATAATGAGAAATGTTTAATAATCTACCTTAATAAAATACAATCCTTTGGCTGGAGCAGTAGAGCCTGCTGCTTCTCTCTTTTTAGAATCTAAGACTGCTTTAATATTTTCTGGTTGCCATTTTTCTAACCCTACTAATACTAAACTACCAACAATGTTACGTACCATATGATGTAGAAAAGATGGAGCAGATAAATAAAAATTAATCTGTTCTTGGTCACATTTGATTATATCGAGTTTAGATAAAGTTTTAATTGGTGATTGCGCTTGGCAATGTTTAGCTCTAAAAGAAGTAAAATCATGTTGGCCTAATAAATAAGATACACCTTGTTGCATTGCTGATATATTTAATTTATGTCTAATCCACCATGCACGTTCTGCGTCTAATATTACTTGGCCAGGTCTATTGACGATTTTATAGATATAGTGACGTTTTATTGCTGAAAACCGAGCATGAAAATCGCTCGTCACATTTTGACAATCTATAATTGCTACTGAATGTGGTCTCATAAAATGATTCAGAGAGCGCATAATTTGGTGCGGATCACGGTAGTTAGTTAGATCAAAATGCGCTACTTGACCTAAAGCATGAACTCCAGCATCTGTTCTACCGGCAGCAATAACAATGGTGTTTGTTTTAGTCAGGCAGTAAATTGCTTCTTCCAATATTTGTTGAATAGATAAACCATTAGCCTGGCGCTGCCATCCAGCTAGTCCGGTTCCTAAATATTCTATAGTTATTTTATAACGATATTGCTGCATTTAAATAGTAATTCAATAAATGTCCATTTTTTCTAAGCCATAGCTTAGATAATGAATAATCAGGCTCAATTGTAGATACTAGATGCCAAAAATTTTTGCTGTGATTCATTTCCTTAAGATGGCACATTTCATGGATTACTACGTACTTTAGAACTTCTTCAGAAGCAAAGACAAGCCGCCAATTAAAAGATAAATTGCCTTTACTAGAGCAGCTTCCCCATTTACTTACATTAGAAGTAATTCTGATTTTATTGTAGCGTAGTTTATATTCAGCTATTATCGGTGCTGCCAATATTACTATTTTTTGTAATAATAGATGTTTTAAGAAATTTCTTAAAACATCATGGTAGCTGTCATCTCTTGAATATACCTCAATATACTCATGCTGCAACTTGACCGAATTATCATCGGCTTGATGGTAAATTACATTATATGACTTACCAAAAATTGGAATAATATTGCTAGGAATTTGTGATGCTATAGTGGTTTTTTGTAGTTTTCTTCTAATCCAATGTTCTTTACTTAATAAGAACTTATGACCTATTTCTGCTTTTATCCCAGATGGTAGCACTAATTCTACCAATGATTTATAAGTAATCCTTATACCAATTCTTTTTGCTTTTTGACTTTCCCGGACTGGAACTTTTAAGGCTTCACCATGTTGCTCGAGAATAATATAATTTGACATTCATTGAACTTTTTAACCAAGCAATATAATCTAATAATCTCTAATGATCAATAACCCTCTCGCAGAAACTACATCATACTGTTTTTGAAAAATAAAATAATTTATTATATTATATCAGATAATGATAACTAATATAATAAATATTAATATGAGAACAATTGTTGATATACCTGATGCACAAATTAAAATTTTGTATCAGTTATCTAAAAAGAAAAAATTATCAAGGGCTGAAATTATAAGACAAGCTTTAGCTATTTATATTGTTAATGATGCGGAAAGTAAAAAGAGTTATAAATTTGCTTTCGGTATATGGAAAGAAAAGCAAGTTGATAGTTTATCATATCAACAGAAATTACGTAGCGAGTGGGATAAGTGAACGCAGTGTTTGATACTAATTACTGTAATAAATCTTAACGAAGAAGTCGCAGAAGGTGTTATAGTAATTAGAAGGGATTACAAAATCAAACTACCAGAAGCTATAATATGGGCAACTGCTAAACATACTAACAGTCTGTTAATAACTAGGAATATCAAGGATTTTCCTGCGCAAGCATCTGATATAAAAGTATCATATACTATATAACAATTAAGAGCTAAGATTGTATAGTACTAGCTGATCAGCCATATAGCCATGCGACCAATCGTTCTTTACACAAAATAAATAATTTGTTATGTATAGTGTTTGTTCTATAATTTTATCTGGATATGCGATATGCACACTACTGATGTTGTTATTATTGGAGCGGGACCTGTAGGGTTGTTTGCAGCCTTTCAGGCCGGTATGTTGGGTATGCGTTGCCATATTATTGATGCGTTGGAGCTACCAGGAGGGCAGTGTTATGCGCTATATCCAGAAAAACCTATTTATGATATTCCAGGTTATCCTAAAATTTTAGCAGCAGATCTAATTAAACAATTAGTGGATCAAGCGACGCCATTTAATCCTGTATATCATTTAAATCAACGAGCCACAGAGCTTATTACTACAGACAATAGTTTTATCATAAAAACTTCTGAAGAGTTAACTATACAAGCTAAGGTTATAATAATTGCAGCAGGAGCTGGTGCATTTGATTTTAACAAACCACCACTAACAGGAATTGAGTTGTTTGAGAACAAATCGGTATTTTATTTTATAAAAAATCGCAATGATTTTATTAATAAGAAAATTATAATTGCCGGGGGAGGGGATTCCGCGGTAGATTGGGCAATTTCTCTTGCTGAGATTGCCAATAAAGTTTATTTGTTGCATCGACGTGATAAATTCAGAGCAGCGCCGGAGAGTTTAAGACAAATTAAACAATTGGCTGATGCTGGTAAAATTACAATTATCACCGGTTATCAACTTGATCGGTTAATTGGTAGCGATGGTTACCTGGAGGCGGTAGTAGTCAAAGATCTAGATGGTAATCTTAAGACCATAGAAGCAGAGATGTTGTGCCCATTTTTTGGGTTAGCACAAACGCTTGGGCCAATTGCTGAATGGGAATTGCAGTTAAAATCTCATCATATAGCAGTAACATCGCCGCACTGTATGACTAACATCAATGGAATTTATGCTATAGGTGATATTGCGACATTCCCTGGTAAGCTCAAATTAATTCTTACTGGTTTTTCAGATGCAGCGCAAGCAGTGCATCATGCATATGCACGTGTATTTGATGGTAAGGCATTGCATTTTGAGTATTCAACAACCAAGGGGTTGCCAAGATGAAGCAATATCCATCTAATATTATTGATGGTAAACAGTATGCTGCTTTAATGTTAAAAGAATTGACGGAAAAAGTTAAGCTGTTAAAGCTCTCGTTTAATATTGTGCCAACAATTGCAGTTATTTTAGTAGGTGATAATCCGGCAAGTATAATTTATGTTCGCGGTAAATTAAAAGCGGCGGCTGATTGTGGTATGAACGCAGCTACCGTAAATTTGCCGTCAACGGTTACTAACGCAGAACTGCTAAATTGTATTACGGCATTAAATGACGATGATACTATATCAGGTATAATCGTGCAATTACCGTTGCCAACTCATATTGATCAGAAAAATATTGCTTTAGCGATAAGTCCGGATAAAGACATTGATGGGTTTCATCCATTAAATGTTGGGTGTTTATATAATAGTGCAATTTTTGATGGTTTTATTCCTCCCACTGCTTTGGGCTGTCTTGCTTTAATAAAAAAATGTGATGTTGTGCTAGCTGAAGCACATGCCGTAATTATTGGTCGTTCAAATATAGTGGGAAGGCCGCTTGCTGCATTGTTGCTTAAAGAGGATTGTACAGTTACAATCTGTCATTCTAAAACCAAGAATTTACAAAATATTACCTCTCAAGCCGATATAGTTATCTCTGCAATTGGAATTCCTGCGAAGTTATCTGCTAAATATTTTAACCCTAATGCAATCGTAATTGATGTTGGTATTACCAGACTATCTGCTGATAACTCAAAAATAGTTGGTGACGTTGATTTTTTTAATGTGTATGATAAGGTACGTTTTATTACCCCAGTTCCTGGAGGGGTTGGTCCGATGACCATTGCTTTCTTACTCTCAAACACCTTAAAAGCTTGTTGCAGGCAGCATCATCTTACTGATTTATATGTATAATTCAATCAATGCTCTCAAGACACTAATCACTGAAGCTGGTCAAATAGCTTTAAAGGTAAAAGATTCCGGTATTATTGTTAATTATAAAGCAGATAATTCTCCAGTTACCAATGCTGACCAGGAGATTAGTCAGTTTATTTATCAGGGCTTACAAATGATTGCCCCGGAAATAACGGTTATTTGTGAAGAACGATTTAAGCAACAATTGACTACTAATATTTTCTGGTTAATAGACCCTATAGATGGTACTAGAAGTTATATTAGGGGAGAAGAGAGCTATACTGTGAATATAGCTCTAATTAAGGATAATATTCCCATTATCGGCTTAATTTATCAACCAGCTACTTCTAAGCTCTATTATACTGATAGTAATCACGGTCTATGTATTGAGCAAAATCAAGTGTTGTTAAAACAAAATCAGCGCGCATCAGGAAATGATCAATATGTTGCTGTTGTGGGAGCTCAGGATTTAGATGAAAATACTAGTATCTTTTTGCAAAATCATAATGTTAGAAAAATAACAAATATTTCAAGCTCAATCAAATTATGTTTAATCGCAGAAGGAAGTGCTGATATATACCCCAAATTTGAACAAACAATGGAATGGGATATTGCAGCGGGACATGCTTTAATAATAGCTGGTGGTGGTAATATTACCGATCTACATGGACAGCAACTGATGTATGGTAAGCATAATTTTGAAAATCATCATTTTCTTGCCTTCAGTAAATACTGGCTTAATGATAAGTCTATTTAAGCAGAACTTTGCTTAAATATTAAAATTGTGATACTATGCGAATGTCCTTTAAAATTCAGCGCAATTCTAAAACATCTTACAATGCAAGATATACTCTTCAGCACTTTGCCAATTTTTTTGATTACTCTTATTGGCAGTATCATCAAAAGAAAATGGTTGGTTTCAGAGGAGTTTTGGCGAGGTTTGGAGAAGCTATCTTATTTTTTATTATTTCCTGCATTATTGTTTAATTACATTTCAACAGCTGATTTAAAATCAGTATCACTATTCAAGTTAATATTAGGATTAATTATCTCTACGAGTATTATATCTATCGCCTTAATCATACATCGTAGGCACACTAATGGCGATAAAATACAATTTACTTCAATCTTTCAGGGTTCAATACGTTATAATAACTATATATTTTTTAGTGTAAGTAATGCATTGTTTGATGCTTTTGGTCTGACGATAGTTGCGGTTATTTCTTCATACATGATTGTTTTTACCAACTTGTTATCTATATTAGTGTTTGCCAGCTTTATTTCCAATGAGAAAAATGAAAAACATCATGGTTTAAATTTTGTAATATTATCATTAAAGCTTATTTTAACTAATCCCCTTATTATCTCTAGTATTCTAGGTTTTATCTTTAATTATGCCGAGATAGAGCTAAATCTTGGGGTACAAAAAACCATATCGAGTTTTTCTGATTCAGCATTAGCCATTGGAATGTTAAATGTTGGAGCTAGTTTAAAATTTGTGGCATATAGAAAATACTATCGTCAAATATTGTTTACTAGCTTAATCAAATTGGTGTTGCTACCAATAGTTACATTTATTGTGCTGTGGTTAATGTCTATCAATGATTTGGAAAGATCAATTGGCATATTATATAGTTGTATACCTTGTGCTAGTACAGCTTATGCTTTATCTCGACAGCTTGGTGGAGATCCAGAGTCAATGGCATCAATTATTACATTTATGACTATTTTTTCAGTAGTATCGTTATCTATTTTAATGTATATTTTAGGTTGATTTTATATGTACTAAAAGTAAATAATTAATATAAAAATAAGAGAATTTACTGCAGCATCTAAAAATATAAGAGGTACAGCATATGAATGAAATAAACAAGTCAGAATATGAAAAGGCACTAAAATATCATGCTCAAGATAGAGCCGGTAAAATTGCTATTGTTCCTACTAAGCCTTTAGTTACTCAACAAGATTTGTCGCTTGCTTATACTCCTGGAGTAGCAGCTCCTTGTCTTGAAATAGCAAAAAATCTGGATAATATTTATAAATATACTGCTCGCGGTAATGTGGTTGCGGTTATATCTAATGGTACAGCGGTACTTGGTTTAGGTAATTTAGGTGCTGCTGCTTCAAAACCAGTTATGGAAGGTAAAGCTGTACTATTTAAAAATTTTGCTGATATTGATGCAATTGATCTTGAAGTTGACACTACCGACCCGGAAGAATTTATTAATGTAGTAAAATATTTGGGCTATAGCTTTGGTGGTATCAATTTAGAAGATATTAAAGCTCCTGAATGTTTTATTATCGAGGAGCGCTTAAACAATTATATGCAGATACCGGTATTTCATGATGATCAACATGGTACTGCAATTATCGCTAGCGCAGGATTAATTAATGCTGCTTATTTAACAAATCGTAGCTTTGCTGAAATGAAGATAGTAGTTAACGGAGCAGGGGCTGCTGCACTTGCTTGTATAGAATTATTAATAGCATTAGGTGCCGTCAGTCAGAATATTATACTTTGTGATACCAATGGCGTGGTTTATCAAGGACGTACCGAAGGAATGAATAAGTGGAAAGAAAAATATGCCATTGATACTAAATTACGTACTTTAACTGAAGCAATGAATGGTGCCGATGTTTTTCTTGGTTTGTCTGCACGTGGAGCGGTAACAGAAGAAATGGTTGCTGCTATGGCTTTAAATCCTATTATTTTTGCTTTGGCTAATCCTGAGCCTGAAATTACACCAGAAAGTATTAAAACAGTGCGCAGTGATGCCATTATTGCAACCGGTCGTTCTGATTATAACAATCAAGTAAATAATGTGATGGGGTTTCCTTATATTTTTCGTGGAGCATTAGATGTGCGTGCTACTACTATTAATCAAGAGATGAAAATCGCAGCAAGTCAAGCCTTGGCAGAATTAGCCAGATCTCCTGTTCCAGATGAAGTATATAAAGCTTATCCTGATCGTAAAATGTGTTTTGGCCCGGAATATATTATTCCAGTACCGTTTGACCCACGATTAATTAGCACCATTCCTGTTGCAGTGGCTGTTGCTGCTATAGAGAGCGGAGTAGCAAAGATTACTAACCTTGATTGCAAGGCTTATAAAGCTGAATTAATGAGTAGGTTAAATCCGACATCTAGCTATATGAATTTTTTATTTGAAAAAATTCATAAGCATCCTAAAAGAATTGTTTTTGCTGAGGGTGAGGAGGAAGAAGTAATTAAAGCAGCAATGATGATGCGTGATGATGCTCTTGGCTACCCTATTTTAATTGGACGTGCTCATAAAATTACTGCAATACTACATAATATGGGAACAGAACATAGTTTGGAAGGTATTTCAGTAATGAATGCAGCAATTAATCCAAATCTCAAAAAATATATTGATGCTCTTTATAGTAAATTACAACGTAAAGGGTTTTTATATCGCGATTGCGCCAAATTAGTTAAAACTGATCGTAATGTGTTTGCTGCATGTATGGTAGCTAGTGGCGATGCAGACGCAGTAGTTACTGGCCTAAATAAGAGTTATTTTAATAATTTTGAGGATATTAGCAAAGTAATACAGCCAAAGGTTGGCAATAGAATTTTGAGTTATTCAATAATGCTTGCCAAAGAACATCAAGTGTTAATTGCTGATAATGCTGTTAACGAGTTGCCGTCTTCTCAAGAATTAGTAGAACTTGCTATACAAATGGCTGGAATTGCTAGAAACATGGGTTATCATCCACGAGTTGCTTTATTATCATTCTCAAATTTTGGTAATCCTATGCGTGAAAAAGCTAATCGTATTCAAGAGGCAGTTAAAATACTCGATAATATGAAAGTAGATTTTGAATATGATGGAGAAATGTCGGCTGATATTGCCTTAAACCCAGAGTTACATAAAATTTATCCTTTCTGTCGTTTGTCCGGTTCAGCTAATGTATTGATAATGCCGGATCTACATTCGGCGGCCATTGCTACTCAATTGTTACAAGAACTAGGGGCGGGGGTATTTATTGGTCCAATACTGAATGGGTTTGAGTATTCTGTGCAAATTGTGCCTATGGGATCCAGTGCAAGTGAGATTCTAAGAATAGCTGCTTTTGCGGCCATTGAAGTGATAAATAATGGTGTTAAATAGGGGCTGTTGTGAATATAATAAGTTAATAAGAGTGGCGTCACGAGTTTAAGAGATCGTCATTGTGAGGAGTGAAACGACGAAGCAATGACAGTGGTTGTAGCTTTGTATGTAGTGTACTAACAGTAACTAGCTCACTGACTCTAGCTATATAGGTTGGCAAGTTTGACATAATTCTCATTAGTAGCGTGCATATGTTCTATTTCCGTTTCAGTAATGTAGCGAATAAATTTTGCCGGAACTCCTGCCCACAACTCTTTTGATTTGATTAATTTATTGGGTGTAATTAATGCGCCTGCAGCTACAAATCCGTATTCTTCTACTACGACATCATCCATTACGGTTGCGCGCATGCCAATAAAAGCATTGTTTTGTATAGTGCAGGCGTGGATAAGAGCCATATGTCCTATAGTAACAAAATTACCAATTTTTACTGGACCGTTAAATCTGGAAGTATGAATCACGGTACCATCTTGAATATTAGTATTTTCTCCTATTATTATAGGGGCAACGTCACCGCGTAATACACTGTTGAACCAAATACTTGATTTTGTTCCAATAGTTACTGCACCAATTATTATACATCCATCAGCAATATATGCTTCTTGATCTATATTAGGAGTGGATTCTTGATATGGAATAATTTTAAACGACATAAGACATAAGAAAATTATTGAGCAATTTGGTATTTGTTTTTTAAACTAGTAAGATCACCTATAGTATCAATTGAGATCATGCCGTCTTCTAGCATTTTGATATATTCAGCGGCTTTAGCCGAGCTAGCAGAGAAAGCAATGTATATTGGTACGGAATTTTCTTCTATTTTACCACAGTTTTTAATTTTTGAGTTTAAGTTATTGCTATCTAAATAATAATTTACTACTTCCTGGCATCCAATATACACGTCAGAAGTCTTGTCGACTATACTGTTTATGGAGTCAGCTACTGCATCAATTCCGCTTTCTACTACAAAGGACCAAGGATCACGTAAATAATTGGTAGTAATATACTGCTGTATTGAAGCATTGTGTATATCATAATCAAGTACCATGGCAATTTTTTTGCCCGCTAATGATTCTGGTTCATCATATACCCAATCAGTACCAACTCTAGTGAATACACTGTTTACGGTAAGCGCTTGAGGGGTAGTTGAAGTAATTAAATCTCTGCCGCCAATATCGTTAATACCTATCACTCCATCTATTTTACCTTCTTCTACTGCTTTTAAAGCATCAGCCCAAGGCATTAGTTTATATTCTACCTTGATTCCATAAATCTCAAAAATCTTTTGTGCCATTTCAACTAGATATCCAGGGTTTGGATCTTGAGGATTACAGCTATAAGGACAACGATTATCGGAAGCCAATATTATAGTAGGCATTTCGGCTATAGCTCTGTTTATAGGTATAATAAAAACTACTATGCAAATTATAAATAGGGCTTTTGTATAACTACTTAAAATAAGGTTATATAAGAACTCTATCATTAATTTCATAATACTATACAATGGTATTTGTGGCATGCTGGTAGATTTTACGACATTAATAGTCATGGTACCAAACTTATTGTCTTAGTGAAAAATATACGGTAAGTTATTCATTTAAGTAAGCTATAGTAGGATAAAAGGTATAGAGGTTCAATAATCTTCTAACAAAACTTACTCTGAGAGGTGATTTTGTTGAAAAAATTAAGCAGGGAATCCTCATATATTTTGCTGCTTTCTTGTTTATCAAGTTTTAAAAACTATTCTAGAATTAGCGTTGCAGATGATATGAATTTTCAGGATATCGGCATAATTATTGCAAAAAAACCTTTGAAAGAGCATAGTAGTATTATTTTATTATTTACTAAAGAGCATGGTTTACATTCAGGAGTAATTTATGAGGCTTCATATAAATCACGTTCTATCTATCAAATAGGGAATTTGGTAGATTTTCACTGGAAAGCAAGATTGATA
Organism: Candidatus Trichorickettsia mobilis; assembly: GCF_034366785.1. NCBI lineage: Bacteria > Pseudomonadati > Pseudomonadota > Alphaproteobacteria > Rickettsiales > Rickettsiaceae > Candidatus Trichorickettsia > Candidatus Trichorickettsia mobilis. The sequence goes on from NZ_CP112932.1 coordinate 1,421,967, forward strand.
GAGCATATAGGCAGTTCAAAGTGTGAATTAATAAAATCGTATAGTAACTATTTTATAAGTAATAAAACTAAGCTTTATGCTTTTAACTCGATAATTAATATTATCACTTTTGCTTTTCATGAACGTGAACCACATAATAATTTTTTCCTACCATTAAAGCAATATTTGGATAATTTGGCAATTAGCTTTAATTTTTTAGAATATATAAAAATTGAATTAGAAATATTAAAACACTCAGGCTATGAGCTACAATTAGAGCGTTGTGCAGTAACTAATGCTAACTATGATCTGACTTATGTTTCGCCAAAGTCAGGTAAAGCCGTGTCAACTAGCTCAGGAGCAAAATATGCTGATAAGCTATTGCCTTTACCAAAGTTTTTATCTTCTGCTATTCCGGTTGTGATAGATGAGCAATCAAAGCGGCAAGCTCTAGAGCTCACTAGTTATTTCTTCAATCGATATTTTTTTCATAATGTTCAACTGCAGTCAGTCGCTAGAAATATGTTTATCGAGCACATATTGTGTACAAAAACTTAATCTTCTATTCTTCATGCTTCCCAGTGCCAGTGAAATAATCAATAGCATTACCTATAGCACATACGGTAATTGCTAAAACTCCTGCTGTTGCAACAGGATAAGTATGATATTCTGGTTCGTCAGAAGTAAGATTATCATATGTTAAGTAACTCATTAGAGCAGATAAGGCAACAAAAAAACTGCTATAGCCTATAGCTTGAGTAGCTGAAGTAAATGATCTCATATGTTTAATCTAATGTTATTTATATTAACATATAATCGCATTTTTTAATATTTTGTCAACATTATTATTTATAATATTATTTTATCGACAGCGAGCAAAGTCCCATGCAGCTTAACCTGCACAGGACATCAGCGTTATTCTAGCGAAAGCCAGAATCCAGTTTTCTACTTTCAATTAGCTGATAAAAACCTAGTAGATTTATGGATCGCAGTCTTTGCTGAGATGACATCGTGGTTGAGTATGAAGCATTAATTTTCATTAACCTCCAATATTTCGCCTGATACTGACACTTTTATTTCTTGTTGATTATCTGATATAACAACTTTATTTTCAGGTTGAATATCTATATTTTCTGATTGAATCTCTATATCTTCATCTTCTTCACTAATATTCCCTTGATCTTTTTTATCAATAATTTCTTTAAGTTTCTGAGCAATATAAAGTTTTTTGGCATTATCACAAATTTGGGCTATGAACTGATTTGTAAGATATTCTGGATGATTATCGATGATTCTTATATTCAAGTCAGGATATAATTCGATAAATTTCTGAATGGATGCAAAATTTACAGAATTTGACGTTTCTATTCCTTCACGTAGTGCGTTAAAAGCTAATATTCTAACTATTGATATAACATCAGGAATTTTAGATAAGTTATTACCCAAGACACTATTCATTAAATAATCTTCTGTCAAATAGCCTTGCAATGTCTTGCTATGCATTGCTGACCAATCGCCCTTACTCGCTAATGCTTTTATTGGGTTAAATATACTTGTTTCAAGTCTAGCCTTTATCAATGGGATAATTGCCTCTTCAAAAAATCTATTATATTCTGCATTTTCTACTATTTGTGTTCCAAGCAATTTTTCTGTATATATGTGGGAATTTATTAATGAAGTTTGCAAAAGCTTACCATCAACAAAATATTCCGGATGAGTTTTTATTATTTCTTGGATAAGATCTGGATATTGTTGACAAAATATTGCCGCAGTTAATGGATTTTTATTATGGCTACCCATTATACCTAGGTTAATTGCTTCAAAACATAAACCTAAAGCTATTTTATAATTTTCTTCACTACATAATTCTCTTAATGTGTATTTTAAGTATCCCTCTTCTAAATACCCGGCTACTCCATAATCAATGTCTTTTACAACAAAATAACGTACATCATGCCATTTACCATTTGCCGCAGCTTTCTGAATTGGGTTTAAAATACTTTCTTGCAGTAATTGCTTAATTTTAAGTACTGAATAATCGGTGATACCTTTTTGTAAGATTAAAGAACGCGCTTCAACCTCAAAGCTATTTTCTTTACTGTTTTCTGATGATTCCTGCATAGGAGCTAGCTCAAATTTTTTCATGACATAGGCTGCTTTTTTTGACAATTCACTAGCCTTTTCTTGATCTCCTAAACTAGAATATATATTACTCATATAATCTAGAGCTTGAAATACAAGATGAGCATTCTCAGAAATATCAGCAAAATTACAAACTTTATTATATGTGAGTTCAGCACACTTTAAACCTTCAATTTTTGTATTGTAGATTTTGCTTTCTGTTCCCAATTTTGCTAAAGTTAATTGCGCTTCAAGCACATCTAAGTGAGGGGACTCAAAATTACTTTCTCTCTGTTGAAGAGAATATAATGCTAACTTGAATCCTTCTTCTAAATCACCGTAATTAGTTATAATTTTGTTTATTAAATTTTTAACTGTAGTAACTTGTTCACTACATTCTTTAAGATCTTGATATAATTTATTGGCTGATTCTAAATGGCTAACAGACTTTTGAAGTCGCAAAAATTTCATCTCCTTTACTTCATTTTCTACAGGATTATTATAAATATCTTCACCCATTGCCGCTAAACAACCTGCTTTAAGCTTTACTATATGGTTGAATGACTTGTTTGCATCATGTTCAGCCTCAAAAATTCTAATCTTATCTAAAATATTTTTAAAAATTGTTTCTCGAGATTCAAAATTTTTAAAATTATCTAAAAATGGCTGCAAAAATCCCTCTGATGCAAGTTGACCAATGTCAATTTTTAAAATCTTTTTTTGCAGCTGATCAAAATCCTGCTCACTCTCAGTTGTAACTAGAACTAATTCTTTTAAAGTTTTGTCCTTTGCCATACTACCTTCCAAATAGAATTACGTTGCAATATTGTGTATTGTTCATTAAATGTAAGTTAATTTTTTCATTATTACAACAAAACTACATTTCCGATAAAAAAACAATCAACATGTGTGATAAATAATATCTTGGCTTACAAATATGTCTTTAATCACATTACCAAACAATTACAAGGGTTTGCTTGTTCTGTTGTGAGATGACGTTGAGCTGAGCTTGATACACTAGGCACGATTAATCTACCATTAACTATGATTTCTGAAAATTGTACATCTAATGATTTAGTTAGATCTAGTTCCTGATAATTCTTATATAAATAACCCAATAGCAGACCAACATCAGCAAAGGCCAGCTGTTTTTCTGGAGTATCGTAAAGATCAGGGGCTGTTCCTACCAAACTACTCAATTTCTTTTGGATCCATAAAATAGCACTATGTGGTTGTGATTTTAAACTCTCACAATTTAATATTTGATCCTTCTTGGCACCGACTACTGCTATTACTGCTTTAGCAATACCGATACTCAAATGCGCATCAGTAGAATAAGTTCTTACCAAACTATTAATTATATTTTGCCGTTGTGATAATATTTCATTTTTATAAGCATGATAAGCATCAGTAATTATTACATCAATCAGCTTGATTGCTCCACCTAACAAAGGAACACTTTCAATTAATTTAGCACCATAATTTGCTGCCTTGGTTGCTAGCGTGCTGACGCTAGTTACCACACTCAATGCAGTACTACCAACTGCTTTTGCTTGCTCGACACGATCACTTCCTGTATCACCTCGAATTAATCCGGTTTCCATATTTCGATAAGCACCAATATAATTTAACAACACCCAATAGGCAGTAGTATAATAACCATATAGCTTTGGCGTTGCTTTAAGTGATCTCAATATTTGATTGACCTCCGCCATTTCTTTAACACCAGCTTCATCTAGTACTTCGTGTATCTTTTTAACCTCAGTCTCTAATTCTATATTTTTAGCCGTTAGTGCCTCAAGCTGGCGCTGCATTTCTAAAAATTTCTCAGTCAATTCGGCAAGACAGTTTACATCTAACGCTTGGTTAGTGCTTGTATCTAATGCATCAACAGCGTCATTAACCGCTAGCGTTTTTTCTTCTTTAAATTGAATAAATTGTTGGGTAATATCATTAATTTTTTCCTGCGCAGCAACATTACTTACGTTAAACGTTCTAAGCTTTTGTAATTTTTGTTCAAATTCGATAGCATTTCCTTGTAACTCTGTTAATTTCTTTAACAACAAATTACGGTCATTATCTAACGTTATATTAATATATTCTAAATTCTCTTGATCCAAGTTATCACCAAACTTACTCTTTTGTACTAAACCATAAGCATAATTAAAATCTTCTAGAGCTTTTGCACTATTACCTAGGCGATTGAAGAGTCTACCACGATTGCAATAATATAGGACATCATCAGGAGCTAGCACAATTGCCTTATCATAACATCGTATTGCCTCATCTATCTCACCTAAAGCAGCAATCGTACTGGCCTTGTTGTTATAATACACTGCCTCATTAGGATCCAGTTCAATTGCCTTCTCATAACATTTCAACACTTCCCTTGTCTTACCTACTAATCTAGACAAAGCAACACCCTTATTATAGTAACATTTAGCGCTAGGTTCTATTCCAAGTTCTATGCTAATTGTAATTGCTTTGTCATAGCATTCTATTGCTTCAGCAAATCTACTTAATGCCGATAAAACATTAGCTTTATTGATATAAGCAGTAACACATTGGTCATCGTCCTCGATCACCTGATCGTAGCATTTTATTGCTGCCTCAGACTCACCCAAAACATTAAGAGCAATACCTTTGTTAATAGCAGCTCCAGGATTATGAGGATTTGACTCTAATACTCGCTCAAAATAACCTACTGCTTCCTTATCTCTGCCAGTTTTAGACAGAGCAATTCCCATAAGATTACAAGTATCAGCATCAGTAGGATCTAACTTAAGTACATTCTCAAAACATACCACTGCTTTATTATACTCACCAAGTTCACACAGAGTGACACCCTTTTTAAAGTGATACATTGGCTTTTCAGGATCACACCTAATTGCTGCGATATAACAACTAAGTGCCTCTTGAAATTTACGCGATTCAAATAAAGCAAAACCTTTATTATGATAAGCTGCTCCATTATCGGGATCAATCTTAAGTGCTTTATTATAAAAAGCAATTGCATAATCAACATTACCTAAATCAAAATAAATGGCGCCTAAATTTATGTAAGCATCAACATAATTACTGTTAAGACTAATCGCATTAGTATAATAACTTACAGCTTCTGTTTTTCTACCTTCTATATAGAACTGATTACCCTTATTAAACCAAAATTTTGGATCTTGTTCATTCTCTTCAATCATCCCACCACGGAGACGTGGTTGGAGATCCAAGCTAAAATCACCGTTACTTAAAATACTAGCTCTAGCATAAGTGGTTGCAGCATTTGTGATATGCTTAAATTCTTCTACATTAGCTACACTTCTTAGTACTGATGGCCAATTTTCTCGCGTAAGATCATGACACATATCCTGACCTCTATCGTATAGATATGCGGCAACAGCATTTGACGGCGAATAAGTAAGTACTACCTGCTGTTGTTCGTTTATAGGCAAGATTCGCGTAATATCATGTGGCAATGATGTTTTGACTGAAAGCGATGAAAGCGATGGTTGTTGTTTTAGCTGCTGTTTAGAAAAATTGTTATTATGATTTTTATGATCAATTAAATTTAACTTACTCATAAATACCTCATCTCCATAATTTAATAACAAAATCAGCTATTCTCTAACAAAGATAATATTTTTACCTTAGAGTATGCCATTTGCTAAACCTAATATACCATAAGTTGTATTTTCAACAACTAAATTATATTAAAATATGAATTATAAATTGTATCTCATACATTAATAACATTTGTGCCAAAATATCAAATGTCATCTAGTACTCATCATAATATAATAGTGAAAATACTCAGGTTTCTGACGAAAGTAGAAATGACATCGAGAGAATTAAAAAAAATCGTGAATTAACTGTTCACAGAGACTAATGCGTATGGTTCATTGAACACTCTCAGAATATTTTATTACAAAGATTAGTTAATTCAAGAATCTTGATCAACATTTATAAGTAATTTGTCATTATCCTGAGTGCTGATGCCATGCTGAGTTTTATTCCAGGCAAAGGGTTTTCTAATAATTTCCCACATCGCTTTATAGCTAGCCACGCTGTGCAAGATAAAATACAATGGCCAAAATATTAGTCCTAAATAATCAAGCAAATGAAATCTTTTTTTGTTTTCAGATTTATTATTGGCATATAGTGCATATAAAGCAGCGCTATAGCTATACACCAAAGCAAAAAAACTATTGATTAACCATAAATAATCAATAGTTGGGTTGCTATTAATGATTACTATAATGATCAGCCAGGGGAAACAATAAAAGCTGTAAGTAGAAAGTCCAATAAAAATATAAGTTACAATTATTTGCAAGTAAGTAAAGGTAGTTCGTTTAGGTTTATAAGCAACAAAAATAGCGAATGTTTGAATGAATCCTTTGATCCAACGTGATCTTTGATTAATCCAGTTATCAATTGTAATTGGGGCTTCTTCAAAAGTATAGGAATCAATTATATGAGTTTTATAGCCATGTGCATATAACCTAATACCAAGCTCTGCATCCTCAGTGACATTATATGCATCCCAATATCCAATTATGCGCAAGATATCTGCTTTAAAGTGATTGCTAGTTCCACCTAAAGGTACCGGAAAATTGTATAAGCTTAAGCCTTTAAGCAAATATTCAAACCAAATAGTATATTCTATACTGAAAAATTTAGTTAATAGGTTTTCATGAGCATTATAAAAACTTAGTTTTGCTTGGATACAAGCAAATTCTTTAGGTAATTGTTGAAATGCGTTTACTACTTTTAGCAGTTGATCTGGTTCGGGCTGGTCTTCAGCATCATAAATTGTAACATATTCTCCTCTAGCATAGGTAATAGCATAATTAAGAGCTTTTGGTTTAGTGCGGGGGATCGAGTATGGTACGATCAGTACCTGGATATAAAACGGCAAATTGTAATTAGCTAAGAGGTTTACTAATAAATAATCATCTGCTTCAATAATTATTTTTATATCTAGTAGATGCTTGGGATAATTTAAAGAGACAAGGGAGTTGATTATCGATTCAAGTTTTGCTGCTTCTTGATATAACGGCACTAAAATTGTATATGTTGGCAATTTGATCCTGCTGGCTCTATCATTTTGAGATAGTGGAATTAAAAGATCGCAATTGTTAATTATTGATTGTTTAAACAAAAATATCTTCAACATATTTTGAGTAAAATAACAAAGATTATTCAATAAATGAAAGATAGTAGTAGATTCAAATAAACATGAGAAAAACAATATGTTAAAGCCTATAGTTATCTTTAAAAAATTAATATTTTTTGTAGTTGGAGTAAAAGTAATAAAATCTAGCCAATATTTAGCTTTAACGGTATTTAAATGGCTAAAATTTTGCTCTAGAATTAAATGGAAATCATGTTTTTTAATTAATGTAATTTTTAATGTAGAATTCAGTAAATTAGGTAAGATATTACAATTATTTACAGCAATAAACTGTTGACCATTATGATCAATATAAACAAAAAAGCCTTGATTAACATACTTAGCAATATTTTGATAATTTATAACTTTAATGGAGGTATTGGCATCAATGATCTTAATACCATGCTTTTGAGATACTATATTTATAGTTAATTCATTATCTAAGTTATTGATTATATTTCTGTCCATATTGAAAATACTGTGCCAGATATTTTATAGTTCTTATAATTTAAACTACGGTTCCAAAAATATCCAAAACTTATAGTAAAATTATTTTGCCTTACAGTATCAAAATTAATTTCTTTTGCAATTGAAAGTTGTTCATAAATAGTGTCATTATAGGTAGAACCATAATTATTTCGAAGATAATATTTAGAAAAATTGGTTAGCATAAGGCCATATGGTAATTTAATACTCTCAGAGACTGTAAAACTATAATAACGTTTTTTATGGGCGTTTGAACTTATTCCATGACCAAGTGCAATTGCACTATCCACAATCAATGTAAACTTACCTCTAGTAGAGGTGGTGCCGGTTAGAAGTGCAGTTTCATAAAATAACTCCTGAAACGTTGTTGATTCTTTATGAATACAAATTTGAGGTTGTATTGAAAAAATATAAGAATTACGTTCTAACAGCTTGAATTTAGCGAATATATCTGCTGAATTTGCATAGGAAGCTATATATTTTGTGGATCCTGAATCAAATTTATTGTCTTTGTGTAGCGCTTTGATACCAAAGCTTATCTTATTGTTTAATAAGCCATATTCTACCGATGAGCTGTACATTTGTTCGTCATTATACGAGGTAAGTAGAGCTGCTGCTTTACTCAAATAATCGATATCTTTTTGTATTTCTAAGTATTGAATTGAATTAGGAGAAAGTTTGTTCTTGTATCGATATTCTGTCAGTGAATAAATAATTTCTTGGATCTCTCTGAATGTTTTTGCTCTACTTTTTTTATTTTTTATAGATCGTTGATCTATGGTATGCACAGCAGCATGATATTTATAGTTGCCAGCTTGTGGTAACCAGGCTGAGGCTTTCGTTGTGTTATGATTAGCAATAGTGAACATGATTATTGCTAGATAGATATTTCGAAGCATAAAGAAATTGGTATACTCTGCAAAATGAGTTAGGCTTTGTGAACAAAATTTTATGGAGATTATTTATAATGGTTTTTAGTTGAAAAATAATAAAGATTTTGCAGGAATAGCTTATCTATTTCAAAAAATCTTTGTTATTTTGCAGACAAAAAATACATAAATAAGCCCATTAAAACTTTGTACGCAATACCTAGGTATTGCGTAGATAGATATAGTTTGAGCTTGTCAGATCAGTAGATCGAAGAGGTAATTTTGTCGTCAAAATTTGTTTTCGTTCCTAATATACCAAGAATATACTACGGTACTTTACTTTGTTTTTTCTAAAAATTCCTCTCTATATATACTGATCTGACAGGCTCTTAGAGATTGGCCTTAAGCCATATTAAGGTTTTTTTAAACCAGCTACTATTTTCGTTAATATTATGAAGATTCAAAGAATTTTTTTGTTGCCGATGAGCGTGATCAGTAACCATACCAATAGCAGTTGCATACATTTCGAGGTTAGAGGTTTCGATTTCAGCTAAACCATTAGGTTTACTGATACGTACCGGTCTTTCAAAAACAGTACTTGCAAGCTCTCTAATTGATTTAAGTGCAGCACCGCCTCCGGCCAATACTATCCGTCGTGCAATTAAATAATCAACAGCTGCTTGATCACATTGCTGCTTAACCATAGATAAAATTTCTTCTATTCTTGGATTAATTACAGCAGTTAACTGACTTACGCTAATAACCATATTAGGATTATATTGATTATCAGGTTCAAACTCTTCGATGCGTAAAGGTATATCTGGTTCAAAAGGTGAGAGTAGGGCGCTACCATATAGTATTTTTAGCTTTTCTGCGGTATTTATATTAACGGAGAATACTTTCGCTATATCATTGGTTATGTGCCAACTTCCTATAGTGATATAATTAGAATATATTAATTTATTAGCCAGAAAAATTCCAACGGCAGTAGTTTTTGCACCTATATCGATAATGATAGCTCCAAGATTTTTTTCATCATTTGATAAGCAGGCAATGCCAGTGGCATATATTGATAAGATAATATTACTTACTTCAATATGACATTTAGCCAAGCAATTGGTCAGGTTAATTAATACGTTTGAGCTAGCAGTAATGATATGTAATCTACAACTTAATTCTTTACCAAACATTCCAATCGGATTTTCAACAATATGATGATCATCGATTAAAAATTCTACTGGAAAATAATGGATAATTTCCTGATCTTTAACTTTAAATTCTACTAACATTTTTTGTAATAGTTTTTTAATGTCCTGTATGGTTATCTGCGATCCAGAGAGTTTAATTTTATGATTTGTATAATGCGATTTGGTGCCAGCTCCTGATAATGAGATTGATATTCGTTTAATATTTTTGTTACAGTCTTTTTCGATAGCATAAATAGCATTAATAATACTAGATTCAGCGGCTTGTAGGTCAGTAATAACACCTGATTTAATACCAACGGCATGATGTAAATTATGACTTAATATTTTAATTTCACTTTTTTTATCAATATGTGCCGCTATGGCTGCAATTTTACTGCTGCCAAGGTCAAGTGCCACAAAATTCAATAATTTAGCTTTCATATTTAATATTGTTCTGGATAAATATTAGATCAGCTTGTAGAAGTATGTATTGTTAGGTATTTAATATAGATTAACTATGCTTAACATTCAAGAAGCTTCTATCAAAATAAAGATCATAAGTAGAATATTTCTAAATAATAAGCTAAAAAAGGACTCAGTTAACTTTGTGTTTTAACTAATTTTAAAAATTTAATCGCTATTAATATTGAGATATAGCTTAAATCAATAAGGTAGTAACTTTTTTGCTGTTATTTGTGAGTTCACGGTTTTTGAAAATACTTTCTAATATCGTCCCTGCAATATGTCATACCTACAATATATGTTTCAGTATTGTATTAGGTTCACAACTCAGTTCCAGAACAACACTTACAAACAACAGCAAAAAAAGTTACTACCTTATCGATTCAAACTATAAGTGCTGGTAAAGATAAATTTATAATGAAACCATTTTCACTTGCAACATTTTGCAGAATCTGGTATGTATCCTCTTGGATAGGTGTCCGAGTGGTTTAAGGAACTAGTCTTGAAAACTGGCGTGCGGGCAACCGTACCGTGGGTTCGAATCCCACCCTATCCGCCAGCTTTCTTAAAGAGAACTTTTCTCACGTCTTTTTTTAGCATCAGCAGGCCTCAAAACCTCAGTATCCATGAGCTTTCCAGCGTTTTAGTGTTGCATTAGACCCGTACCTTACTTTCTCCAATTTCATCATTTTACCCTCTCTATCTCCGATACATGCGAACACTCCCGATGAAGGTACGCATGTCCTCAAACCCTCTATTTACCTGAGTTTTAAAGGTTGATCCTTTTTGCGGCCTTCATTTTTAGAGAATAAAAGCCGAAGTAGCGATGGGGATTCGAAACGGAGAAAATGAGGTAGATCAAAGGATGGAAAGCAGTTTCCACTATCCTTCCAACAAGAAATATGTTATGTTTACATATGTTATGCGCCTCTCTTTTTTATTGTGGGGTTTAGCAATCAGAAATTCTTATAGAGGTTGTAAATGGGCATCATTCGTAAATTACATGTTTTAGTCGCTTGTACGCTGCTTTTATTCGCAGTTACCGGATGCCACAACATTAAAGATAACAATGCTATCAGTAGCCATCAGCAGGTATCTCCATTAAAATCAGGATACATCTCTGTTGAGAGCGGTAAATTATTTTATCAAAGATTTGGAAAGGGAGATCCAACAATAGTAGTGCACGGTGGCCCTGGCTTGGATCAAAGTTATCTGTTGCCTCAAATGTTAGAGCTCGCTAAAGATCATGAAGTGATTTTTTATGATCAAAGAGGTTCTGGGCGTTCTTTAGAAACTAGTATCGACCCTAAATATATAAGCAGCGACCAATTTGCCAAAGATTTAGAAACACTAAGATTAGAATTAGGTTTAAAAAATGTAGCTATTATTGGCCATTCATGGGGCGGTTTTCTATCCATGAATTATGCTATTAAGTACCCAGATAATGTTTCATCTTTGATACTAGTTAGCTCGGCTCCGGCTAATTATGAAGACCAAAAAGCTTTTGCTGATGAGTTTAATAAAAGAACGCAAGGCATAAAACATAAGATTGATCCGCTCTTCAATGACAAAACTCTGAGCGCACTTAACAGGAAACAAATCAACCAGGCATATCGTGATTTATTTTCTGTATACTTTAAAGAAGCTTCAAACGTCCATAAATTAACATTAGATATGAGCAAAGAATCTGCAATTGGTGGATTTAATGTATTATCACTTATGTTAAAGACAACGTATTTTACTCCTGATTCTAATCTAGTACCAGCCTTAGGTAAGCTTAATGTGCCAACTTTTTTAATTATACACGGCAATCAAGACATTATTCCTGTTGGTAGTGCGCTAACTATACAAAAAGCTATCCCAGGCTCTAAAGTTGTGTATCTAAACGATTGTGGGCACTTTCCTTACATAGAAAAGCCAAATGAGTTCTTCTCATCTATTAGGTCCTTTTTGTCTGAGGTGGGGAAGCAATAAATTTTTCATATAAAAAATCAATGCCTGAATTTCGGTCGCACGATTTTCTGGAATCGTTATAGTAATCCTATAGTGATAAGTGATTACACTTCTAGCTCAAGCGACATTAATGTAGGATATAAATGATAACAGACGCTCAAAAACAAGAATTCTATCAAGCACTTCTTGATAAGAACGCACACTATGAGGGTGTATTTTTTGTAGGAGTTCAAACAACAGGTGTATTTTGTCGTCCAACATGCCCTGCACGCAAACCAAAATTTGAGAATTGTGAATTCTATAAAACAGCACAAGAAGCATTGATAGCATCGTTTAGGCCATGTATGCGCTGCCGCCCACTATCTCATCCAGGTCAAGTATCAGATTTAGTTCGTACCCTCGTTGATGCCGTTGAAGCTGATCCATCAAGGCGCTGGAAAGATCGTGATTTTGAAGAGTTGTCAGTAGATGCATCAACGGCGCGTCGTCAATTCAAGAAAAGGTTTGGAATGACGTTTGTTGAATACGCGAGATCAAGACGGATGGGTCTTGCGATGAAACAAATACGCGCAGGAGATGCTGTAATTGACGCTCAACTGAATACAGGGTATGAATCCAGCAGCGGGTTTCGAGATGCTTTTTCTAAAATTATGGGAGCTGCACCTACAAAATTTACCCAACACAATAAAATACTCAAGGCATCTTGGCTTGATACAAAGCTTGGCCCTATGATTGCAATTGCAGATGATGCCGGTCTTTACCTTTTAGAATTTATCGACCGGCGCGGTTTAGAGCGTGAGGTTGAAAGGCTTAGACTCAAAACAAAAGTAGCTATTATCCCGGGCGTTACTGACCCAATCAACTCCATTAGACTTGAACTGGAGTTTTATTTCGATGGAAAGCTTAAAGTATTCAAAACACCGCTAAATCTTCTGGGTAGCTCCTTTCAAAGGAGCGTTTGGGAGGAACTCATGCGCATTCCTTATGGAAACACACGAAGTTATATGGCGCAAGCAGCATCTATTGGCAAAAATAGAGCTTATCGCGCTGTTGCAAATGCTAATGGTGCCAATCAACTGGCGATTATCATACCATGTCACCGCATCATCAATAGCAATGGTGATCTTGGCGGATACGGAGGTGGTATCACACGCAAAAAATGGTTGCTTGAGCATGAGGCAAGCCATGTCTAATGCAATACAAAATTTGAAGAAAACGTTACACGCCTCTATTGATTCAACTCCAGAAAAAGTATCAATTTACTTTAAAACAAGCCCAAGAAGTTATGCTGAGCACGATAGCTTTATAGGCGTGACGGTACCTACTTTACGAAAAATTGCAAAAAGTTTTTTATATGTAACCCTGGAAGATTTAGGTCTTTTGATACAATCAAAAATCAATGAAGAAAGATTATTAGCGCTTATTATTTTAGCTGCGCAATACAAGTCTGGAGCCCTAGCCCAAAAAGAAGAAATCTATCAATTTTATGGAACCAATATACGCCATATCAATAATTGGAATTTGGTGGATAGTTCTGCGCATCTTATTATAGGGGCGCATCTTTTTGAGCGAGATCGTGATGTCCTTGAAGAATTAGCAGCGTCTCAAAACTTATGGGAGCGCAGAATAGCAATTGTCTCAACCTGGTATTTTATCCGTCAATCTGATTTAGAATGGACGTTTAAGATAGCCAAATTATTACAAAATGATTCACACGATTTGATCCATAAAGCTGTGGGCTGGATGCTCCGCGAAGCAGGCAAAAAAGATGAGGCTCGATTAATCTCGTTTCTTTGTGATCACGCAAAACAAATGCCTAAAACCATGCTAAGGTACGCTATGGAAAGGCTATCTAAAGAGCAGAAAGAAGAAATCAAAGCCTAGACAATACGAATTCTGCCATAGCTACGTCCTGTGCCCCAATACCGGAAAAATCTGCAATTATTATTTTGGCATTTTCAGCAATACCTGATTTTAGTACTGCGCCTAGCTCCATCAGCGCATCTTTAGGAACAATACCTGCTTTTAATGCCCTGGAAACATCACCAAATTTTGCCGCTTGCATTTTGCTATCAACAATCACTATATCAGCTTCAGAGAAAAGCTGTAGCGATATCTCACTTTTATGTTCATCATCGCTACCAAGCCCAATAATCGCTTTATTTTTGCTTTCTGGAATAGTGTGAATGATAAGCTCGAGAGAGGCGGTAGTCGTAAAAACTACATCGCATTTTGCTATTAAATCTTCTGCACTGTTGCATGCAAACTCACCAATAGCTAAAGCTTTAGCTTTATTGCGTGCATAGAGCATAACGTTGACTTGAGAGTATTTTATTATTAACAATTCATATAACTGTTTGGCCAGATTACCGCCACCAATAATTCCAATATTTTGAGCCTTCCACGGAATTAGATCGAGTATAATAATCCCTGCAATTGCCGTTCTGAGAGTTGTTAAATAACCTTTATCTTGCAGTATAGCCTTCAGCTCACAACTGGCTACATAAAAGATGAGCATCGTCCCATTATTACCGAATTTACTACTGCCAGCTATTTTGATCGCAAAATTTGAACTGCCTTGCCTATAACCACCTTTAATATGACAATCACTTTCTTCTTGCAGAAAAATAAACTGCATAGGCAAAGGCACATCATACAAACCGGCAGAATAATCCATAAAAGCAGTTTTTTGAGAATTGATTAGTTCTTCAAGATCGCGCGCTATGCTGATGCTGTTTTGGATCTGATCAAGGTTAAATATTTTCATGATGCAAAAATTCTTTTAACTGATCAAGACATTCCAGCATGTTTTTCCTACCAAATCCTATACGGAAATGGTTACTCTGATAATCATATATAGATGCAGGCATTAGAAGCACGTTTTGCTTATTTACTAATCGTTCACAGAAAGATTCAATAGAATCTTTGCTTTTATATTTCACAAAGCCAATACATCCTCCTTGTGGGCGAACCCATTCAAAAAGATTGCTGTATTCTAAGAAAAATTGGTCGAGAAGTTTGAGGTTATCAGCAACAATTCTGTTATTACGCTCTAAAATTGTTTTTTTAGATTTAAGTGAAATCAGGCTCAAAATTTCAGCAGGCGCACTATTACAGATAGAAGTATAGTGCTTCATTTGTTCTATTTTTTTGAGTATCGCTTTATCTTGGGATGCAATCCAACCAATCCTGAGGCCTGCCATACCAAATGCCTTACTCATAACACCAAGAGATAAAGCTTTATCATAGATGCATGCAGCAGGAGATGCCAATGGATTATTTGGAGCACCAAGCAGCCTATAAACCTCATCGGAAAATAGCCAAATACCTTTAGCTTGGCATATATCTATAAGCCTTTTTAGCTCTTCCTCTTCTATCACTTGGCCAGTAGGATTATGCGGAAAATTAATGATAATACACTTTGTATTTGGTTTTATTGCATCGTAGGTAGCGTGTAAGTCAATTCGCCAAGCATTTTCTTCTTTCAGCTGTATTGCTGTAATATTGACACCCTTGGATTTGGGGATTTCAAGTAATGACTGATAGCAAGGTGTTAAAACAATAACGTGATCGCCTTCTTCAATTATAGCATTTAGAGCGCAAAATATACCTTCTTCAGCACCTGCAAACATCAATATATTTTCCGCGTTAAACTCATTATATAATTCCTGCGCTACAGTTTCGCGTAAGACTGGAAGGCCAGGAGCCTCAGTATAGCCAAGACGTAGATGATTCCATAGATCCCGCTCTTGCGCATCTGCCATAGCTATAATCTCGGACATTGCAAAACTCTCTGCATCAGAACAACACAGCAGATACTTCGCTGAAAACTCATAACGAGCCAGGTACTCCTCTAATTTAAAAACATTCATTTATTCCTCCATTCTTTTAAATATTTAAATATGGTAGCTCTGCCTAACCCTAGGACTTTTGCTACATAATCTGCTGCATTTTTCTCACTAAATGCACCAAGCTCAAATAAATGCTTTACAAGAGCCTTCTTGTCATTTTGGGACAAGTGATCAAATGAAAGGTTATTATTTTGTAGAAAGCCATGAATACTGATGTGCAATTTTTCCTGCCAGTCATTAGCAAAAAGAGACTGAGGTTGATTGCACATCTGTAGTAATGCGCTACTTAAATCCTGCATCTTGTTAAATATTGAAACATCGCAATTGATGCAAAGCATCCATTTTTCTTCAAGTAACACTGAAATAGATTTGATAAGCCGTCCATCAAAATTAACCTTAGGATAGACTATTTGATCTATATGCTTTAGCTCATCTGCATCTAGCAAACTTGCATCACCTACTTTGCGCTTAGAAAGCTTGCCATTAATATAAGTAATACTGTTTTGATTGATATCATGGATGACGACTTCAATCAAAGGATCCATAAGCCGCACAATAGCATCACATAATGGAATGTAACTAGATAACATTGTCTATACCTCATAGTCTATATAATGAAGTATTATACACTATTTAGTACGGGTTATCAAGAGAGGTAAGACTAAAAAGTCTATATAAAAACTGTGAGGAACTTACTTACTATGGTGGTTCCTTTTGTCTAGACAAAAGGAACCACCATACAATCTCTATGAATCATACAAAACGTAGACACTCTACTATCGCTTACAACATACCTGTATTATTTGAACAAAATTTATTGTCAATCGCATAATTCAGTGTCCGGAAAATTAGTGCAAGATCACAATCAGTTGGTAGCTAAAATTAAAACAAGGGATGTTTTCTTAGAAATTTTATTTTTATTATTTGAACAATAAAAAGGTACGTACTCACCACTCCTACAATAAATGATAATAAATAGTTATTTATAGTTACAAAACCAAGGTACTTAGCAAATGGAGCGCAAGTTAAAATAAAAGCCAGAATAATTACTAGTATTGCAACTAGAATTAAAGCCAATGAAGGTTTAGAACTAAGTAAATCATTTTTTGTTCTTAGTATAAATATTACTAATATTTGAGAAACAATAGATTGTAAGAACCAAATAGTTCTAAAAAGTTCTGGTTCAACCTTGAATACATAAAACAAAACATAGAAAGTAATTAAGTCAAAAATTGAGCTTAGAGAACCAAAAATCAACATAAATTTATATATTGGTTTTATTTTAAGCTGATGTGGTTTTTTTAGATAATCTTCTTCAACGTTATCAAAAGGGAGAGGAATTTCCGAGATGTCGTATAAAAGGTTATTAATAAGAAGCTGTAGTGGTAGCATAGGTAGAAATGGAAGGAATGGGGCAGCTAAAGCCATGCTAATCATATTACCAAAATTTGAACTGGTAACCATCATTATATATTTCATAATATTAGCAAACGTTTTTCTACCAATAATCACTGCTTTGTATATTCCATTAAGGTTATCATCAAGCATTATTATATCTGCAGATTCTTTAGCTATGTCTACTGCTCCTGCTACCGCTATGCCTACATCTGCTATATGCAGTGAAGGAGCATCGTTGATACCGTCTCCCAAATAACCAACTACATTCCCACGTTCCTTAAGTGAGAGAATAATCCGGCTTTTTTGCGTTGGCGATATCATATAAAATAAATTAACATATTCTATTTTGGCACTAAGTGTAGCGTCATCCAAGGCTTGAATTTCAGCGCCGCTTAACGACAAATCAATTTTAAGATCAAGCTTGTCGCATACATCTCTTGCCACTAGCTCACTATCACCAGTTATAACTTTTATCTGAATGCCATTTTCACGCAACAAACCTAAAGCTGGTTTAGCAGTGGATTTTGGTGAATCAACAAAAGTTATTAGCCCTGCAAAAATAAGCTCATTTTCATCTGCTATAGTGTATTCATTTTTTAAGTTATCTATTATTTTATATGCTATTGCTAAAGTCCTATAACCTCGTCTGAAATAATCTCTATAACTATTTTGCAATTGCTGTTTAGCTTTTTGATCTATAACTCTTACCTCATCTGATACCTTATAATAATTACAGCTAGTAATTACGGTTTCCGGGCTACCTTTCGTAACAAGCATTCTTTCTTTATTATTTTCTACTATAACTGATAATTTTCTTCTTTCAAAATCAAATGGCAGTTCATCAATTTTCTGGTAATGACTTACATCGAATGTTTTATGTGATATTATAGATTTATCCAATGAATTATGACCTTGTTGAAAGTAGCTATTTAAATAGGCAAACTTCATAACCTCTTCATTACTCACTCCATCAAATGTAACATATTCTTTTAATTTAACTGCTCCTTCAGTTAAAGTACCGGTTTTATCAGTACATAATATATTCATACTTCCTATATTTTGCATGGCTATTAATTTCTTAACTATCATTTGCTCTTTAGCCATATTTCTTACTCCTACAGCCATGGTAACAGTTGAAATCATTGGTAATAATTCAGGAGTAAGGCCAACAGCCAAGGCAATAGCAAAGATAAATGATTCCAGGAGTGTTTTATGAAGAATGAAGTTAACCAATAATACTAATAGAGTACACAAAGTACTAATACGCATTAAAAACAGCCCTAAATCTTTTATCCCAATCTCAAATGCTGTAGTATGAGTCCTAGAAGCAACGGTCCGGGCTATTTTTCCAAATTCTGTATCAAGTCCTATACGACATACTATTGCCTTGGCTGTACCTGATATAGCAACACTACTCATAAATAACATATCAGCAAAATTTATAGTATTGTTATTATAATTAAGGTCTAAATCATATGCTTCTCCTGTAAAAGTAGATTTATTTACCGATAAATTCTTTGACTCAATTACTCTACAATCCGCAGGTATGATATCTCCTGCAGCCAATAAAATAATATCTCCTGGCACCAATTGATCAGCATAAATTTCTTGCTTTTCATTGTCTCTGATTACTGTACACTTTAAAGCAACAAGTTTTTTTAAGGATTCAATAGTATTAAAAGCTTTGTATTCCTGATAAAAATCAAGAGTTACACTTACAAGTGTAATTAAGGAAATAACAATAAAACTAGGAGTGTCTTTTAAATATAGAGAGATAACTCCAACTACTAATAATAGTAGTATTAATGGATTCTTAAAACGCGATAAAAACTGAATAATCAATGTATATTTTTTGGAGCTTTTAATTATATTAGAACCAAATCTCTGAACTAGCTCTTTGGCTTCATTGGTACTTAACCCATTATAATTATTAGTATTAATACATTGCTTTAACTCGTCCATAGATATTTCCAACCAAGAAATATCAATCATATAATCTTATCTCCCATATTATACTTCTAATCTTATTTGATTTAAGTTTAGCTTCAATTAATAATAACAAACTTTTGTAATTCACCAGGGTAAGTGTAGTGGTTTGTTTTCGAAATGATATTGGATTACTTCGATTATAAATGGTCTCAAGCAAGATGGGTTAATTATCACTTTATTTCCTTAACTTGACGCGTATGGTTTGTTGAACGTTCTCTACTGATGTTTTGCCTTCATTCAACAATAGTGTTATTATGCATCTTAAGGATTTTATTAACTAACTTACTAATTCCCCTATGTATTTGAGTTGCCGAGGCGTTTAACATAAAAGCAGGAGTAGTGACTAGTTTATTTTCTTTATCTATAACTATATCTTCAGCTAAACAAATTTCCTCTATTGCATCCAATTTAGTAATAAGTTCATTTTTGTCACCAAGAGTAATTCTAATTTTAGCATGATTTTTTAATACTGCTGCTAAAATCGCAGGGGCAATACATATTCCTCCAATAGGTTTTGATGATCTATGAAACTCGATAATGATCTTTTTCAAGTCTTCGATTACTGTAACGTTTTCATTTTTAAAGGCTAAATCAGATAAATTTGTTGCTGCTCCAAAGCCGCCTGGCAATATTAGAGCATCAAAATCTTGTACCTGCAATTTATTTAGTGCTTCAATTTTTCCACGAGCAATACGTGCCGATTCAACAAGTACATTCCGCTCTTCAGCAACTTCTTCTTTAGTTAAGTGGTTGATGACAGAATGTTGTTTTTGATCTGGAGCAAAAATCTTAGTATCTACATTATTTTTATCTAGCTCAAGTAACGTAAATACTGTCTCAAAAATTTCGGCTCCATCCAAAGCACCACAGCCTGAAATTACTACAGCAACTCTTATCATAATTTCCTCAATTTAATTATTATATTCTTAAATGCAATTTTTTAGTACACATTATTGGTATAGTTAACATGAGCATAACTCCCGGTCTTATCACAGTTGATAGTACCGTTTAATTTACATGTAATATTTAGGATATCTTACTTATAGCCGCCAATAATTTTTTACTAATATATAATTTCGTCATAAATTTGCTTGAGTCAAATACAAAATCAGTGATTCACGTGAGTATGATTAATCATGAAAAAATTGCGGTAGTCTAAGAGGCTGTCAGATCAGTAGATCTAAGTGGTAATTTTGCTCACTCAAAACGCAGGCGAAGCTCCGCAACAAACAAGAGACTGCTTGCGGTGCTCGTCTTCGTTTTTTCTAAAAATTCCTCTATTATATCTACTGATCTGACAGCCTCTAACATTCTGGTTTTCAGAAGAAGCAATAGCCAAATGCTAACTAAAACCGTGGAACTCTTTGAGCTACTCCACGATTAATACTATCAACATTATAACTTATAGAATCTTTTGGATCAGCTTTTTGCTTAACAATTTCTTCTTTGACTAGTGGCTTTGTTGTGTTGCTGCAGCCAAACAAAAATAATAATGACGCTATAAAAATTATGGATCTTTTACTCATATAATATTACTCTGATAACTTTGTTAATACCTCTATAGTGTATATATGGGTTTTTTAGTTGTCAAGTAAAGTTACCTTAACTAAGTTTAGCAAGATATTATCCTATTCTAGGAAAAACAGGTGTTGGAGGTAATAACTCACTACTAGAGGCAATCGCATAATTTTTATTTAGGTAAGTAAAGCTTCTTTGCGAAGAGGGAATTCCTAATTGATTAAGCATTATGTTAGCTGACCATGGAGTAAATGGTTGTAACATAATAGCAATAAATCTTAAGGTCTCAAGTAATACAAATAATACTAGTTTTGTTTGATTAATATCCGTAAGAACTAGTTTCCACGGGGCTTGTTTATCAATGTAAATATTTGCTTGTTCACTAAGAATTATTATATTATTTAAGACATTATTTATTTCAAGTGATGCCATTAATATTGCGTTAGACTGAGGCATCTGTGCTGCCATTACCAGAAGGGGTAAATTATAGGCTTGTTCAAGTTGATTTGAGTCAATCTCGGGAACTTTGCCTGCCATATATTTATGTACCAAGCTACTAGTACGCTGCATTAAATTTCCTATTTTATTAGCCAGTTCACTATTGACTCTGTTAATTAGATTCTCCGGTGAATAATTACCATCAGCGCCAAAGGTAATTTCGCGCATTAAAAAATACCTTACTTGATCGACACCAAATTCATTGCTAAGCTTGAAAGGGTCAATGACGTTACCAATAGATTTTGAAATTTTTTGTCCCTGATTAGTCCACCATCCATGAGCCATAATAGATTTTGGCGGTTCTAATCCAGCTGCCATTAAGAATGCCGGCCAATATATAGCATGAAACCGTAAAATATCCTTACCTACTATGTGAGCATCTGCCGGCCAATATTTATGATATTTGCCTTCCTGATCCTCGGGATATCCAAGTGCTGAAATATAATTAATGAGCGCATCAAGCCAGACGTAGATTACGTGTTTTTCATCATTAGGTACTTTTATTCCCCAACTGAAGCTAGTACGAGATACTGATAAGTCTTGTAAGCCGCTATTAACAAAATTGATGACCTCGTTACGTTTAGATAATGGTCTGATAAAATCAGGATTAGCTTCATAAAATGCTAATAATTGATCTTGCCATTTGGATAAAGCAAAAAAATAACTTGGCTCACTTACCCACTCAACATCAGCACCTGTCGGAGCCTTGCCTTCAGCAGTTAGCTCTGTTTGATCATAAAATGCTTCATCACGAACTGAATACCAACCATCATATGTTCCTAGATAAATATTACCGCTATCTTTTAATCGTTGCCAGAATTTCTTAACACTTTCTTGATGTCGAGGTGAGGTGGTTCTAATAAAATCATCATTAGAAATATTCATTACTGTCATTAATTTATAAAAACTTGCCGAGGTTTGATCGGTAAAGCTTTGTGGATCAAGCCCAGCCTTAGCTGCAGATTTTTCAACTTTCTGACCATGTTCGTCAGTGCCGGTCAAAAACATTACGTCAAAACCGCTTAAGCGCTTAAATCTTGCAATAACATCTGCTGCAATAGTAGTATAAGCATGACCTATATGAGGTACGTCATTGACATAGTATATTGGGGTAGTAATATAATATTTATTATTCATTAGACCTCTTGTACAACTATAGCTGGTTTATAATTTTGTCGTCAAAATTTGACTCAGGTTCTTATATACTCAAAGACACTTGCGATCCTCGGCTGCATTTTTGTCTGAAAAATTCTGTAACCTTCTAGGTTATACAGGAGATCTAATGTACTTTTCCATTATGTTTGATTCAGAAATAAAATAGCATCTGATATTGTGATACAGAAGAGAGTGAGAATACTTAATGAATATAAGTCCAATTGTTTCCAAAAACTCCATAAAATACATAACATTGTAATAATTAGCATATACAACGTTAAGTCTTCCTGGGAGCACCAAACGCTGGTTAACATTAATATATTAATTATACATTTAGAACGAAAAGTGTCATTAAATTTACTATTTAATAAAAATAAACTAATAATAAAAGCAATAGATATAGTTGATAACCATAATATAATGGTTTGTTCAGTTAAAGTGCGGTAAATAGCGCCCCAAAATAACATAGATATTGTAATTATTTGTGGTATAGCCTTATGTTCGCGATAAATAAGTATATTCAATAAGCAACTGACTCCAAAGCCAAATATCAATATATATAAATCGGTAATTCCATTAAATAAATAAAAGCAGCTATTGGAAAGAATGACTGCGCTGATTTCTAAAATAAAATATTGAGTTGGAATATTAGAATTACAGTAGTTACATTTCCCAAATGTACTAAACCAGCTTAACAATGGTAAGTATTCATGAGGCTTAAGTAAATGACGACAATAAGAACAGAAGGGAGGCTGATCGCAGTTTTGATTAATACCGCAAATAGTAATATTACGTGGTAAACGATAAAATATGGTCGTAGCAAAATTACCGATAAGTAATCCAAAAACTGTAACTATTATATATTCTAGCATTAAGCTTATATTTCTTCACCAAGCTTAGCATTAGCGAGATCTGCATCTGATTTTTCTGATGCTTGTCCAAGTATTACAGTTTCATAATTGTAGAATTTGCTTAGTTGTTCTTGTATTTGTGCTAGTGATTTTATTTGGTAGGTATATGATGACAATACTGTCCCCGACACTGTACCATTGTTATTTGATAAACCTTCAGTGTTTTCTGTTTTATTATTAGATTGATGAACTTTTTTCATTCTAAGCACCTTGGCGTTGAACCATTAATTTTTTGATTTCTGAAATGGCTTTTGCCGGATTTAGTCCCTTAGGACAGGTTTTTGTACAATTCATAATAGTATGACAGCGATATAATTTGAATGGATCTTCTAGATCATCCAGACGTTCACCTGTGTATTCATCTCTAGAATCAGCAATCCATCTATATGCTTGTAATAATACTGCCGGACCTAGATATTTTTCACTATTCCACCAATAGCTTGGGCACGAGGTAGAACAGCAGGCACACAATATACATTCATATAACCCATCCAATTTCTCGCGATCCTCCGGAGATTGTAATTGTTCACTTCCTGCTGGTTTTGGACTATCAGTTTTAAGCCATGGTTGGATGGATTCGTATTGAGCATAAAAATGCGTCATATCGGGTATCAAGTCTTTGATAACTTGCATATGTGGTAATGGATAAATTTTAATATCTCCTTGAATCGAATCTATTGGCTTAATGCAAGCTAACGTATTTGTACCATCTATATTCATAGCACAACTGCCGCATATACCTTCACGGCATGAACGTCTAAAACTTAAAGTTGAATCTAGCTCATTTTTAATTTTTATTAAAGCATCAAGTACCATCGGACCACATTGATCTCTGTCGATTTCATATGTATCCATTTTTGGATTTTCTTTTGTATCAGGATCATATCTATAAATCTTTAATTTTTGCGGAGTTTTTGCAGCATCAAGGCCAACATGCATTTTTCCTTCTAGTATTTTTGAGTTTGGCGGTAGCCTAAGTTCAGCCATGATTACCTTTTTAAGTATATTATATAACCAATAGATCTTTCATTTTCTTGATACAAGATCTTAACCTCAATAATAGCATCCTAGTTTAGTAATTCAAGTTTATGTTGTAGACAGCTTAAAATTTATATTAGTGCAGTAACAAATAGATTCCACTAGATTCCACATTTAGATTGAATTAAGTTACGCGAGTTGTCAATTAACAATTTAGTTATAACTGAAACAGTAGACTTCTTGCATAACCTAGAAGGTTACGGAATTTTTCAGACAAAACTTGTCTCCGTTCCGCAAAGCAGTCTCTTGTTTGCTGTGGAACTTCGACTGCGTTTTGACAACAAAATTACCAACCAGAATAGATTATGCAAGAGGTCTAGTGGAATTAGCTAATAAAATAAACCATGCTCTGAACTTGTTTCATGATCTCATGATAATGAAAGGAGATGCTAAAATGAACTCAGTATAACTTCATAAAATGACTACGGACTCTTATACTTTATATACTTTACATCAGTATCTTATCATCAAAATCTCTATTATGATTATTATAATTCAGTAAGCTATGTCAATTACTTAAAAAGTCTTTCTTGATTTTTTTAATAGTTTTGTCATTTGTAAAAACTACTTCTAGAACATCATCTATTTGACGTATTACTACTCCAACACCAAATTTAATATGTGTAACTTTGGAGCCTGGTCGTAGTATATTTTGCTCGGCTGTAAGAAGAGGTTCTGGTGGTTTTGACAGTTGATTAAATTTACTGTCCTTATATGGTTGTGGCGGTGATATACCGCTTTTTTTACTGACATAATTTAATTGGTTGGTTGAAATTGACCGTATGCAAACTTCTTCAGCTATTTCTGCCAAAAACCTAGAAGGTAATGAGTCTAGTATTTCATTATACATTCTCCGTCGTTCAGCAAAGGTGATATATAATAATTTTTTAGCTCTAGTAATGCCAACATAGGCTATACGTCGTTCTTCCTCTAAACCTTTTTCTTCTGTCAGTGATTTTTGGTGAGGAAATATACCTTCTTCCCAACCAGGTAGAAATACAACTTCAAATTCCAATCCTTTAGCAGCGTGTAGGGTCATTACACTGATTGCTCCACCAAAATTTGACTCTAATGAGTCATTGGACATCACTAAGCTAGCATGTTCCAGAAACTCATATATATTATCAGCAACCGCTATAGCACTGAGCATTTCGTTGATATTTTCTATACGAGTGCGAGATTCCTCAGTTTTTTCCTGTTTTAACATCTCAAGATAACCAGATTCAGCCAATATTGCTGACGTCACAGTTACTGCTGATTCATTTTGCATTCGTTGTGCCCACTCAGTTATTTGCGTAGTTAGTTGTTCTAAATTTTCTTGAATCTTATTTTTGAAAATTTGTTGTGGTAGCATTTGTTTAATGGCACACAACATTGAAATATTATTAGTTGTTGCATAGTCTTTGATAGTTTTAAGTGTAATATTGCCGATCGCTCTTTTAGGAATGTTAATAATACGTTCTAAAGCCAAATTATCATTATTGTTTAAGGTAATTCTAATATAAGCCAGGACATCTCGTATTTCCATTCTTTCATAAAATCTGACTCCACCAATGATCTGATATGGCAGAAGCTTATTAATCAGAGCTTCCTCAAAAGCTCTTGTTTGAAAACCGGCGCGGACTAATATTGCGATCTGATTTGCTTGATAACCATAAGTTGACATTAGTTTTTCAGTTTCGCTGACTACAAATCTTGCTTCTTCTAAATCATTCCAACAGGAAATAATTTTAATTTTTTCCCCGGTATTATTTTCTGTCCATAATGATTTGTCGTGGCGATTTTTATTATTGTTGATTAATCCTGATGCCGCAGCTAGGATCTCTGAACTAGAGCGGTAATTCTGTTCAAGCTTAATCACTGTGGCATTAGCCCAGTCGCGTGAGAAACGCATGATATTGCTTATTTCTGCTCCACGCCAGCTATATATGGATTGATCTTCATCGCCAACGCAGCATATATTCCTAGAATTAGAAGCTAACATTCTAGTCCATAAATATTGCACAGCATTGGTATCCTGATATTCATCAATCAAAATATATTTAAATTTGTTTTGATAATATTTCAACAGATCAGGGTGATTGATAAAAAGTTCATTGTTATAAAGTAATAGATCGCCGAAATCTACGGCATTGGCCGCGATTAGCTGGTTTTGATAGGTAGTATAGATATTTTTTGCTACTTTTTGTACATCAGATTTTAGATCATTATTTGAAACCTTAGCTGGTAATAAACCTTGGTCTTTCCAGCGAGCAATAATGATTTGCAGCAATTTAGGAGTATAGGTTTTAATATCAATCTCACTAACAATTGCGATATCTTTAATTAACTTAGTTTGTTCATCCTGGTCAATAATAGTAAAATTAGTGCTTAGATTAGAGTCAAAAATACTAATATGGCTACGGAGAATTTTTGCTGCAATCGAATGAAAAGTGCCGATATTAAGACCATAACAGTTGATCATACCGCAAATACGTTCGTGCATTTCTTTTGCAGCTTTATTAGTAAAAGTTACTGCTAATATATTTTGTGGCTCTGCTAATTGCTGACTTATAATATTAGCAATTCTGGTGGTTAATACTTTAGTTTTACCGGTGCCTGCTCCAGCTAGTACTAGGAGCGGACCCTCAGTATGAAATACTGCCGCACACTGCCTGTCGTTTAAATCATTGGCTAAAAGTTGTAAATCTGTAGAAATAGTCATAAAATTTTTTATTTGAAAATATTTATATACTCTTCATAAATGAAAAGTTGTTAGTAACTAAAAGACGTCTGAGCTTAGTCACTGTAAGCTTTGTGGTAATCCAAAATAAGCGGCTTTCGGCCATTTATCTGTTGCTTCGTCGCGCCTAGGATCCTCGCAATGACTAGTACTAGCCTAGCTAGCTGTGTAATAAGGCCATACAGCGCTCAGCTCAGCTCAGACGAGTCATGACAATTTTTCATTTACAAGGAGTATACACATTTTTATTCTGACATTGAAATAGTTAGCTTCGTGTTAGTTTCACATAATCAATAGCGCTTATCATAATTAACTAAATAATTAAGTATGATAGATAATCAAAGCATATAAGTAAATTATTTTTGACACATAAAAGTATTAGTGCCTTTTCCTTTCTTTGGCCAATCAATAAATTTTATTAACCATTATATACAAATCTAAATATATTATATATTATTATATAAAATACTTGTAATAATATTTATTATAATTATAATAATGCTAATTTTTCTTAATACTTTCTAAGGTAATGTAGTTTTTATAGAAAGCTTAAAAATTACATATTATTTAATAGAACATTAAATAATTAATATTAAGTGAAAGTTAATTAGAAAAATATTAAAATAACCTTAGTAATTAAAAAAATTAATCAAATGAAAAAATTTAAAGAAAACAAAAAAAATATCGATAAACTCGAATCTCTATCGATAACTTTTATTAAAGCATTAAAAGAACATAATAAAAAGCAATCATTAAATAAATTTACAGAAGAATTGTGTAGAGAATCGCAATATATTAATCAGTTGCAAGCATTTGACTGTTTTTCAATGATTAATCACATTTTAATTAATCCAGAAAATTCACATAAAATATTGCTTAATACATTATTTCAAACACCAGCATTTACCAAAAAATTATTGCAATATTTAGATTCGGGAAATGCTCATGAAATTATGTGTACAAAAAATGCCATTAAACAAGCGCTAAAGAAATGCCCTGAGATAATTGAAAATTTAGTAACTTCAATCACCTCGGTTAGCTCATTAGAAAATATCTTAAAAATTTTGAATTTAAAATTATTGGAACAGCAAACAGAGTTGGAACAGATATTAGTAAAATATGATTTTTCTCCAGAGTGTCAATTAATATTAGAAGAGGCATTAATAGCAACTAATCCTAATTATATAGGTAATGCACCAACTATCCTTGCGAAAACTGAGATTCCAGTTATTCAAAAGATTATCAATAATATACATACTAATTGTGACATGAGTAATAGTATAGAGAAGATAGTAGAGAAAATTACCAAGGTTTATAATTTGCACCCAGTTATGCAAAAAATTTTTGAGGGAGCTAGTGATTATAAAATATATATTATGGATCTCGAAGAGGGTATAGCTGGTCATAGTAATTGTTTGGGAATAACAACACCGAATGGTAAAGTACATATTGTAGCTAGCAAAGAAGCTCTAGCCGGTGATGATAAAGCTCTAACAAATTTTGTGGGTTCAATTGTTCATGAATTAGTGCATGCAGCTTGTTATGAGTTTTTTCATAACAATGCATATCCTTATTCTGCATCATATTCAGAAACAACACCAACAATAAAGTTTGTAGAGACACTACCGTTGTTGATTCAGTTGTTTGGTCATATCATTGTCGATAATTACAATAAATCCAGTTATAATGCAGAAGGTATAGCTTATTTTATTGGTCAGTATGTTGAAACTTGCCTTACATTGGGAATAGAGGCATCGAGCTTTGAAGAGTTTGCGAGTCTACATTATAGTCAAGCAATAACGACAGATCAAACATATATAGACCTTTTTAATTATCTGGATCATAATTTTATCATGAGTATAGATGATACTCTCAATAAAAGTAGTGTTAGTAGTTATGAAAGTAGCATAACTGGAGCTATCGATATCTACAATACTTTTGATTGTCAGTTTTAAGGGAGTAGATGACGACTTTGACACACTATAATCTGCGCTCTTGCTGTTTTATCTGATTTCACTTTATAGAATTTAGATCCATATGTTATCCTATTAATAGCTTAATTATTTTAGAGGTAAAGTATGTCGGAATTTACACCAGTTACTGTAGCAAGAGGCGATGGTATCGGTCCAGAAATTATGGAAGCGGTTTTACGCATTTTAAAGGAATCAGAAGCAAAAATACGTATTGAAGCTATTGAAATAGGAGAAAAACTATATCAGAAGAATTATACTTCTGGTATTGCTGGAGATACCTGGGAATCGCTAGCTCGCACCAGAGTGTTGCTGAAAGCTCCAATCACCACTCCACAGGGTGGTGGTTATAAAAGCTTAAATGTTACCTTACGTAAAGCACTGTCGCTTTATGCCAATGTACGTCCTTCAATCTCCTATCATCCATTTGTTGAGACCTTGCACCCCAAACTGGATTTAACTATTATTCGTGAGAATGAAGAAGATTTATATGCTGGAATAGAATATCGTCATACTCATAATATGTATGAATCGATAAAACTAATTAGTCGCGTTGGTAGTGAGAAAATTATTAGATATGCTTTTGAATATGCGATAAAAAATAACCGTAAAAAAGTCACTTGCTTTAGTAAAGATAATATCATGAAATTTTCTGATGGTATTTTCCATAAGGTATTTGATGAGGTTGCCAAAGAATATCCACAAATTAAACCTGAACATTATATTATTGATATTGGAACAGCAAGGTTGGCAACAGCACCTGATTTGTTTGATGTGATTGTAACATCAAATTTATATGGTGATATTATTTCTGATGTTACATCGGAGATTTCAGGTTCAGTTGGACTTGCTGGCAGTGCTAATATAGGAGAATACTATGCAATGTTTGAGGCTGTGCATGGATCAGCGCCTGATATTGCAGGTAAAGATATAGCTAATCCTTCAGGATTGCTAAATGCTGCAGTAATGATGTTAGTGCATATTGGACAAGGTAAAATAGCTGCTACTATCGAGAATGCTTGGAAAAAGACCATAGAAGACGGAATTCATACTACAGATATTTATAATGATCAAACTAGCTCTAAAAAAGTAGGAACGCAAGAATTTGCAGCAGCAATTATTAAAAGATTAGGTGAGGTACCAACTACCTTAAAAGCAGTAGATTATTCATCAACACCAAAATTAGAACAATCTACTAAAGTTTACACAATTAATACCAAAGAAATTAAGGTGTTAGTTGGAGCAGATATTTTTGTTGCTATGAATGTATCATCTGCTCATGATGTTGCTGCTAAAATTCAAAGCATCAACTTACAAGGTCTGGAATTACAAACTGTAGCTTGTAAGGGGTTGAAGTTATGGCCACGAGATGAGCGTTTTGAATTGTTGTCTGATCATTGGTGCTGTCGTTTTGTAGCTAAAACAGCGGGTGAGACAATCAAGCATGTAACAATAGCTAAATTACTTGAGGCTTTAAGTTTAGCTGATATTGATTTTATTAAGGTAGAAAATTTGTTTGAGTTTGATGGTAAGAAAGGATTTTCGTTAGCTCAAGGAGAATAGTATAGTATTATGAGAGTGGTCAATGAATTATAAGCATTAAGTTAAGAAAAAGATACAATACAAAACAGCCTTGCTTGAGTATCGCTTCGTCTGAGCTGAGACCATTTATGGTTGAAGCAATCCAGTAAAATATGTTCGTTTATTTCTTGGATTGCTTCAGGTTTTGCGTCTCGCAATGATGACAACAATTTATTAGATCTCTAAATCAATTCAGTGTGAGAATTGTTCACTTTGTTCTGCAGTTGACTTAAATGTATCGTTGATGCAGAAAGCAGATTCGGTATTTCATCTCTATAAAAAAATAAAGTAGATTTAATTTTTTGTTGCTTCTCTTGATAAATTTCCTGATATATGCAGAGTTTGATTAGCTGTATTTTCAGGAGAGTACCGATGAAACAACAAGACAAAATATTCTCAGCTAAGAGGTAAGTTTCTGGATCGATAATTATTGTTAGCGGTTGTTGCTGTTCTTTTATTAATTGCGTAAGTATATCTAGAGCGATTGTACTGTTTTTATGGTCGTTATAAATGGTTTTTATAATTTCTAGCCCATACTCACTACAACTAGCATTGAGATTTTGTAAAGTTTTTTTATTAATATCTAAAAATGATTTATTTAAAAAGATTATTGCTTTGTTTGACATGATAAATTATCCCCATATAGATTATAAATAAAATCTGACCACCAAGAGTAATTTTTGAAAAAATCCTGGTGATCGGGGAGGTAAGAAAACTGCTAACAACAGTCTATGATGACCTTTAAGCATGGCTCTGGACATACGCCACCATCTCCCCGACCATAAATAATAGTCGAGGATTAGATCGTTTAACGGTTAATGACACCGTGTTAGAAAGAAGTTCTTACACTCCTAGAATAGCCGGTTGCTATTCTTACGCTGATTTTAAACAAAGCTATCTATAAGTCAATTGATTTTGTAGCTCACTTATGAGCATTTGCTTGACAATTTTGGTATCGATAGTCATATTGTTACTAACTTTTTGAAGAGTGCTTGCGCGTCTCAGGTGAGCGGTTTAGCGGTGCGGTCATCCAGATTTTTACTTAAAAATATAAATATGATTAATATTAAAAAGCATAAATTAAATAATACGCAATATTTGCAAGCATATGAAACAATGCTGCTACTGAGACGTTTTGAAGAAAAATGCGGTCAGTTTTATGGTATGGGATTGATAGGAGGTTTCTGTCATTTATATATAGGCCAGGAAGCAGTAATTACCGGTATAGATATGGTTAAATTACCTAATGATAGTACTATTACCAGTTATCGCGACCATGCTCATATCATTTTATCCGGTACTGAACCCAAATATGTGCTAGCAGAATTAATGGGCAAGAGTGGTGGATGCTCGAAAGGTAAGGGGGGATCTATGCATATGTTCAATGTTGCCGGTAGATTTTATGGCGGTCATGGGATAGTAGGGGCGCAAGTGCCAATCGGTACCGGACTTGCTTTTGCTGAGAAATATTTGGAGTCGACAAATATTTGTTTTACTTTCCTAGGTGATGGTGCAGTTAATCAGGGGCAAGTATATGAAGCAATGAATATGGCTGCATTGTGGAAATTACCGGTTATTTACATTATTGAGAATAATGAATATTCAATGGGTACCTCGGTTAAGCGCTCTACTGCGATGACTGATTTATATAGAAAAGGTGAATCTTTTGGTATTCAAGGATGGCAAGTGGATGGGATGAATGTTGAGACTGTATATTCTGTCGCTAAACAAGCGGCAGAGTATGTAAGAGATGGAAAAGGACCGATTATTCTAGAAATGAAAACCTATCGCTATCGTGGTCATTCAATGTCTGATCCTGCTACTTATCGTAGTAAAGATGAGGTTGAACAATATAAAGATCGCGATCCTTTGACTGAAATTAAGCAGAAAATTTTAGACAAAAAATATGCCTCAGCAGAAGATTTAAAATTGATAGAAAAAAAGGTAAAAGAAATAATTCAAGAGACAGTAAGTTTTGCAGAACTCTCTCAAGCACCTGCAGAGCATGAACTTTATAGTGAAGTGTATATTTAAGTATGAAACAAATTACAGTACGTGAAGCATTACGTTTGGCAATGCGCGAAGAAATGCTAAGAGATAATAATGTATTTATTATGGGTGAAGAGGTTGCCGAATATAACGGAGCTTATAAGGTAACTCAAGGATTACTCGATGAATTTGGTTCTAAAAGAGTGATCGATACACCGATAACTGAGCATGGTTTTACCGGTCTTGCAATTGGCGCAGCTTTTGCCGGACTTAGACCTATTGTTGAGTTCATGACTTTTAATTTTGCGATGCAAGCTATAGACCAAATTATTAATTCGGCTGCTAAAACTCATTATATGTCAGGTGGCGAAATAAAATGCCCGATAGTGTTTCGTGGGCCTAATGGAGCAGCGGCTAGAGTAGGAGCTCAACATAGCCAAAACTATGCTGCCTGGTATGCTCATGTTCCTGGATTAAAAGTAATAGCACCTTATAGTGCAGAGGATGCGTATGGTTTATTAGTTACCGCTATACAGGATGATAATCCAGTGATTTTTCTAGAAAATGAGATTTTATATGGACAAAATTTTGAAACTCCAGATACTTTGGAACCTATACCATTTGGACAAGCTAAAATAGTCACAGCCGGTAGTGATGTTACAATTGTTACTTTCTCAATACAGGTAAAATTAGCTCTTGCAGCTGCTGAAATTTTACAAACTGATGGAATTAGCGTTGAAGTTATAGATTTGCGTACCATTCGACCATTAGATATTAATACTATAATCACTTCAGTAAAAAAAACCAACCGTTTAGTGACTGTTGAAGAGGGGTGG
The DNA here is from genome assembly GCF_034366785.1 of Candidatus Trichorickettsia mobilis. Taxonomy (NCBI): domain Bacteria; kingdom Pseudomonadati; phylum Pseudomonadota; class Alphaproteobacteria; order Rickettsiales; family Rickettsiaceae; genus Candidatus Trichorickettsia; species Candidatus Trichorickettsia mobilis. The sequence goes on from NZ_CP112932.1 coordinate 1,455,647, forward strand.
TTTAATTGTGGAATCGGTGCTACTATTGCGAGTTTAGTAATGCAGGAAGCTTTTGATTATTTGGATGCACCAATAGCAATAGTAACGGGTAGGGATGTGCCTTTGCCATATGCGGCTAATTTAGAGAAACTAGCGTTACCAAGTATAGAAGATATAGTCGCAGCTGCCAAAAAAGTCTGTTATACTCGGTGAAAATTGAGAATTGCGTCGTCGTATCTAAAGTTCTGCGGTGCTCACGTACTATTTGACTGCTTGCGCTCCTCGACTTTGATACTTCTAGCACTTCTTCAATTTTGACCTTCGTCTAACTATTCAATTTAACAAATTAACAAAGTTTATGAAGTTTTATTAGATTGTCATCCTGAATTTATTTCAGGATCTCATTACTTGTTCATGACAACCATCAACCAATAAGTAAAAATTATGCCAATAAAGATTTTAATGCCCGCTTTATCTCCAACTATGACTGCTGGTAATTTAGCAAAATGGTTAAAGCAAGAAGGAGATAAGGTTTCTCCAGGAGAAGTAATCGCAGAGATTGAAACTGATAAAGCAACTATGGAAGTGGAAGCTGTCGATGAAGGGGTAATGGGTAGGATTATCTGTGCTGCTGGGAGTGAGAATATAGCGGTTAATTCATTGATTGCATTATTGCTTGAGGAAGGAGAGGATGCTAGTGCGCTAGAAAGTTTTGCCCAAGCAGGTGCTTTTGATAGTTCTCAGTCTTCTAGTAATACTCAGTCTCCTTGTCATCCAGACACTTCTTGTCATCCCGATGAAAATCGGGATCCAGTAAAATCTACTGAGATTACTGCTAGTGCGGGAGCTACTGGAGCTGCCGTGTCTCGGATATTTGCCTCACCTTTGGCTAAGAAAATTGCAGCACAATCTGGCATTAATCTAGCTAATATTAGTGGCAGTGGTCCTTATGGTAGGGTTATAAAGTCAGATATTTTAGCGGCACAGAACTCTTCAAATAATCGTGATCAAAATAACAATAAATTAGTCCAGGCTACTGAAGAATATCGTGCTGTACCTAATAGTAATGTCAGAAAAATTATTGCTAAGCGATTATTGGAATCTAAACAAACAATACCTCATTTTTATCTTTCAATAGAATGTAATGTTGATAAATTGCTGGCTTTGCGGCAAGAGCTTAATAGTGCTGACACCAATGAGCCTGCTCACAAGGTCTCAGTTAATGATTTTGTAATTTTAGCGGTAGCAAAAGCGCTGCGAGCAGTAGGAGAAGCAAACGCTAGTTGGCAATTTGATGCGATACGCTATTATAATAATGTTGATATCTCAGTAGCTGTGGCAATTGATGGCGGGCTTATCACTCCAGTAATTAAATCAGCAGATAAAAAAGATATAATTAGTTTGTCTCGTGAAGTTAAGGATTTAGCCAAAAGAGCTAGAGAAAATAAATTATTACCGGAAGAATTTCAAGGTGGTGGTTTTACCATTTCTAACCTTGGGATGTATGGTATTAAAAATTTCAGTGCTATTATCAATCCACCGCAAAGCTGTATCCTAGCCGTTGGTGAAAGCGTAAAACGCCCAGTCGTAGTAAATGATCAAATAGCAATTGCCACGATGATGGAGCTAACGCTTTCATGTGATCATCGAGTAGTAGATGGCGTCATCGGTGCAAAATTCCTTGCAGTATTCAAAAAATTAATCGAAAAACCTATCTTGATGTTGGTTTAATTTGTTTCGTATAATTTAATATTATTATATACAATTTAACTTGTAGTTGTATAATCTTATGTTAATATTGGTATTGGTGATACTAATTGCCAGCCAATAGTAAGAAAGAGGATTATATGAAAGATGATCAAGTATATAGAAAGTTAAGTGATCCTACTACGCCTACATACGATAAAGTAACACAAGCATCACCTAGTTTGAATTCTGTTGCTCCAAGCAGTACTCCTGATGAAAATATCGTTGCCGAACATACAGTTGAGACTACCAAGTGTAGTTGGAGTGATTGTATTAAGTGTATGGAGGTAGCGTGCAGTTGTTTAGGTTGTTGTGCGATATTTGAAGAGTGTTGTAAGTGTGAGCTATTCTAATAATTAATGAAATTGTTTATGAAAGATAAATAAATATCATGAAATGGAGGTTATTATGAAATTTGGCGGTGGAACAGGGTACTATGGGTCTAATAAAAATCAGTGGGGAGAAGAGATCTCTAGACCTAAAAAGAGCTCTGGTCATAGTCTTTATAGCAATACAAGCGGTGTTAGTACATGGGCACGAGATAAAGCAGCAAAAGAAGCCAAGAAAAAAGCTGAAAAAGAAAAAAAGGTGGTGCAAGAACATGAGCAAAATCTAAAAGCTGCGATAAATAAGGCCTCGATCTATAATGATGTAATGTTCAATCCTGAAAGACTTTATTTAGAAGGATTGGAGATATTTAATTTATCTATGCGTACGAGTGTGGAATCAATTTATCGAAAAAACGGATTTGATACTGCAAAACATAATTTAAATTATGCTTTACTTTTTGGTGAATTAAGAGCTTTTGAACTGTTATTAGATCTATATGGTACAGGTTCTTTAGCAACGTTTCTTATTATGATAGCTAGAGAACTTGGAGTAGCTGAAATGAGCGATAAAGCGTTCCTTAAACACAAGGTAGAGGATACTTCTTGTCTCAATTCGGTTCAGAAATGCGCTGAAATTATCAGACAAAATGCAAAAAAATATGGCAGTAGTATCATTACTGCTGAGATGAAATCTGAAGCAATAGCGGCATATAATGATGGTTTGGAGGTAAAATATCAATTATTAAGTCCAGCTCAGGTAAGAAACATGAATATTCAAGCTCATAGTTGGGAAAAAGGGCTGGAATGGAAAAATGATTTTAGTGATACAAAAGTTGCTGTGATACAAAAGGGGGATTTTGCATGTGGAATAATGCAAAAGACAATTTGTAATACTAATTTTACACTGATGGTACACTATTATCATTACCACTACCAGATTAGAATTACACAATATCAATCAATTGAATTACCAAAAGCAATACTACCACCGGGAGAAAATATAAATATTAGCTTAGCGGTGACTCAGCCTAGCGGGCAACGAATAAGTGAAATAGATCCAGCTTATTTTACAGTAAATTACAACGATATTGGTAAGTTAGTTAAAATATCACTTCCAAGTAACCCAGTAATCATAAATGTTGTGCAGGAACGCAGTCCTGTGGTAGTTATGTATAAGGGCAATATATACGTACTTCCCGTTAATAGTGGAAATTTACATAAATTAACAACTAAGGTAAATGAGAATGGCGGTCAAATCGAAGTACTAGGTAATGAACAGTTTTCAGTTGAACCATATGTAGTTAATATGAATACACATTATGCATCGCCTATAATAGGTGAACATAGGATAGTTGATGATAGTTCTTCATGCTTTAAATGTTGTGAACTCTTTTAGCGTCTTGCAGGCACCTAAGCCTGATCACGATAGTGACCAAAGCAGTTCAATTAAGGTTGCTTCTCATTTTCTGGACTGCCACGGAGATAAAGCTCCTAGCAATGACGATGAGTAACTAGGTTTCAGACGATGAGGAACTTATAATAACGGAGAACTTGGGCAAGACGATTCGTCTTTTGTTCTTTAACCTTGAAGGAGTTTTAAAGCAGTTTATTTGTAGCTTTTAGAAACACTGTCAAACCAAATAAAATTTTTTAAATGCCTACCACTCAATAAGGCTGGATATCTACTGCACAATCTTTTATAATTCTCAGCAAAAGATATATTTCTTGTAAATGAAAAATTGGTAAAAATGTTTGTCATGCTGAACTTGTTTCAGCATCTCGTCAGGAGCTCACAAGATGCTGAAACGAGTTCAGCATGACTACTGTTGTTCAAGGCTACGAGCTGCAATTTTCCCAACTTTTCATTTACTCGCAGTATATACCTGAAATTATAGGATTGTGTGAATGGAAAATTATGACGTAATAGTAATAGGCGGAGGGCCGGGAGGCTATGTTGCTGCCATCAGGTGTGCTCAACTTGGAAAAAAAGTTGCACTAGTAGAAAAGGAACATCTCGGTGGTGTATGCCTTAACTGGGGCTGTATTCCAACTAAGGCATTACTCAAATCAGCAGAAATGCTTCATCATATTAAACATGCACAAGATTTTGGCATTAATATAGCTGAATATAAAATAGATATCAAACAAATGGTAGCACGTTCACGACGTGTTTCTAGTCAATTAGCTGCTGGTATCAAAGGCTTACTGAAAAAGAATAAGGTTACTGTGTTTGAGGGCACAGCGCAAATAGCAAAAAATAAAATAATTGAAGTTAAAAATTCAAAAGAACAATTTAGCATTAAAGCCAGTAATATTATTATCGCTACCGGTGCAAGACCCAAAATATTACCAGGATTTGAGCCAGATGGTAAACAAATCTGGACTTCTCGTGAGGCGATGATTCCGGAGTCTTTGCCAAAATCAATAATTATTGTCGGATCTGGGGCTATAGGTATAGAGTTTGCTTCTTTCTATAATGCTCTTGGAGTAGATGTTACGATACTAGAAGCTCAAGATCGAATTCTTCCAGTAGAAGATGCAGAAATTTCTGCATTGGCACAAAAGATTTTTATACAACAAGGTATTAAAATCTTTACTAATGTAAAATTACTGGATCATAAGATAAGTCAAAATCAAATTTCAGTTAATATACAATTTGAAGAGAAAAAACACCTGCATACTGCAGATAAATTATTAATGGCAGTAGGAATTAGCGGTAACATTGCAAATATTGGTTTAGAGAATACCAAGATTAAGGTTGCTAATAGTCATATAGTTACTGATGAATTTATGCAAACTGATGAGGTTGGGATTTATGCAATCGGCGATGTTGCAGGTAGTCCGTGGCTTGCTCATAAAGCCAGTCATGAGGGAATAATAGTAGCAAATATGATTGCAGGTCTAAAACCACACCTAATTAATAAAAATAATATTCCCGGTTGTACTTATTCTTATCCACAAATTGCCAGCGTTGGTTTGACTGAGAGTGCCGCAAAAGCTGTGGGTTATCAAGTGCGAGTTGGTAAGTTTCCTTATCAGGCTAATGGTAAAGCTTTGGCATTAGGTGAGTTGAATGGCTTGATTAAAACTATTTTCGATGCCAAGACCGGAGAGTTACTTGGTGCACATATGATTGGTGCTGAAGTTACTGAATTAATTCAAGGTTATGTAATTGCTAAAAATCTAGAGGCCACAGAGCTAGATTTAATAAATACGATTTTTCCGCATCCTACTTTATCTGAAATGATGCATGAGTCTGTGTTGCAGGCTTATGGGAAGGCGATACACATATAAATATATATAAATAAGATAGCACTACGGAGATTTGTTTATTGTTATAATATAGTTAATTATTGGTTCCTTAAATTATACTCAAAAAATAGCTGAGAAGCTAGTCTGGAAGTGAGGTAATATAATGCAATATCCACCATTTTTACAAATATTACTAAATGATTACGTCAACAGTAGTAGAGGGTCGAGAAATGTGTTTAATGAATGCTCGAAAGTACTAAAAGAGAGTTTTTTAAGAGAGCTTTTTACTGATATTGGATATTTGTCTATGTTATCGACTAATATTGTTACTTATGATGACAATATAAGATCTCAACAAATTTCAGAGAAGTTACAAAATATACAATATAATGTTTCTTTGGCTAAAGATTATTATGCTCCTACAGATTTGTATGAATATTTGGTAAGTGAAATTATTGTTATAGCAAAAACTTTGCTATATAACAAAAGTTTATCAGTAGCAGATACTGTAGAATTGATTAATATTATTAGTACTGCAGGATTAACGGATTCATATAAAGATTTATTAAAAGAAACATTGCAAACAGTGTTTACATCAAGCAACTTTAAGAGTATATCAAGTGATTCGTGGTCACATATTTTTAAATTTATTAGTAATTCTTTTCCAGAAGAACAACAACGAAAAATTTTATCTGATCTTGCACACAAGATAGTTACTAATGAAATAAAGGAAGATTTTGAGCGTAAATGCGAGGGTTTTGAGCGTAAATGTGAAGCTTTTGAGTATCAATACTACAAAGTATATGAGTATTTCATATGTTCTTTAAGGTTAACGGGTATTAGTAAGGTAAAATTTACAGAATCATTAGAAGATCTAACGTGTTTTGATGATGTAGAATTAACAGCAGTACCAGAAGAAGATATTTATTTATAAACATAGATAATAATATGCCAGATATAGTAATTGAAGAAGGAACGGTTAAAACAAAACCAGCTTGGATTAAAGTCAAAGCTCCTAATTCTTATGAATATCATAATACCAAGCAGCTAATTACTGACCTGAAATTAAATACGGTTTGTGAGGAAGCAGCATGTCCTAATATTGGTGAATGCTGGTCTAAGCGACATGCAACGGTAATGATTCTTGGCTCTACCTGTACTCGTGCCTGTGCTTTTTGTAATGTTGCAACCGGAAGGCCTGATCTGGTAGATCCACATGAACCAGAAAGGCTGGCAATTGCTGTAAAAAAACTGGGGTTAGAGCATGTGGTGATTACTTCAGTTGATCGTGATGATCTTGATGATGGTGGAGCAGGGCACTTTGCTGAATGTATTACTCAAATTAGGCTTCTATCACCGGCTACTACTATTGAAGTTTTGACTCCGGATTTTTTAAAAAAAACTGGAGCAATTGAAATTGTGGTGCAAGCAAAGCCTGATGTATATAACCATAATATTGAGACTGTACCGTCTTTATATAAAACAATTAGACCGGGAGCTCGCTATTATCATTCGCTTAATTTATTACATACCGTAAAAAAACTTGATCCAACAATTTTTACAAAATCTGGAATGATGGTTGGACTCGGTGAGGAAACTGATGAAGTAGTGCAAGTGATGGAAGATTTACGTGCAGCTGAAGTTGAGTTTTTAACTATAGGGCAGTATTTACAACCTACTCCTAAACACGCAAAAGTTGCAAGATATGTTACTCCTGATGAGTTTAACTACTTGGAAAGAGCAGCAAAAACCAAAGGTTTTATGATGGTATCAGCGAGTCCCTTAACTCGCTCATCATACCATGCTGGAGCAGATTTTCAAAAACTTAAAAATATAAAAATGGCTAAAGTTAGTTGAAATCGTGCACTCTTTTAATAAGATTAAAATTTTACCATATCCACCCAAATTGTTATTCGACTTAGTGCTTTCAGTGGAAGATTACCCACAGTTTTTACCATGGTGTCAAGCAGCTCGTATAGTTTCACAAGATCAACACCAAATTACTGCGGAGTTAGTAATAAAGTTTAAGACTTTTATAGAAAAATATCAATCACGCATAATATACACTATCACACCCACAGGAGAATATATTATAGAAGTTGAAGCTATTTCTGGTCCATTTAAATATTTACATAACAGATGGTTGTTTCGTAATGAAGAAAGGGAAACTAGCGTAGTGGAATTTTTTATTGATTTTCAGTTTAAGTCTTTGTTATTAGATAAACTAATAGGCTTATTTTTTTATAGAGCTGCAGAGAAGTTGATGGAAGCTTTTGAGAAAAGAGCTTTACTATTAAAAGAGTAATGCGAATCGTTAATTAAAACCGCTAAAACTCTTGTTTCTACGTCTGAGTTGAGCAAATTTACAATTTGCGTAGTGATCCAGAATAAGTGGCTTTTGCGGTTTAGCAGCAATTTGTGATAGTGATAGTCGTGTTTTTTCGCTATCTGAAAATTTGCGCAACGAGACTATTAGCCTCTTCATTTTACGTAAGCAGTGGTCATAGAGCCTTTAATTTTTTGTCTTTTGCAATAAATTCTTTGATTAGAACTTTGGTTACAGCAGATAGCGCATCTTCCCTTTTTATTGCCTTTTCATTATTGCTCGTATAATAAATACCAATTAAAATTGGAGCATGTTTTGGTGGCCAAACAATTGCAAGATCGTTAGTTGAGCCATAAGCACCTCCTGTACCAGTTTTATTACCAACTATCCAACCATTTGGAATGCTTGAGCGAATTCTTGCAGCACCTGTCTGTGTGTTTATTAACCATGTAGTGAGTAGATCTCTCTGAGGTCTATCTAAAGCTTTATCTATAGTTATTTTGCGAAAGCTCTCAACCATGGCTTGAGGAGTTGATGAATCTTTCAAATTGCCATCTCCACCCGAATAAGCTTCGGCTGGCCAATCATTATCCTGTCTAAATGAGGAATCACCTATAGAGCGTGCAAAATCATTCATTCCCTGAATGCCACCAATTGGTTTTAACAAAAGATTCATGGCTGTATTATCTGAGAGACTTATTGCAGCAGAACAGAGTTCCTGAACTGTCATTCCTTCAGAAAGATGTTTTTCTGTTATAGGGTTCCATACACCCAGATCCAGATCCTTTTTTGAATATGTAATTCTTTGTGATAGCAGCGAAGGGTCTAACATACTCTTTTTTAAAACTGCAGCAACTCCTATTGTTTTAGATGTACATTGAGTTGGAAAAATTTCATCAGCACGATATTTTATTACATGTCCATTTTCTGTATTAATAGCAAAAATCCCTAAACGTCCTTCAGTATTAGATTCAATATTTCTTAATTTATTTGAAACAGAAGAGTTATTTTCAGCAAATGCGTTTAAAATGACCACACAGCAAGATAATATTATCACCAGTATTAGCTTTGTGATATTCAACAATAATGATTTAAGCATTTTTTTCTCAGAATTAATTATAAATAAACTATACGCGTATGTAATATATGCTTCAGGTTCAGGAGTCAATAGGTGATGTTAACAAATCTATGATAGAGCCTAGAGTTGCATATCAGGATGTTCATCGTGACTTTTGTTTTTGCAAGTGAGTCAGTATTTTCTACCGTAGAGCTTTATCGCTCCCTCGAAATCTCAAAAAAACTCCCTTGCTCCATAGCAATCACATCCGTCGCAGCTTCGCGAATGACAACATACCATAATTTTTCTAACTGTGCGATCACAGATGTTTTTCCACTACCAGGAGTGCCGGTGAAGATGAAGCGTTTCATATCAATGCATTTTTTGTCCATTCGGAACCTTTGGATCAACAGTTATCAAACAAATAGCGCCATTTTCATCAGCAAATCCAACAAGCAAAAACTGAGATGTGAAACCTGCTATATTCTTCTCGCCCAAATTAACGCATCCAACAATCTGGCGTCCAAGAAGGGTTTCTGGCGTGTAGTGCACAGTAACCTGGGCTGACGTTTGTAATACTCCTACTTGCGGACCAAAATCTACCCACACTTTAAATGCTGGCTTTTTAGCTCTTGGAAATTCTTCTGCTTTTACAATCGTACCAGAACGCAAGTTCACACGTTCAAACTCTTCATATGTTATTGTTGTCATTTGTTACCTTTGATTTGTTCTGTAATTTTTATTAATTTTTTCGTTGCATTTGTTAATATTTTTTCAATATACCTCTTGAAGTTGAAGAGGTATATATAATACTAGTGTGTGTATCTATATCTTAATATATATATATTAGGTCTCTGGTATAACCAAGGCAGCCAGTTGCTGTAATATCGTTGAAGCTTCGTTAATAATAGTGGCTTGGTCTAAATCTTTAACAAATACTAATTTATTATCCGGTTTGATTTTTGCTTGACGTGGATACTGGTCAATAAATTTCATCACCATATCTGCTACATTCGCTCTTTTGGCAAATTTTAAGACAAATCCTTGAGTGCCGGAATCAAGACTCTCAATCTGTAATTTACGACAAATATATTTTATTTTGACTATATTTAATAAGTTATCCAACTCAATTGGAATGGAACCAAAGCGATCCAACATCTCAGCATAAAATTCTTCAACCTCATGATCGGCTAATAAATTACCTATTCTTTTATAAATTCCTAATTTTAATGCCGAATCTGCAATGTAATCATTAGGAATAAAGACTGGTACTCCAAGGTTAATTGATGGCATAAAATTATCTGAACTTTCTGGCAGATCTTTTAAATTAGCGATTTGTTGGTCTAGCATTTCTTGATATAGCTCTACTCCTACTTCTTTTATCTGTCCTGATTGTTCTTCGCCAACCAAATTGCCAAATCCTCGGAGATCCATATCATGACTGGCGATAACAAATCCGGAACCAAGAGCATCAGCGTTTTGAATAATATTTAAACGTCTGACTGAGTGAGCGGTAATTTTTTTATCATCTGCAATTGTCAGGTAAGCATAGGCTCGGACTTTACTTCTACCGATTCTTCCTCGTAGCTGATAAAGTTGGCTTAAGCCAAGTTGATCGGCTTTATGAATGATCATGGTATTAGTAGTGGGAATATCAATGCCTGATTCAATAATAGTGGTCGATAATAGTATATCAAATTGCCCATGATAAAATTCTTCCATAATTTTATCGGTAACTGAAGGCAGCATTTGGCCATGAGCAATTTTATATTTTAATTCCGGCACCATTTCTTTTAGTTTTTGTTCGATATATTCGATATCTTTAATTCTGGGGCATACATAAAAACTTTGGCCACCACGAAAACGTTCTCTCAGTAAAGCGTCTCTGATCACCACCGGATCAAATGGCATAACTACTGTGCGTACGGCTAATCGATCTACCGGTGGAGTGGCAATTAAACTAAGGTCTTTTAAACCGACCATTGACATTTGTAAAGTACGAGGAATTGGAGTGGCTGAGAGTGATAAAACATGAATATCAGATTTTAACTCTTTCAAACGTTCTTTTTGTTTGACACCAAAATGCTGTTCTTCATCAATAATTATCATTTTTAAATTATGAAATTTTATTTCTGATGCTAGTAAAGCATGAGTACCAACAATAATATTAACTTCACCGTTCTTAATTAGTTCTTTATTTTGTTTAGTATCAGAAGGACTGACTAGACGAGAGAGCTGTGCTACTTTAAATCCATGAGATTTAAATCTTTTAGTAAATCTAAGATAATGTTGCTTACACAATATTGTAGTAGGAGCAATTATTGCTACCTGCGATAACGGATCATCAGTATTTGCTATGGTCATGTATGTAGCGCGCATCGCAACTTCAGTTTTGCCAAAGCCAACATCGCCACAAATTAACCTGTCCATTAATAGTCCAGAAGTCAAATCATCTTTAATGTCTGCAATCGCTTTAAGCTGATCTTCAGTTTCTACATATTGAAATCCTGAACAAAATTTAGCAAATTCTGGGGTTTCAAAGGTAATTATCGGTGCTGAAATTAATTTTCTTCTGGCAGCCAACTGTAATAATTGTGTTGCGGTTTCATTAATTCGGTTTTTTAGTTTTGCTTTACGTTTTTGCCAACCAATACTACCTAGTTTATCTAGTTCAGCTTCAAAATTACCGTACTTTTTTACTAATTCAATATTTTCTACCGGTACATAAAGTCGATCATTATCTGCGTATAGAATTTTAAGACAGTCATGTGGGTTACCGCCAACTTGAATGGTTTCTACGGCAATAAATTGACCAATACCATGTTCGGTATGTACTACCAGCTCTCCTTCCTGTAGATTATCTAGTTCAGTGAGGATGTTTTTTAACCGACGTTTGGCAGTGTTAGTAGTAGTAGTTGGTGGTTTGGTTTTAAAAATATCATGTTCTGCAATAAAAATATAATTCTCACTATGAAATCCATGAGCTAGTGGTACATAACATAAATTTACTATGCCTATTTTTGCTTGTTCTAGATTAGTAATATCAGCATAGAGGTAGTCATAGTTTTTTATAATCTGTTTGATCCTCTCCATATTGATTTTAGTTTCAAAGAAGATCACCGGAATTTTTGTCGGATTGCTAGAGATAATTTCAAAGAGTTTCTCAAAAATAGTTTTTTGCTCAACAAAACTAGTAGCCGACAAATTTAGCGGCGATGCAGTGGATGCGGCGTATTCCAGGCATATATTAGACGATTGTTCTAATATTTCTTTAATTTTAGCATAAGTTATACAGCACTCTGTTGGTGGTAATGCCGGATAAAAAGTTGTTAACTTAGTTTTATTAGAGAGTAGGCGTGATTCGTATAGATCATGATAAGTATTTTCATATTCCAATAGAGCATGAACAGCTAGAGGATCATAAATAATTACTGGGTTCTTGAGATAATCGACCAGCCCGTTTAGTTCCTTATAGAATAATGGCAGTAAATGTTCATAGGCAACAAATTTTTTAGCAGCTATTATTGATTGATATAAGGGCTGATTAGTATGATTAACGCCAAAATTTAATAAATAATTATCTTTAAAATTATTTATAGTTTCTGGATTTAGAATAATTTCACTTGCCGGATAAATTGCGACATGTTGGCATTCAATGGTGGAAATTTGCGTAACAAGATCAAATTGTTTAATTGATTCTATCCGCTCTCCCCAAGCAAAATTTATACGATATGCAGCATCAGGTAGAGCTATATCCACTATTTCTCCACGGACAGCAAATTCACCATGATCAGTTGCTGTGCTACTGCGGTTAAAGCTATTTAGAACTAAAAAATTCGCTAGTTCAATAGTAGTAAGCTTCATCCCTTTGTATAGTTCAAGCGAAGAGGCTGCAAAGATCTTTGTTGGTGGCAGTTTGTGTAATAAATTGATACTATTAGTGATTAATAATTTTACTTCTTTAATAGTAGTGGCTAAATCTGTTAAGACTTTAGCGCGAGTAGATAATATATCTTGCTTTGGTGATACTCGATCATATGGGATAGTATCAAAACTTGGTAAATATAAAATTTGCCCAGAATGATGCTGCTGATGAAAAAACTGAATTTGTTGATAAGCTCTAGTAGCATCACAATCATCAGAAGTTAGTAGTAAAACATCTTGTTGTTTATTTAAAAAATATTCATATGCAAAAAAATTTTTGCCATATGAAGGAATAATTTGCTTAGTCATTGATACTTAATTTAATTTAGAGTGTTTAATATGAGCCAAAAAGTCATCTGAAGCCATGCTAACTATGGTGGCTAAAGTTCTTCAGCTTAGACGAGGCCGACTGAGATTTCGCAATGACGAGGTGGCAACGAATTGCTATTGTCGGCAATTGTAAGTCCACTTCTATAAATTATTTAATTATATCAACACTAAATTCTAATAATTTATGCATAATTTTAGAATTAAGTGAGGATGGAGTGGTCTTGCCTGAACACCAATCGTAAATATCAGCATCGTTTTGTTCAAGAATTTTTGCAAATTCAGTCAATTCTGAAGAATTCATACTAAATATGAATTCTTCAGCAAATTTTCCAAGTATCAAATCTGTTTCTTTACAACCACGATGCTTGCTTTTATATAATAATTTCTTTCTAATCAAGCTTAGATCCTGACTGTTCATGATACTATATGATTATTTAGTTATTTTAATTATGGTATAATGAGCTCTAAAAATGCTATATTATTGGGACTTGATGGTGATGGCAATAAATTATATTCAAATGCCCACCAAAATATTTTGCTGATAGCTCCTCACGGTGCTGGTAAGAAAGTATGGGAGTATATTTTGTTATTCCAAGCTTATTAACTTTTGAAGAATCGGTAATTGTACATGACATAAAGCTTAAAAATTACGAGCTTACAAGTGTTTATAGAGCTTCTATTGGACACAAATTTTTGTTTGGAATCCGCTTGAAAAAGATAAAACTAATAGATATAATTCGCTAAATTTTATTAACTTAGATCATAAAAAATAGTAGATGATATTCAAAAGATTGCTCATTTCTTGAAATATGGGCAGTATGCTACAAAAATAATAAGCGCTTACTCTCAAGGTAAAGGTCTAAAGATTCAATTTATCAATTAAATGCTAAATATTTAAAAATAAATTCTGGGTGCATAAAGGGATTGAAAGCAATCCTAGTTAGTTCTTGCTAATAAATCTTGAAAAAAATATCTAATAATAATATATTCATAGAATATAAAATTATAAAACTAAATCAGTTAACAAGATTAATGGTTTTTGATATTTATAACACAATCGTTAGTTTTGCTTTTCTAACTCCACAAGTATAGCTTAAAATATATTTTATGACAGTTCGAAATCTTACTTCTATAGAAGCATATGGATTGATGCAAACAACTTTGAAGTCAATGCTTATTGACGTTAGAACGGATAGAGAATGGCAAGAAAATGGTATAGTAATATTAGATAATCAACATAATATACTGCTACTTAGCTGGAAAATATTACCAGATATGATGCAAAATCCAAGTTTCGTTGAAGAAATGTCAATTAAAATTAATGATTATCACACACATTTATTTTTTTTGTGTCGCAGTGGAATCAGGTCTTTTGAGGCAGCAAACTTTGTTACCAATCGCGGTTATTTAAACTGCTATAACATTGTCGATGGATTTTTGGGTAGTGATTATGGAAAGGGTTGGAAAAATAATAATTTACCTTGGCAGGCGTTGTAAATATT